>JBBRFQ010000058.1:0-19033 GCA_038224035.1 Gemmatimonadales bacterium
GGTTGATGAGCTGGAACGGACCAAGTACGAGCTCAAAACCCTGCAGGGGCTGCTTTCAATCTGCTGCTACTGCAAAAAACTCCGGGCTCCCGACAACGCCTGGCTTGAGCTGGCAGACTACCTCTACCTTCACTCCGACATCCTTCTGAGCCATGGCATCTGCCCTGACTGCTACGAAAATGTGGTGAAAGTGGAACTGGCAAAATTCCAAAAAACCATCTTGAAACAGAAAAAAACAGATGTGCAATAAGGCGAAGAAAAAAATTAAGAATCGTCAAATGATAGAGAGGGGATCGGAAAAAGAAAAAGCCAAACACCATATAAGTGTTTGGCTTTTATACTGGGAAATGGTCGGGGCGGCAGGATTCGAACCTGCGGCCTCCTGCTCCCAAGGCAGGCGCGCTAACCAGGCTGCGCTACGCCCCGACACAAAAAAAAGAAAGTCTAACCTGAGAGTAGACTTGGAAATGCTGGCTCCTCGGGACGGATTCGAACCGCCGACAGGGTGATTAACAGTCACCTGCTCTACCAGCTGAGCTACTCGGGAATACTCCGAATAGTCATCAACCGGCGTGCGAACGTCAAGCGTTGCGCCGCGATGTGGCCTTGCGCACGCCCGACAGACGCGCCGGACCGGCGGCCGCGGGCACGCCACCGGGCGGCAGCACGGACTGCAGCCACTGTCCTGTGTGCGACGCCGGATGTGCCGCCACCTCCTCCGGTCGCCCCATCACCACCAGCGTGCCGCCGCCAGAGCCGCCCTCCGGACCCATGTCGATGATCCAGTCGGCCAGCTTGATCACGTCGAGATTGTGCTCGACGAGGACCAACGTGTGTCCGTGCTCGATGAGTCGTTCGAACACACCGGCGAGTCGTCGGATGTCTTCGAGGTGCAGGCCGGTGGTGGGTTCGTCCAGGATGTACAGTCGCTTGCCGCCGCCCTTGGCCGTGAGCGCGAGCTCGCGCGCGATCTTGAGCCGCTGTGCCTCGCCGCCCGAGAGGGTTGTGGCCGGCTGTCCGAGGCGCAGGTAACCGAGTCCGACCTGCTGCACATGCCAGAGGGCCTGCGCGAGTTTGTCTTCACGCGGGAACGCGCGAATCGCTTCGTCAACGGTGAGTTCCAGCACGTCGTGAATATTGCGGCCGCGCACGGTGACCTCGAGCACCTCCGGCTTGAAGCGTTTGCCGCCGCACGCGTCGCACGGCACGAAGACATCGGCCATGAACACCATCTCCACCTCCAGCGCGCCCGCACCGTCGCAGTGATCACAGCGACCGCCGGCCACGTTGAAGGAAAAGTGTCCGGGTCCATACCCGCGCTGCCGCGCGAGCGGCGTCTCGGCAAACAGTTTGCGGATGTCGTCGAACGCTTTCACGAACGTAACGGGATTCGATCGCGGCGACCTTCCAATCGGACTCTGGTCCACGAGCACCACCGCGCTCAGCGCGTCGAGACCGTCGAGCGCCGTGAAAGTGCCGACGGTTTCCCCGAGATGCTCCTTGGCCGAGCTCTCGCCGTCGAAATGTGATTCGAGGGCGCGGTAGAGCACATCATGCACGAGCGTGCTCTTGCCCGAGCCGCTCACGCCAGTGACGACTGTGAGTGCCGCCAGCGGAATGCGGATGTCAACGCTGAGCAGGTTGTGAGCGCTGGCACCGCGCAGCGAGAGCCAACGCGGGCCCACCGCGCGTCGGCTCGCGGGCAGCGGGATCGTACGCGCGCCGGTGAGGTACTGCCCGGTCAGGCCGCTCTCACCAGCCAGCGACAGTGGCCCGCTGTACACCACGTTGCCGCCATGTTCGCCGGCGCCGGGTCCGAGCTCAATCATGTAATCGGCCGTGCGAATGGCGTCGAGATCGTGTTCCACCATCACCACGGTGTTGCCGCGATCCCGCAATCGATGCAACAGGGCGAGCAGCCGCGACATATCGCGCGGATGCAGTCCGATGGACGGCTCGTCGAGCACATAGAGCGCGTCCACGAGCGCGGCTCCGAGCGCGTTGGCCAGACTGATGCGCTGCGCTTCGCCGCCAGACAAGGTGCGCGTGGCGCGGTCCAGCGTGAGATACGTGAGTCCCACGTCGCACAGGAAGCGTGTGCGTGCGCGTGCCTCGCGGAGCACGGTGTCCGCCACCTGTTGCTCCGACGGCGTGAACTCGAGGGTGTCGAACCACGCGTGCAGTGCGTCGATGGGCAGCAGCGTTACATCGCTGATACGCTGACCGCCCACCCGCACGGCCAGCGCATCGGGTTGCAGGCGCGCACCGAGACAGGCGGGGCAGGCGGTTGCACTTTGATACTGACGCAGGAACACGCGGATGTACTGCTTGTAGCGTTTCTCTTCGAGCGCGACTAGAAATGGTACAATGGCCACGTACGGACGCTTGCCACCGCGCAGCAGTTGCTCGCGAGCGGCGGCCGGGAGCCGTCGCCACGGCAGATCCGGATCAAGGCCGAGTGTGCGCGCCACGTCGAGCACCATGCGGCGCTGCTTTTCGTAGCGAGGTTTCGTCCACGGATCGATCGCGCCGTCACGCAGCGACCGCTCCTGATCAGGAACGATCAGTGCGTCGTCGTAGCCGAGCACCGCGCCAAATCCGTTGCAGGTCGCGCAGGCGCCGCGCGGGTTGTTGAAGGAGAACAGTTGCGGTGTGGGCTGCGGGGCGCGTGTGCCGTCGTCGGGACACTCGAACCGCTCGGTGTAGCGCAGCCGCGTGACGAGTTGTCCGGCGTCGCGCCCGCTATGGGTATCCGGCGCGCGCACCGGTTCAGTGAAGAGCAGCGATACATCACCGTCACCTTCGCGAAACGCGGTTTGCACGGCGTCGGCGAGACGCGCGCGAATCTCGTCGCTGACGACGAGTCGGTCGATGACCACCAGCACGTCGGCGGCCTCAGCGAGGTTGCGATCACCGAGATCGTCCAGATGCATCACGATGCCATCGAGGGCGACACGCACGAAGCCGCGCGCGCGCAGATTCTCCAGCAACACGTCGTGCGTGACCAGCGACGAACGCACGAGCGGTGCCGCCACCATGAAGCGCACACCCGTCGGCAGCGTGCAGATCGCGTTCGTGACCGACTCGACGCTGTCCGGGCGCAACTCGCGGTCGCAGGTGCGACAGTGCGTACGACCGATGCGCGCCCAGAGCAGACGCAGGTAGTCGTAGATCTCAGTGCCCGTGCCCACGGTGGAGCGCGATGAACGGGTGGGGTTGCTTTGCTCGATTGCCACCGCGGGTGAGATGCCCTCGATGTAGTCGACATCCGGCTTCTCCATGCGCTCGAGAAACTGGCGCGCGTACGCCGACAGCGACTCGACATAGCGTCGTTGTCCTTCGGCATACAGCGTGTCGAAGGCGAGCGATGATTTGCCGGAGCCGGACAGGCCGGTGATCACGGTGAGGGCCGCGCGGGGAATGTCCACGTCGATATCGCGCAGGTTGTGCTGCCGCGCGCCACGAATCCTGATGTAGTCTTTCACTTGAGAGTCTCCACCGGGAGAAACCTATCGGGAGCACGCGCTAGATTCCCGCCCATGGCTGCAACTCCCGCATCCGACGAGCACACGCAGGGCCGGAAATTCGACGCGCGACTGGCGCGTCGGCTCTTCGCGTACGTGCGCCCCTGGCGACTGCTGGTGGTGGCTGCCGTCGGCCTGATTTCCGTCCAGGCCGGGCTGCAACTCGTGGGCCCGCTGCTCACCCGCTGGGTGATCGACACGGCGCTGCCAGCTCGCGACATCGGTGTCGTGACGCTGGCGTCTCTCGCCTTTGCGTTGGTACTGGTGCTGCAGTTCGGGATCACGTACGCAGAAACGCTGCTCACCGCGCTGCTCGGCCAGCGCGTCATGCGTGACCTGCGTCGGGAGCTGTTCGCGCACCTGCAGCGGTTGCCGGTGAGCTTCTTCGATCGCTCGCCCGTGGGGCGATTGGTGACGCGCACCACCAGCGATGTCGAAGCGCTCAACGAGCTCTTCACTTCGGGCGTGGTGGCCGGCCTCGGCGACCTGTTCACGCTGGCCGCGATCAGCGTTGTGATGATCCTGATCGATTGGCGACTGGCCCTCGCCGCGTTCATTGTGATCCCGATGGTGTTCGCCGTCTCGAGCATCTTTCAGAAGTACGTGCGCAAGTCGTATCGCGAGATCCGCACGCGACTGGCGCAGCTGAATGCGTTTCTGCAGGAACGGCTGGCGGGTATTCGCGTGGTGCAGTTGTTCGGTCGCGAGGCTGATGAGCGATCGCGCTTTGATCGGCTGAACGCGGCGCATCTCGATGCGCATCTCAAGTCGATCCGGGTGTATGCGTTGTATTTCCCGGTGATTGAGTTCCTTACCACACTCGCGCTGGCGAGCCTGGTGGTGTCGAGTGGCGGGCGGGTGCAGGATGGCGCTCTGACGGTTGGTACGGTGGCGGCGTTCCTTCAACTGGTGCGCCGGTTTTTTCAGCCGCTGCAGGATCTGTCGGAGAAGTTCAACATTCTGCAGGCGGCGATGGCGGCCTCGGAGCGCATCTTTTCACTGCTCGACACGCCGGCGACCCCGGGCACGGGCCGCACGACCGATCGCGCGGCGCAGTTGAAGGCGCTGCGCGGCGCTGGCGTCACCGTGGCCTTTGAGGGCGTGTGGTTTCACTACGACGCAGCGCAGGGCATCTCCGACGACGCGGTCTCGGCCTCCACGCCAGCGACCGGAGGTCAGGTGCCGGCCTCGGATGGGTCGTTGCCGGTGAGGGATGAGACGTCGCCAGCCTGGGTGCTGCGCGATGTGTCCTTCACCGTGCGCCCCGGTGAGACCGTGGCGTTGGTGGGCCACACCGGGGCGGGCAAGTCGACGATCGTGAACTTGCTCCTGCGCTTCTACGAGCCGCAGCGAGGACGCATCACACTCAATGGCACGGACATCCGCGAGATCCCGCTCGACGTGCTCCGCGCCGTCATGGGCTACGTCCAGCAGGACATCTTTCTCTTCGCGGGTGATGTCGCCGGCAATATCCGCCTCTCGTCGGCGCTGAGCCAGTCCGGGCTGGAACGGGCCGCAGCCAGTGTGGGGGCCGATCGCATCATCGCGCGCCTGCCAGGCGGCTGGTCGCACGAGCTGGCGGAACGCGGAGCCGGCATCAGCGTCGGCGAACGGCAGTTGCTGGCCTTCGCCCGCGCGGTCGCGGCCGATCCGGCGCTGCTCATTTTGGACGAGGCGACCAGCGCCGTGGATTCGGAAATCGAAGCCGACATCCAACGGGCGGTTTCTACCCTCATGCAGGGGAGAACGACCATCGCGATCGCGCATCGGCTGAGCACCATTGTGGAGTCCAGCGAAATCCTGGTGCTGCATCATGGCGAGGTCGTGGAACGCGGTGATCACCGCCAACTCCTGCTGGCTGGCGGGCAGTACGAACGCCTGTTTCGACTCGAGAGCGGCGTGGCGCGGGTGCCGGCCGGCGAAGTGCCGCAGCTGTGACGCTTGCCAACCCCCGCGACTAGCGCGTAGCTTCGGCAGTGAGAGCGAGTGGCGAGCGGGGCCTCTGGTCCTGCTCACTGCCTCGCAGCCCTCCGTACCGGGACCCGATCGACCAACCTCGTGCAGCTATCCGTCGCCGCCGGCACAGATGTCGGGCGAATTCGTGCAGGCAATGAAGACAGCCTTTATGCCGACGCTGATCAAGAGCGTGGGCTGTTCATCGTCGCCGATGGCATGGGCGGCCACGCCGCTGGCGAAATCGCCAGCGAGATGGCCGTTCAGATCGTCGCGCGGGATATGGCCGATGTTCGCGACGCTGCGAGCGCCCACGCCTTGCAGGTCATGGCCGAGTCTCTGCGACAGGCCAATCGCGCGATCTTCGAGCGCACCATCGTCGAAGCCGACAAGCAGGGCATGGGTACAACTGCGTCCTGCTTGCTGCTCGGTCAGTCGCATTGGGTGATCGGCCACATCGGCGACTCGCGCATTTATCTGTTGCGCAACGGCACCTTCCGCCAGCTCACGAAGGATCATTCGTACGTACAGGAACAGGTGGACGCCGGATTCCTCACGCCGGAACAGGCGCGTTACCATCCCTACAGCAACGTGATCACGCGTTGCGTGGGCGCCAACGCGGCGGTCGAGCCGGACATTCTGCACGGCGAGCTTTTGCCCGGCGATGCGTTCCTGCTCGCGTCCGACGGGCTCACGGGCATGGTGGATGATGCACATCTGCAGAAGGTGATGGAGACGCGCGGGACGCCGGGGCAACAGATCGGCGCCATGATCACCGACGCGAATCGCCGAGGTGGGCTCGACAACATCACGGCGATTGTCGTGCAGGTCATCGCAGTCTCGGCGAACCCGAGCTCGCGCAGCATCACGGGAGAACATCCCGTGCCCAGTCATGGCTGACGCCACGGTCCCCGCCAGCGTGGGCGCGGTAGCAGATCTGTATCTCGGCAACATCCTCTTCGCGATCGAGCGCTGTGCCATGGCGCTCGAGGAAGACCGGAAGGCCGAGGAGGCCGCGTTCTATCGCGGTATTGCGCGCAAGCTGGCCGAAGCGCGCGCGGCGGATCGCAGCGGCAGTTAGCCCAGCAGCGCGAGGCCGCGATCAAGCCGGTCGCGCACTTCGTCGCTGGATCGCGCCACAAGCGTCAGCACCGCGCGCTCCGGCACCGGCGCGCGGTCGGTTGTGAACACTCGCAACCGACGTGCGGACTGATACAGCTCTTCACTGAGTCGAGGCAGGTTGATCGCGCCTTCCCATCCGCGATCGGTGAGTTGTTCGATCGTGCCATCGCGCCGCACGAGTGGCAGGTCCAGTCCGAGCATCTGAGTCTTGACCGGGAAGTCGAGCAGCACCGCACCGGGTGACATGTTGAGTTCGAGCGCGAGCGCATCTTCCACACGTCGCGTCAGTGCGTAGTCAGACGCGAGCCACTCGCCGGTTCCCTCGCCCAGCACCGCCGCGGGATGCTCAAGGGCCCGCTTGTGCAGACGGCGGCGGCGCAACCCTTCGAGCAGGCTACGCGCTACTGGCGGCAGTGGCAATGCGTCCAGATGATGCAGCAGTCCTTCGTCGGTGAATCGCGCGACCTGGGCGCCTTCGATGAGACCCGCCGACAGCGATTCGGCGACCAGTCGCTTGTACATCGCGGTCGCGCTGCGAACCGCATGATGCCAATACACGTTCCGAAACATCTGATACTTCGCGAAGAGCAGCGACTCCAGCGCGGACAGCCCTTTCTCCCGCACCCCAACCCCGTGCGCGCCCGAAAACGGCGAGTGCACGATCACGAGTGAGTTGAGGAGCCGATCAACATCGATCTCGCCGTACGGTACGCCGCACATGTGCGCGTCTCGCTTGAGATACTCGATCTTGTCGAGGTCGAGCGAGCCGGAAATCAGGCCCTGCAGCGGACTGGAACTTGTGCCGGTGATCAGCGCGAACACACGCGCGGGCGCGTCACTCCCGAGATGCGTTTGCAGGACGTGGGCAACCGCGCCTTCCAGCAGCAGCGGTTTCGCCACCTCCTCATGATGCATGGCACCGATTTCTTCGAGCGCGTGCGAGAACGGATAGTGCCCGATATCGTGCAACAGCGCGGCCGCTCGCACAATCGCTGGTTCTTCAGGCGCCACTGCGGACAGCTGTCCCTGCTCATCGAGCAGGCGCAGCGCTTCACCGGCCAGATGATGCGCTCCGAGGGCGTGTTCGAAGCGAGAGTGCGACGCACCCGGGTAGACGAGATACGCCAGACCGAGCTGACGCACGTACCGCAAACGCTGCACGACCGTGGTGTCGAGCAGCGCGAGCGCCAGTGAATCCAGTCTGATGTTATTCCAGAGCGGGTCGCGCAGGATGTCCAATGGCGTCCCGGAGATCAGCGGCGAGGGCCGGCCGCGAGGATCTCCGGCTTGACCGCGTCACCGAACTTCTTGATGTTTTCGTGAAACATGGCCGCGAGCTTTGTGGCCTGCGCGTCGTACGCGGCCGCATCGCTCCACGTGCGACGCGGATCAAGTACTTCCGTTGGGACGCCATCGATCGCCGATGGAATGTGCAGGCCGAAAACCGGATCGGGCGTCGTGGCCACGTCATTCAGCGCACCGGCCACCGCCGCGCGCACCATGGCACGCGTGTAGGCGAGTTTCATGCGTTTGCCCACCCCGTACGCACCGCCGCTCCAGCCGGTGTTCACCAGCCACACCTGCGAACCGTGTTCGGACAGCAACTGGCCCAGCATCTCGGCGTACTTGGTGGGATGCCACACGAGGAACACCGCACCGAAGCACGCCGAGAACGTCGCCTGCGGCTCGGTCACGCCACGCTCGGTACCCGCGACCTTCGCCGTGTACCCCGAGAGAAAATAGAACATGGCCTGCTCGGGCGTCAGCTTGCTGATCGGGGGCAACACGCCGAATGCGTCGGCCGTGAGAAACACCACATGCCTGGGGTGACCACCGCGTCCGCTCGGCACATGGTTCTTGATGTACGGCAGCGGATATGACACGCGCGTGTTTTCAGTGATCGTCTGGTCGTCGAACATCACTTCTCGCGTGACGGGATCCAGCACCACATTTTCGAGTACCGTCCCAAACATGCGCGTGGTCGCGTAGATGTCCGGCTCCTGTTCGGCGGACAGATTGATCGCCTTCGCGTAACAACCCCCCTCAAAGTTAAACACGCCTTCAGCGCTCCAGCCGTGTTCATCGTCGCCGATCAGACTGCGCTGCGGATCGGCGGAGAGCGTCGTCTTGCCGGTGCCCGAGAGACCGAAGAACAGCGCGGTGTCGTTGTCCGGGCCGATGTTGGCCGAGCAGTGCATCGACAGCTGGCCACTCTTGGGGAGCAGATAGTTCATCACGGTGAACATCGACTTCTTGAGTTCACCGGCGTAGCGCGTGCCACCGATCAGAATCGTGCGCGCGGCGAGGTTGAGCACGATGAACGTGCCCGTGCGTGTACCGTGTCGGGTGGGGTCCGCCTGAAACTCCGGCGCGTGATACACGGTGAAGTTCGGGTCGAATCCGGCCAGCTCTTCCAGCGCCGGACGAATGAACATGTTGCGGACAAAGCTGCCGTGCCACGCGTTGGGCAGGATGTAGCGCACGCTGAGACGCGACGGGGAATCGGCGCCGCAATACAGATCCTGCACAAACAGTTCGGGCAAGCCGTTCAAGTATTCGCGTACATCGGCGAGCAGCACGTCGAAGTGCTGCGTCGAGATCGGCTGATTCACGCGTCCCCAATCGACATCGGCTTCGCTGGCCGGCTCTCGCACCACAAACTTGTCGTTGGGCGAGCGGCCGGTGTGCGGCGAGGTGACCGCGACAAACGGACCCATGGCAGCCAGCCGACCCTCGCCGCGTCGAATCGCGGCCTCGACCAACTCGGCCGCGATCAGGTTCCAGTGCACGTCACCGGTGGGCGCGAGCCCTTGCCGGGCCAGGCCGTCAGCGCTTCCGCGCGGTTTGGAATCGGGGCTGATTTGTGTCGCCATGCGTGTTGCGACCCTCTCGAAGTGACGTCGCGCGACACCAGGGCGTGCGCGCCGCCGTAGAATCAGGGAGAAGGGGAGAGCGTTCGCGACGAGCGCGCCCGCGGCCCCTGACGGTTTGTATTCGGTCTGTCTGTTCGGCTATGCACCGAAACATGCCTAGACGACGACCCTCGCTCAAGAGCAGTCCGGCTCTTCGGGTGCACTCGACGAACTATTTACACCCTGCCGGTATGCAATGCTTCGCGCGGTTCCTCGTCGTCCTCGTCGCGTCAGCGGCGCCGCTGTCCGTGTCGCACACGCAGACGTCCCCGTTGTCGGCGCGGGCAGACAGCCTCTTTGGCCGTTTCGCCGGTCCTCAGGTTCCGGGGTGCGCCGTCGACGTGCGCCGAGGCAGCGAGTTGCTGCTGAGCAAAGGATGGGGGTTATCGGAACTCGAGCACGGCGCGTCGATCACGCCAACGACGGTCTTCGAGGCCGGCTCAGTCTCCAAGCAGTTCACGGCTGCCGCTGTTTTGCTGCTGGCCGAACGCGGCCTGCTCTCGCTCGACGATACGCTGCAGCGCTGGTTGCCCGAGATGCCGACGTACGCCGCGCCAATTACGCTGCGGCACCTGATGCTGCACACGAGTGGTCTGCGCGACTGGGGCGCGGTGGCGCAGCTCGAGGGATGGCCACGCGGCACGCGCGATCACCGACAGGAACACGCGCTCACGATTGCGACGCGTCAACGCGGTCTCAATCACGAGACCGGCGCCGCCTTTAGTTACACCAATACGGGGTACAACCTGCTTGCCATCATCGTGAACCGGGTCAGCGGCGTCTCGCTCGCCGAGTTCACGCGCCGCGAGTTTTTTGCGCCGCTTGGCATGACGGCTACCAGTTGGCGTGACGACCCCGCGCGTCTTGTTCGCGGTCGCGCGCAGGCATACTCGCCCGACGGCACCGGCGCATGGCGTCTCGACATGCCCTTCGAACACGTGCACGGCAACGGTGGACTGCTCACGACGGTTGGAGATCTGCAAATATGGACCGACGCGATCGTCCGCGGACGCATCGGCGCGCCCAACGTGGCCTCGCGCATGCAGCAAGAGGGCGTGTTGCGCGACGGCAAGGGCGCGGGATACGGCGGCGGTCTGTACCTCGGCGACGTGAACGGTGTGCGGGCCGTGTACCATGGTGGCGCCACGGCCGGCTATCGGGCGTTTCTCGCGCGCTTCACCGAGTCCGACGTGCGCGTGGCGATGCTCTGCAATCGCGGCGATGCCGCACCGACGGTGTTGGCGCGTCGTCTGTTGGATGGCACGCTGCCGTTTGTCAACGCCACCGCGCCGGCGTCACCGCCCGTGACGCCGGTACGCATCACGTACGACTCGGCGACGTTTGCCGAGTTTGGCGGCGACTACACGAGCGACGAAGCGGCCGCGCATTGGACCGTTGCGGTCGGCTCCACCGGGCTGACGTTCTCGCGCTGGCGCGGCGAGGTGGCGCCGCTGCGTCCGAGCGCAACAGATGAGTTTACCGGTCCCGGTGGACTGCAACTGCGATACACGCGCGATGCGACGGGCCGAATCAGCGGATTTGCCGTCGACATTTCGCGCGCGCTCGGCGTGGTGTTTACGCGCCGGTAAAGGAACGAAGCAGCGAGAGCATGCGCGCATCGGCCGCCGCCGGCAGATCGCCTTTGGGCGTTTCGATAATACGTGGCACATGGGCGAGGCGCTCGTCCGTCATGATACGACGAAACACCTCCGCGCCGATTGTACCGTCGCCGATGAGTTCGTGCCGGTCGAGATGCGAACCCAGCGCGGCTTTGGAATCGTTGAGATGCAGACAGCCGAGTTGCGCAAAACCGATGGTATCACCGAACCGCTGCCACACACCGTCGTAGTCGTTCACAAGGTCGTAGCCGGCCGGCCAGACGTGCGCGGTGTCCAGGCAGACGCCAACGCGCGACGCGAGTGCCGTCGGAATGCGCGAGAGCAGCTCCGCCATTTCTTCAAACGTCCCACCGAGGACGGTGCCCTGTCCGGCCGTGAGTTCCATCAACAGTCGTGTGGTGCCGGGCTCGAGCTCAAGGGCCTCGACGATGGCGTCGACATTGCGCGACAACCCGCTATCGCGCTCGTCCATGAAGTTGCCCGGGTGCGAGACGAGCGCGTCGAGTGCAAGCGCGTGACAGCGTCGCAGCTCGGCGCGAAAGCTCTCGATCGACCGCGCGCGCAGTTCCGGATCCGGCGAGGCGAGATTGATCAGATAACTGTCGTGCGCGCAGATCCAGCGTGACGGCGTGCGCGCGAACGCGGTGCGGAACGCGTCGGTCTCCGCTGCCTCTACCTCGCGTTCCACCCAGCGATTGGCTTGCTTGGTGAAGATCTGTGCGGCACTCGCGCCAATCTCCATGACGCGCAGCGCCGCTTCGGGTGTGCCGCCGGCGATGGAGACGTGCGCGCCAAGTGGTGCCCGGTCGTGCTCGGGACACGTGGCGAGTGGATGCGGTTGGCCGATCTCGTGGTCGGTCCATTTCGACGGGGTTTTCCTGGCCGGACTCATGGGCGCTGGGCGCGAAGCCACTCAAGGGGATCAACCGCTCGACCGCGCGGTCGGATTTCAAAGTGCAAGTGTGGGGGCAGTTCCGGATCGGCCGCGCCCACGGTGCCAATCACCTCGCCTTTGGTCACCGTGGCGCCTTTGCGGACGCTCAATCCAGCCAGCGAACCGTACACGGAATAGTCGCCGCCGCCGTGTTGTACGATCACGGTAAGGCCATATGTCCCGATCGCTTCGGCCACCATCACCTCGCCGGCGGCAACGGAACGAACATTCGTACCGGCGCGCGCCGCGATGCCGAGGCCATTCCAGCGTGTCGTCGTATTGTTCACGTTCACCACACGGCCGAACCGGTAGAGAATCTCGCCGTCAACCGGCCAATCCAGTTTGCCGAAGTCTGCGGTGGTGATCGTGGACGGCGCCGCCGGACGCGCGTTCGGCGCCAGCTCGGCGCGTCGTCGCGTGGCCTCGAGGTTCGTGATCAGATTGGAAAGTCGGGCTTCGTCCCGCGCCAGCTGCGTGAGGCGTTGGCGCGTGCTGCTCGCGTCGCGCTGTACCACACCCAGTCGCTGCGTCCGCTGCTGCTCAAGAGCGCGCAGTCGTTGTTCCTCGGCCGTTTTCTCCACTCGATTGCGCGTGATGCCGTCCTGCAGCCGCACCAACAGCGTGCGCTGACCCGCAATCTGATCGCGCAGAGATTCCACGCGCGCCACCAGGCTGCGATCGCGCCGTGCCACTTCGTACAGATATTTGTAGCGCGCCACCAGTTCGCCGAATGATCGCGCCGACAGCATCGCTTCCGCGGAAAACAGTGGACCGCGTTTGTAGATGTCGACCACACGTCGCTGCAGGACCGCGCGCTTGCCGAGCAACTCGTCTTCCGCGCGTACCAGGCGTCCCGTCGCCGAATCCACCTCAGCCGTGATCTCGGCGAGCTGTTGCTCCAGCGCGCGCACCAGCCGCGACGTAGCTTCCGCCTGACGGTCGAGATTCACAACTTCATCAGTGAGCGATCGTGCGCTGCGCTGCAGATCGCCCATGCGTTTTTCCAGTTGCTCGCGCTCTTGTCGCAGCTTCTGCAACTCCTGCTGCTGCTGGCGGAGTCTCGCGTCGGTGCTCGGCGGCTGCGCCTGTGCGGAGGCGTCGGCGGTCGGCAGCGCGCACGCGCAGGACAGTGTGAGCAACGCAACCCCAAGCCGTCGTCGCCTGGTCCCGCGCCTCACGCGCAGTGGCGTGCGAGGAGCGAACAGCGCACGTAATATCACGCGTCGCGCCACACGGCGCGCAGGTGGCGCCCGACCGACAACAAACTCCCGAGAAAACCGATCGCAGCGCCGGCCAGCACTCCCAGCGCGACCTGCGACGGAGTGAAGAAGACCGTCTCGAACAACGAACGGGTGACCACGGTGTGAGCAACCCATGACATACCCACCGCCAACAGGCCCCCGAGTGCGCCCTTGATCAATCCCTCGATCAGGAAGGGCAGGCGCACGAACCCGTTGGTCGCGCCGACCAGCCGCATGATCTCGATCTCACGCGCGCGGGCGAGGACTGCCATGCGAATGGTGCTGCCAATGATCAACACGGCCACCAGCGCAAACACGACCCCGAGACCCGTGCCCGCGAAGACGGCAATCGTGCGCACGCGATACAGCTTCGCCACCCATTCCTGTCCGAACCGCACGTCGTCGACAATCGGGTAGCTCGCGATGCGGTCCGAGAGCGCCTGCACGGTGACCGGGTCGCGAAACCCTTCGCGCAGCCGGATTTCAATTGAACCGGGCAACACCGACGCATCGAAGACATCACGAAACTCGGCCAGCTCCTCACGGGACCGCGACAGCGCGGAGTCGGGGCTCACATAGCCGACTTCGCGAACCTCCGGAAACGCGCCGATATCGCCGAGCACCGCCGAGAGCGCATCCTCGCTGGTTCCGTCCACAAGGAATGCGCGGACCTCCACACGATCTTCGACCGCGCGAAGCGCTTCACGAATGTTGATGGCCACGAGGCCGAACAGTCCGAACGCAAAGAGCGAGAAGGCAATCGTTGAGATGCCCAGCAAGCTGAGCAGCGGTGCCCGCCTGAACGCGAGCAGCGCCTCCCGCAGCGCGAGGCTCACTGGTGCCTCGCGAGGCGGCGCGCATCGGTGCCGTCGTACAACAGCTCGCCTCGCTCCAGTTCGAGATAGCGGTAGCCACTGCGCATGATCAGCGACAGATCATGCGTCGCCATGATCACGGCCGTTCCAAGCGCGTTGATTTCGCGCAGCAGCTGCACGATGCCCCGCGTGGCGCGCTCGTCGAGATTGCCCGTGGGTTCATCGGCCAGCAGCAGAAACGGGTCATTGGCCAGCGCCCGCGCGATCGCCACACGTTGCTGTTCACCACCGGAGAGTTCGTGCGGCATGGCCGTTGCCTTGGACGCGAGTCCGACCTGCGTGAGCAACCGCCCGACGCGCGGGCCGATCGTGCCTTTGGCCGCGCCCGTGACCTCGAGCGCAAACGCAATGTTCGCTTCGACCGTGCGATCGGTGAGCAGGCGGAAATCCTGAAACACAATGCCCAGCCGACGCCGCAACTGCGGAATGTCGGAGTCGCGCAGCGTGCTCGACGCAAAGCCGCTCACTTTGACCTCGCCGCGCGTTGGACGCTCGGCGAACGAGAGCATCTTGAGCAGTGTGCTCTTGCCGGATCCACTGGCCCCGGTGAGAAACACGAACTCGCCCTTCTGTACCTCGAACGATACGTCGCGCACCGCGATGCCCGTGCGAGGATACTCTTTCGTAGCGGCGTCGAGCCGGAGAACGCCCGACACGCGCTACTCCAACGCCTGCGCGAGATCGGCGATCAGGTCGTCAGGATCTTCCAGGCCGATGCTGAAGCGCAGGAATCCGTCAGGAATACCGATCGCGGCGCGCGCGGCTGGCGTCATGGCAGCGTGCGATGTGTAGCGCGGCTCGCTCACCAGCGAGTCCACACCACCGAGACTCGGCGCGTGCGTGACGAGCCGCAAGCGACCCAGGACCCGCGCAGTGGCATCGCCGCCGCCGGCGAGTTCAATCGCGAGCATGCCGCCGAATCCATCGAGCGTTTCTTTGGCTAACGCGTGATCGGGATGCGACGGGAGCCCGGGATAGTGCACGCGCGCAATGGCGCGGTGTGATTGCGCCCACTCGGCCACCCGCTGTGCCGAGTCGTTCTGTCGCTTCACGCGCACATCGAGCGTCTTGAGGCCGCGCTCCAAAAGCCACAGCGCGAACGGATCGGGCGCCTGACCCCAGACCATCATCTTCTGACGCACTTCGTCGATCATGGATTCCGTGCCGCTGACGACGCCGGCCAGAATATCGTGATGTCCGTTCAGATATTTCGTCGCGGAATGGATCACGACATCGGCGCCGTGTTCGATCGGCCGGTAGTTGATCGGGCTTGCGAACGTGGCATCGATCACCAGCGCAAGTCCCGTCTCCCGAGCCAGCGCGCTCAGCGGGCGCAAGTCGAGCACCCGCGTGGTCGGGTTAACGGGCGACTCAAGAAAAATGACGCGCGTATCCTTGGTGATCGCCCTCCGCCACGCACGTGATTCCGTCGGATCGACCGTGGTCACCGACACACCCATGGCCGGCAACTCGTGGTCGAACAACTTGCGCGTGCCGCCGTAAATCCACGCACTCGTGATGAGATGATCGCCCGGTCGCAGCAGGGAGAGCATTGTGCACGATGTCGCCCCCATGCCGCTGGAGAGCACGAGCGACGACTCCGCTCCCTCGAGCATGGCAATGCGGCGCTGCACAACCTGTGCGTTTGGTGTATTCGCGTACCGCGTGTAGAGCACACCTTCGGGTGTGCCCACGGGCTGCACGTGGTTCACGGATTGCACGAGGGGTTGGACTACGGCATCACCGGGTGCACCGTGCGGGCGCCCGCCATGAATGGCGAGCGTGGCGAGGCGTAGCGGTGGCGTGGCGTCGAGGTCCGATTGGTCTGACATAAGGCGGCTCGCTGAGGTCGATCAGGTGGTGCGGGGAGAGTCGAAGTCCGCCTTGATCACACGCACGATTTCGGTGATGGTCACGCCGGCGAGATCGCGCACGACCACGCCGCCGCGCGGCAGCGTGTCGTCGATCCGCAGCGGTGCAAACTCACTGCGGCGCGGACCCATGATGCGCACCAGCTCCCCGTCGGTGAGCAGGCGAATCAAGGCATCATCGGAGCGCATCCGAATGAGCGGCCCACGCTCCGGATCTCCGCGACGCGTCCCGATATAGCCCACCACCTGCAGTGGCGGCGACATCCCCGAGAACATGCCGCGACCGATGCGTGGGGCGCCCGGGTCGCCCTTGTCGCTGCTCATGACGCTGCCCCACTGATACCGCGTGGCACCATGAAGCCGTCCGGCATGCGCATCACGAGACGGCGATGCCAGAGCCGCGTCAGCTGCGACTCAGCGTGCGCGGTGGTACAGCCGGTTGTGGTGGCGACAGCTGGGGCCCACACCGGGCCGCCGGCACGCACCACGTCCCAATAGCGCCGCTCCTCGGCATTCACCTGGCCCAGCAACTCCGGCCAACCGTCACGATCCCAGACGAGCGCCAGTTCGCGTCGTTCGAGCACCGCTTCCACGGCATCGAGATGATCTTCCCGCATGCCACGAAAACACACATAGCGCGCCTCGTCATGCGCGGCATCGACGTGACTGAGCAGCAGCTTGGCGACGATTTCATCAGCGCACGAAAAATCGAGCAGATTGACGTGGGAAAAGTCGATGGTCGTGATCGTGGGCGGACGTCCCTCGGCCAGCATCGCTTCGATCGCCGTGCGCACCGCAGCACCGGTGGGGCGCGTGACGAGATTGGAGTACAACTCGCACACCGCGCCGCGCAGCACCGTGCTCACATCGATGTGGTGCATCACCGCGGACGCTCCGTCGCGCGAACGCGCGCCGCCGGCGCGGGTTCTCCGGGCAACCGTTCCGGAATGATGATCTGCACCTGTGCACCGGGAAAGATCGGCAGGCCGTCGCGCATCGCTTCATCTTCGTCCCAGTCCGGCGTCAGCGCAATACGTGCCGCTCCGCTGCGCACCGATAACTTGCACTCCCAGCGCGAGCAAAATCGCCGAATGCCTGCGAGTCCCTGTCCTCGCCCCGCATCACGGGACCGATGCCGGCTCATCGACTGCAGCACCGCAGATTCAAGCGCGCGCGCATCGCCCCACCGATCGTCGCGGCGGTGTCCGGCTGCGCTTTCCAGCGACTGCCGGAAGCCGATGCCCGCATCGCACACGGCAATCACCACCACGCGACGGCCGAGACGCTTGCGCCAGCTGTACGCCTGCACCGCGACCCAGCCGCCGCATCCCGCGTGCTCCACAATGTTCTGGCACGCTTCGCTCAGCATCATGCCGAAGCCCATGATCGCCGCTGTTTCAAGATGCAGCTCGCCGTGCAGAATCTCGGCAGCTTTGCTCTGAATCCGGCTCACCACCGTGTGGACATCGTCGCTTTGCGACACCGGTGTGATCTCGAGCAGCACACTGGAGTCGCGCGTTTCACGAGGGCGGGGCACCGTTCCATGCAAGTTGAAGACCTCGGCCGCGTGCCGGAAAAACCCCGTGCGCGCCCAATACGACAGCGTGTCCGGATGCTCCGGAATCGCGAAGTCCGCACGCTCCGAGCGCGACTGCGCCGCACAGAGCAACGCCGTCAAACCATACGGAGACGCCCAGCGCGCGTGACGCGCATCGAACAGCACCTTCTGGTCGGGAGGCAGCGGCGCAAGCTGCTCGACGACGTGTTCAAACGTCTGCTCATCGAGCGACGGCGGCACGCTGATCACGGTCGTCACGAAGTGTGTAGCTCTCCCCGAAGATAAGATGCGAGCCCGGTGGCTCCCCGATGCTCAACGTTGCGCGCGGCCGCTCGAGAAGCGGCCGCCATCGCCTCTTCCAACTTATCACCGGAGAGCAGCCGCGAGAAATGGGTGGCGCCCCACACATCACCACACCCGGTGGGATCGCCATCGTCAGACACGTTCGCGCGCACGGCCGGCAGCCGTGCCGTACGCAGCGCGCCGAGCGGGCTGTTGCCGCCGCGTGGCCCGGTGGCGAGTGCGCGTCGCGTTGGTACATCGGCCAGTGAAGTGAAGCCCGGCGCCGCGACGTACACCGTGCCCTGACTGCCGAGCGTCACACACAGGCACGATACGCCGGCGGCCATCGCCGTCGCCGCGAGCACCATCGGGTCGGGTGCCATCATTGCCATTTCTTCCTCATTGACCTGTAGCACGTCAAAGCAGCTGCACCACGCCGCCACATCAGGCAGAGGACGCGGCACGCGCAATCCGTCGGGCTGCACCGCCATCACGAGCATGTGCAGGTCGCAGTAGATCGGTCCGGCGAAGTGCGCCCGCAGCAGTTGCGACGTTTCCAGATCGAGCTCCCACCCGCTCAGGAAATTCACGTAGAGCGCGTCGAGATTCGCCGATTCGAGTAGTGGTTTGAGCCCGAGCCACGTCCACCCCGGTACGCCGCCACTGAGGAACTCGCTGCGACGCTCCGCGTCGTGATAGCGCAGTTCTACGCGGTTGTTGGGATAGGGCACCGCGACGAGCGCCGCGTCGGGCGCGAGGTGGCGAAGGCTGCGTACAAACGTGCGCGCCCGATCGGCCAGATCGTCACCCACCTTGAGCAGCGGCACAATCTCCCAGTCATCAGCCAAAGCGGCGTCCATGGCTGAGAGCGCGTACGTGATACCGCCCCACTCTTCCACCGGCACGGCGCGACGATCGCGTCCATGAATCACGTCCCAGACAAACGAACCGATCACGCCGACGCGCTTCTTCGGGCTCATGTCGTGCGCCGCCTGCGGCACAACCATCCGCTCAAAGTCCGGCCCGCGTTTTGTACGTCGCGACCGCACCCGCCACACCGGCTGTGCCTGGTAACTCGCCCGGCACAATCCGGCACACCGCGACCGCTGGCTTGAAGGCGCGTCGTCGTACTTCCGCACGCA
>JBBRFQ010000059.1:0-18836 GCA_038224035.1 Gemmatimonadales bacterium
CGCGGAACCGATGCGCCACCACTCGGGCTGGTGCTCTTTCGTGGCGCGCCCGAGACACCGACAGCGACCGGGGAACTGCTCGAGGCCTTGCTCCTTCGCGACGATCTGGAACTCGCCGGACGCATCACGGTGGTGAAAGGCACGCAGGTGCGGCAGCGACCATTCCCGCCCGCCCGCTAACAAACGGTTGCAGCAGACAGCGGAGCTATTATATGCTCGCTTCGCTCGCTCTATTTCGTTCCGCTGCAGCTGAACCGCGGCGTTGCTGCTGCAAGTTGGACATCAGGGTAGGTTCGGCATGTTTTCTGCATTTTCGCGCCTACAAAGCGGCCTGCCATTCACACCACTTGTACAAGGCGACGTGAACGGTGATGGCCGAAGCGGCGACCGCGCCTTTGTCCCTGATCCAGCGCTCGCGAGCGATGCGAACCTGTCGGCCGGCTTGCGTTCACTTCAGGAGAATGGCAGCAGCCTTGCACGTGCATGCTTGGCGAAATCGATTGCACAACCACTCGCGCGCAACGCGTGTCGTGGACCATGGACACGCACACTCAATCTCACGTGGTCACCGCCTACCACATTCCTCGCAAGATCGTGGAGAGATCGCGTGTCGATGACACTCTTCGCCAGTAACGTGCTTGGCGGGCTTGATCAACTGCTCCACGGCACGAACAATCAGAAGGGTTGGGGAGGCGTTGCGTCACCGGATGCCACGCTGCTGGTCCCCCGAGGTTTCGACACGAACGCGAATGCATTCCGTTCTTGATCTTGCTACTGCGATTGACCGGAATCAGCACCTCGTGTTCCAGCGACACATCCACGATCACGCGCACCAGGCACAATTCGTACGTGGGGGGACACCGGATCCGCGACTGCCGGACAATCGCGCCGCACCCCCACTGAAACCACTTGCTCGGGTCCCTGCGCAACCGAATGAAGGACCGTCCCCTCGATCGCGTCGCTAACGTCGTCGCAGTGAACCGTCGGTGCTCTAGCGCTCACGTGGATCCGTACAGCGCATGCTCGCGGAGCCATCGGCGGTGCCATCGGCGGTGCCATCGGCGGTGCCATCGCTCATCGCCGGTCAGACGCCCGATTCCTCGGCGAAGCGGGCGAGATCGTATTTGAGCCCGCTCGACCCCTCGCCGCCGCCGACTCCCTTGCGACGCGCGATCCAGTGAAACGTGTCGCCGTTGAGCCAGCGCGCACGACACATCACGCGAGAGACCCGGGTGCCGGCGCGCGACACCTCTTCCTCCTGGATTCGGTACGGGGTAACACCGGAGGGATTGAGGATGCGCCCCAGCGCCGGCAGCGTGAACAGTGTTCCGTCGTCGCGTGCGCGCACGACGGCTCCACGCTCGAGTTCCACTTCGCCTCGCGCGGGGTCAACGGCCACCGGCAGGAGTGGAATCCAGTGTGCAGGGACCATGGTCTCGAGCTGATAGCGCAGTTGCGGCCCGCCGCGTGATGACAACGTCTCGTCCACTTCGCCGTGCCGCACCGCACGTTCATGGCCTGGCATCACATCGCCAGCTCCACTCTGCAGTCGGTGCTCGATGGCCCACGCCATGTTGGCCACCTCGTCGCGAAGGAAGCGCACCTCCTCGATGGTATCACCTTGCATGACCCCCGACGCAGCGGCGGGAGGCACGATGAACCGCACCCCCTCGTCGACCGATGATGTGGATGCGAACATCGCCCACCGCCGCGTAATGTCTCCCGACAGCGTATTGGCGGGTGGCACATGGGTGCGACCGCCAAAGACATCGTGCACCATCAGCAACTGCAGTTCGCAGATCGACCCCACGGGAATGGTAAGCGGCACAACGAACCAGTCGTTGGCCGCGACGGTCATGAAATCCACCACGAGCAAGCGCGCCAGGTCGCGAGACTCTGGCTCCACCGCGCCAAAGTCGGTCATCGCCGACTCGAAGTCCCACCAGCGATGATTGGGCATCCCGCGAAAGCGCACATGCGTCGGCATCACCGAAAGCGTCGTCGTCACCGGTGTGATCGGCGCATCGGATGCAGTGGCGGCTCGGCGCGCACGCAAGTCGAAGGCATACCAATCGAACGATCCGTCCGACGACGGCTCCGCGTCGTAGGTGAGCACGTCGCCCGATGTATCCCGGGCCACCACGTCGAGATCGTACTCGAGCCGATCGGGACGCCAAGCCGGTGCATCGGCGTCCCCGATGTCCTCGTAGAGTCGATCCACATACGCCACCAGTTCGTCGAGCACCGCGCGAACGGCGACACGTAACGCCGGCGCTATTCCGTTGGGCGGGGTGGTGAGGGCCGCGGGCAGATCGGGCGACGCGGCGACGAGATCACGATACAATGCCACGCCATCGCAGCACCGCCCTCCCACCACGCGCGCAAACCGTGCTTCGGCGCCGTCCGGATCCAGCGCGACGGCTGCTTCATCAGGCGCATTGATGCCATACGCGCGTAGCAGCAGCGGGATCTGTGCGCCATGTCCCGCATCACTCAGCAACTCCTCTGCGAGTTGCCCGAGCTCAACACGCAGTGCGAGATGCGCCGTGAACGCCTCGGTCTGCGACAACTCCTCCAGTGGTGTGGTCAGGTCGATGTCTTGCGTCGCGCCGCCGCGCGGCGACCATCCCGTGAAACGCGTGAGCCCATACGCCATCTGAACCCATGCCGGAGACGCCGCATCCTCGCCCTGAAACTCGCCCATCTGCAGCTGGCGCGTGAGGAACCAGAGCGGGTCGCGCACGCGTGCTTGCAGACTCTCCAGCACTTCGCGTCCTCGTGGACGCGGCTCCAGGCGATTCCAGTAGGTGATCGACTTCATGAGGCACTCCGGATCGACGATGGTCGAATGGACAACATGAGCAACGAAGATGTCGGCATGTCAGAGTGCCGGCGCGATCACAGCATCGGAACGCAGCAAGCCGGTGAAAACGGCGGACACGGTGTCGGACTTGGGATTGGCTGCCAGATAAGTCGCCGGCAAGAGGACACTGAGATCGCCGAGCAGGTCGCTGTCTACCGCGCGCAACCGTGCCAGTTGCAGGGTTTCACGCAGCACATCGGTGACGGTGTCAAGCGTCCAGTTGGTCGAGTCGTCCGGCGGAACCGCCACAAGAATCGCCTGCGGCGCTTCGGCACCGGGGTCGTCGTAGTGAATGGCCACGGCTGTTGCTTCGTCGGCGTTGGGAATGAGTTCGGTCCATTCATCGAGCAGCAGACCGGCCCATGACGCATTCGCGGCCGGCACACCGCCCGCGGCAGAAAGCAGCGCGAGTCCAACCAGCCCTGACGCCGGACGATGCGCTTCATCGGCGAATGGGAGCGCCACCCATGCGGCTCCCGGCGCATGCGGCACCTGCGTGACCGTCAGTATCGCCGAAGGGCCGCCGAGCGCGCGCTGCAACAGCGTAAGGCGGTGGTAGCGAT
This sequence comes from Gemmatimonadales bacterium, assembly GCA_038224035.1. Lineage (GTDB taxonomy): Bacteria > Gemmatimonadota > Gemmatimonadetes > Gemmatimonadales > Gemmatimonadaceae > JAABRT01. Next base: position 3,427 of record JBBRFQ010000059.1, read on the forward strand.
CGAGCGGTGGGCGCACCAACGCGGCGCCCCGCAGCCATTCTCGACGTTGCGCCGGCGTTGGGGCGGGTGTCGGACCAGCGGCCAGTGCCTGTCCGATTGCAGCGGTGGCCGGCGTGAATGGAACGATGACGCGGAAGCCCTCGCCAAAGAGCTGCGAGAGCTTCGCGTGCGGCACAACAACCGAGCCTGCGTCTTGCAAACGCCGCGTGAGTTCATTGGCGATACTCGTAGCGTGTGCCACCAGCGAATCGGTGGTGAGGCGTTGCGTTTCGCGTTCATCCAGTGAGACGGCGACATCAGCGTGTGGTGACGGAATGAACGCGCCTGCCACACCGAAGGCCGCCGCATTCCGAAGCGCCGTTACCAACGACGCACGATCGATGTTGACCGGCGTCGGCTGCACGGAGAGTGGTGCGATTGCTGCAACGATCGTGTCCCGTACGGCCGTGATGGCAGCAAGCGCGTTCGTCGCGCGCGTGGTCACGTTGGCGCTATCAACCACGGCGGACGACAGCTCGGCTGCTTGCGATGACGCGAGCAGATCCTTCGGTGCGAGTGTGCGTGCGGTTGAGAGGGTCGCTTGCACGGCGCGCATCAGCTCCGCGACCTCGGCGAAGCTCAGTGTGTTCGTTCGGTCAGTCGCAGCGTACGTGATGCGAACGTCACCCAATGGATCGGCGTCGGCGCGATCCAGGGCGACCGCCGCAATACGCGCATCAAGCTCCGAGAGCTGTGCGGTGCGCGTGGGTTGCGCGACGTCCGGCTGCGCCTCGCTCGACGCGGCGGTCACCGCGTGCAACGCATCGATAGGCCGTAGCAACAAGTCAGCGAGCGTCACTTCAATTGAGCGCATCACCGGCGGCACTGCGCTGTCGGTGTATGTCACCGCGCAGCGCACGCGCGCCGGATCGCCGACCAGCGCGCCCAACCAGCCGTCCATCCACGGGTCGGCAGCGGCGCGGGGCGTGAGCGGAATGGCGCCCCAACCAGCGGGAGCGAGGGGCGCACCGCCCAGCAGCAGCGCTACGCGATACGTCAACGCTGAGCCGCCACGCGGACTCTTCACGACTTCGGGATCCGGCGCGCGCACGCCTCGCGCCAGCGCGTCGAGCGACGCCGATGCGCCGGCCGTGTTTCCCTGCACCAACTGATAGACGGATTCCGACATCAGCAGATCGGCGATGGCGTCGACCGTATCGTCGACGGCTCGAAGAATGGTATCGACCTGAGTGAAGTCGGCTCCCGGTCGGGTGGGAAGACCGGCACTGCCCCACGCGATCGTGTTCGCCTGCCACGCCAGATGTAGCGCGCGGCCGTCCACCACATTGCGTGCGGCCACGGCCGCAACCGACTCGGCAAGCTCTCCACCGGTTGCCGGTGCCGTCGATGAGAGCTTGCCGGCCACGACCGGAAAGGCGTGGCGAAACGGTTCCTTGTAGTCATCGCGCCGCGCGTCATGCAGCGCACGTTCGAACTGATATCCCAACACGGCCGACAGTGCCTGTCCGTTGCGCACCGCATCGAGCACCCATCGCGCACGACGCACGCGCTCCGACGAGAGATCGATGCCATAACGTTGATCGTTTACGGACCGACGCGAGAGGAATCCATTGCGCAGCACGGCGGCGGTCGCCGCATGCGTCATCGACGGTGCGTGGGTGAATCCACCGGTGGATATCTGCTCCTCGAGCGCGGCCACGTCCCGCAGCTTCAGGCGTGCGCGGACGCCTTCCGCGAGGAGGGGCATCGGTGCAGCACGCGTGCCGACCGATGGCTTTGCGCGCAGATCCACGACCCAACCGAATGATCCAACGACCGACCCAGGCGTCTGTTGTGACGCGCGCATCGTGGTGAGACGATCGTTGAACATCGATGTGATCCACGGATCGAGGCGATGCGAGCAGACATCGAGTGTCTCGGTGAGCAACCGCTCGAGTTCCGCCGTGGGCAACGATTCGAGCGTGCGAAGATACTCGCGAAACTCGCGCAGCCGTCGGGTTTCCGGACGCACGAGATCCAGCCACACGAACTCGGCGAGCGTCGCTCGACCAGTCACGGTGGGCAGCGTGGTGGACATCCGATCCCACACCGTCGCTGTCGCCGCGACTGTGGCCGCCGGGTTCACCGTATCGTTGCCTGCCGAGTTGTTCACCGCAGCGACGCCGCCCGCACCCGGTGTCGCAGTAAACGTCGCTCCGACGAACTCCCGATCGCGTGTAATGGCGCGCGTCGCCAATCCCTCGTTGACGAGAATGGCGTCACTGCTGCGCGCAGACTCGCGGAGCAGTGCGTGCCGCAGCAGCAGATAGAGCAGCGTGTTCGGGGGCGTAACTCCCGCTGGAAGACGATCCTGCCTTACATCCTCCACACTCGCCGCCTCACGCAGCCATTTGATGTAGTTGAAGGATAGCGGTTCCGCCTCGCTGAGTGGCTCGGGTTCATCCGGATTTTCCTTCGGCACCACGAAGCCGCTGGCGAAGGACGCCGCCTTCGATCCGAACGACAGGGTGAAAAGCGGCGCGCCCGCATCGGCACGACCGAGTCGCTCTGCGAGCCGCCTGGCAAGATCGGCCTGTCGACGACGCGCGCCGTCCCAGTTCAATCCGAGAAAGGCGGCCATATTCGCTGACGCGTTGGGGCCCATCACCGAACGTACACGGACCTCGCGCGCCGACGCGTCCATCTCCAATACTTCGAGCAGGTCCTTGTCGGGATCGTTGCTCTTGCCGACACGCGGAATGCGTGACACCGACTCCGACCAGATCGCGCGCAACCGGCGCAGGTCGTCGGGCATGACCGACTCAAGCAGGCCGCGCTTCCCGCGCTGCGTCCACCGCGCAAGCGACGAGGCAACCACCACGCCATATGGTGTGCCACCCACGCGGAATGCCGGGTAGTGCCCGCGTGCGCGCACATGCTCGATGAAGAAGTCGCGAAATCGATCGACCTCGACATCGAGTTCCGCTTCGAGCAGCAGCTCTTCGAAGAAGTAACCCCACGTTGCCGGCCACAGCGCGCCACACATCGCGCGTGCGCCCGCTTGCTCGTCTTCGTCACTGCGATCCACCGCCGTCAGTACCGACTGCGGCAGGCCGAGCGCGCGCGCGAGTCGCTCCCCGTCCTTCCCCACCACCGACCGCGCTTGGTCGAGCTCCAGGGAGCGACTGTGCTCGCCGTGTGCATCGTCAGGCGGATATCCCGACGGCGCCTGCTGCGTGTTGTTGGTTGGCGTGCCCTGACGCAGCAAGGCCAGACCGCGGCCGAAATGATGCGCCTCGAAGAGCCCACCGAGTTCCGTCGCACTATCAGCAGGCGAGAGCGAGCCCTTCACGCCGAGCACCAGCAACTCGTCAAAGCCACGTTCCTCGTCGACGAGCGCGAGCGGCATCGTCAATCCCATTCCGATTTCGAGTGCGCGAGGAAAGTCGATCGTCCATCGCACTGCGTCGTCTACTTCGAGTCCATCACCACTGATATCGCTGCGCTGCGCCGCGTCCGCATCAGGCGCCAGCGTGACGGCCAGCGGTTCGATGATCGCGCTGCCAACGGCACGCGCCACCTCGTGGCCACCACGATATCCGATGGCGACCCACCGATCGGGAAGCAATCGGGCTTCAACGGCGCGCGTCCAGGTGCCCTCGCGCTCAGCGGGCGCCCGGAACTGCGGATCGTCCACCCGATCGCCCTCGACATTGAGCGGCGTGAGCGCACGCACGACCCACGCGGCACGTGGCGCTGGCACAGCGTGCAGCAGCACGCTCCATGAATCCGCCAACGCACTCGTACCGCGCCAGATGCTGTTCCAGTACCGCTGTCCCGCGGTGATCTCCTGCGTCGTCAGCTCTCGCTCGTGCGCGTCGGCGTGAATCTCGTCGGGATACACACGGATCCATAGCTCACGCGCATTGCCGCGCAGTGCAAAGCGAGTCTCCAATCGCACGGGGAAGAGCACCAGCGGCAACGATGTAGCGAGCGGCGTGAAGTCGTCGCCCACATCGCGAATCAGGCGCTCGCGCAGTTCTGCGTGTACGCGCGCGATGGCCGTGTCATGATGCCCGGTCACGCGTTTCAATGACGCGTCGGCGCGCTGCAACCGGTCAACCAGCTCGTTTGTGCGATCGTCATCGTCACCAAAGCGACTGCGTGCGTCCTGCAGCGCGCGATCCGCTACGGCACGCGCGCCCTGCTCCCGAGTGAGCGTTTCGCGCAGTTCGTCACGTTCACGTCGTACCTGCGACAGAATATCGTCGGCGTTTGGATGAGCCATATTGTTCGCGCGTGTCAGCCGTTGCCGCGCAACATGTCCGACGCGTGGATCGCAATACGCATCGGTTGCTGCAGCGTGATGTAGGCGAGGTGCGCACTCTGCGTGCCGGTGCGGCCGAGTCCACTGTCGGCGTGCCAGGCGGGTTCGCTCCCGCGATTCAACGCGCGCACGTCGGGGAGTTGCTGATTGAGATCCACATGCGTGAGCGCGCTCAGCGCCCCCTCGTTGCCGGTGAGACTGCGCCACGACAGGTCACTCCACTCCGACACGGGCGCGCCGAACGCTTCACCTACGTCCAGGCCGAAGCGCGGCTCGGACGGCTGCTCCTGCAGCACAAAAAACCATCCTTGGTCGAGCGCGCCGTTGGTCGCGTCCGTTGCGCCGATTGCCTGGCTCGGCGTGAGCGGAAATCCGAAGAACGCGACGTCCGGCGACAGCCGTCCGTGAAACTCGTAGTCGATGCGTTCGGCGCCGAGCGATCGTTTGCCGGAGGCATGCGCCAACGCTCTGAGTGCGTACACGTCAGTGTTGGGATAGCGCCGGAAGAGATCGCCGCGCACCAACAGCACGAGACGATCTTCACCGTTCGGCATTGGCGGCCTCGCGCTGTGCGAGCCGAGAGCGAGTCGTTTCAGCCAAGCGTGAATCTCGCGGATGTCACGCAGCTTCTCGGGATCGTTCTGTGGTGGCGTGACGCCGTTCACGTTCCAGAATTGCCGGAAGTAGGAGCCGCGTTGATCGGTGGGATACTCGTTCCACAACAGCTCGCGCGACATCTCGTGATTGAGTCCCACCATGTACGACTCGATCATGCGCTGATTGGAGGCAACGAGTGCCACTGTGTTGCCGGGAATGAGGTCGAGTCCCGGTAGCAGCCAGTCCTGGCCGAGATCGCGCAGCGCCTCGTACATCGGCTGCGGAAAGCGCGGGTACGCCATGATCTCTTCGATCGGATCCTCGCGTTCCCAGATGACGCCAGGCGCGAACACGGTGCGCTCGCGCAACCCGCGCGCGATCGTGAGACGCGGATCCACCGCCGTCTGCAGTTTGGTACGCAGCAGCGGAATGGATACCTGTCGCATCGGCGGCGGAACGACCACCGGCGTACCCAACGCGTGCATCAGGTCGATTGCGGCCGCGCGGAACAGGCGCGCATCGGCGCTGTCCGCTGCGCTGGTCCCGTCGGCTGGGGCGGTCTGGTCACCGGTCGCGCCAGGAATGGTGCTCAGTGGTGTACCCAGCGGCGGCGTTTCGAAGAGCCGGAAGTTCGCTCGCGGCGGGAGCGTGCGAAGCAGCTCCGCGACCGACGGTGCATCGCCGCCGGCGCCTCCCTCCGTCTCGAAGCGTTCGTCGCCAAGTGCATCGAGGGCACGCGCGGGGACGCGGGACGTTGGCGGCAATGGCGGTGCGCCGATGATGGCTCTCCGTAACGCATCGCGGACGTACGCGGGCATTACGCCCGCGCCGACGGCGATAACCGCAACGCCGAACGCCAACGCCGCCATCGCGCCGAGGGCACGCACAAAAATGAGCAGCACGAGCAGCAGCAATAGCAGCCATAGGAAAACGACCCAGCGCTCGAGGTTGATGGCCTCACTTCCCGACGGTGCCGTAACGACATCCGCCAACCCGCTGATCGTCGGCAACGCGTCGGGCACTGGCGGCGGGGCACCGGGACGCAACCCGCCCGTATTCAGCCGCTCGAGCAATCCTTCCTTGGTGGGCGCTTCGCGCCGCCCCTGTCGACGTCCAATTGTGCCGCGCGGTCGCGCGAGCCGACGCCAAGCGGTGTCGAGCACACCCATCGGAATCGGACTCTGGCGCAATAGCGAGGCGATTGTGACGGGGCTGCCCTTCACCTTTGTGTGCAATCTGGTGGTGAGTGACAGCACCGTCTCGTCGCCCGCCACCGCAAGATGTCGCTGGAAGAGTCGTAACGAGGCGCCGCGCGCGATCTGCGCCTGCCGTCGCTCTTCGTTGATGGCACGAATCCCCTCTACCTGCAACCACGCGCTGGCCATCAATTCGCGTTGCCGCGCCTGCACCACCTGCGTACCTAACCCGGACGTTACGCGCAGTCGCGGATCCTGATTGAGCTCCTGAAACCAGACCGGCCGTTGTCCCGGCTCAAGCGTTTCCTGCGCCGCATGCCAACGCCCGTAGAGGGGCGGCGCGACCACGCGCAGCGGAGTCGTGCCCTGCAACAGCGCGGCCGGCGCGTTGAGCAACGCGCGCAACCGATCGATGAACCGCTGCTTCACCGGCGCATCCGGCCACGGCGTCGTGATCGTGCGCACGGTCTTCAGCGCACCCTCGAGGCCGAGTAGTGCACCATGCGCCGGCACATCCGTCAACGCGCCCTGCGGATCCGTCACGTCCATCGTGCGAATGCCGACCTCGGCGGGCAACACGCGCGGCTCGAGCCGCCGCACGAGCGACTCGAAGTCGCCCGCTTCAGCCGTGTGAAATCGCCACTGATGCAATACAGGGAGCGTGACTCCCGGTTGCGCGGGCATCCACGCCGGTGTCAGCGCATCGATCGTCTCGGGCACCGACAGGCGCAGCCCCGACAGTCGACCACGCTCGAATGCCGGCACGAGATACGCCGTATATCGTGTCAGTGGATCGAGTCGGCGCGGACAGAGCAGACGCGACGTGACGAGCGGGCTCCTGGCGTTTACCAGCGTGCGAATACGATCGGCCGTGATGCCGGATTCGTTGCTGACCTGCACGTGTGCCCACGCCCACGAGGACGCAAGATCGGGGAGCGATGCGGTATCGCGCACGACGAGCGATGGCAGCGCGCCAGCTGAGGTGGCTGAGCGAAACGTGTACTCCTCGTCGCGCAGCACCACCAACACGATCCACGGACGTAGACGACCCGAAGTCGCCGCGCTTGCGGGAGTCAGTCGCCACGGTAAGTCCGGCTCACGCAGTTCGATCAAGGGGAAGTAGTTCGCTTCGGCGTCGGCGACTTCGGGACGTGGCCAGGTACGCATCACCGATCGCACATCGAAGCTGCCCAGTTCGCCACTGCCCAGCAGCTGGAGCGGCACCTCGACGGACTGCGCGTCTGCGTTGAATCCGAGATGTACCGACACGGTCGCGCGTGGTTCGTTGCCCGCGTCGCCGTCACGCCGGCCGATCTGCGTGGCCACACCGCGTCGCAGCCAGGACAGGAAGCTGTATTTCGCCAGCGGCTCGTTTGGCACCGGTGCCGTCATGCGGGCACCTCGACGTCGTGGCGCGAGATCACCTGCCACTGTCCCTTCAACGAAGGATCACTCGTCACCAGTGCACGCAAGGCATCCGAGGCCGCGCCGCGCGTCATGGCCGTATCGAGTATCGCATGCCGTTGCAATGTGTGAGTACTCACGACCACGAACTCCTCCGGCATAACGGCGACTCGTGGGATGTCTCCGGGCAACGGGGCGTACTTGTCGAGTCCGAACCGCGGCAGAAGTTCATCAGTCGCGCGCGCCGCCATGCGAGAGAACTCGGCGCGGCTGAGCGAGGCCGAATCCAGACGGCGTGCGATGAAGTCACGAAAGCGGAATGTGCCGGGGTCCGGTGCATCGATCACTTTGGTTTCGTAGGTCAACGGCGTCTCGCGCACGTCGCCGATCGTCACCGCATCCGACGCGATCGCTACACCAGCGTCCATGAGTTCGTAGGAATCGCGTGACAGCTTTTCTGCGTCCGAGAGATTCACATACTGACCGGCGGCGAAAAAATCGCGCTCCGGGCGGTGCGACGCGCTGTTGGTACCCACGCGCACGTGGCTCACGTCAAAGCGTGACGACCCGGAGATACGCGCGTCACCGAGCTTGTCGAGTGCCATGTTGAGTGGCAGCACCTTCTGATGTACGGCCAACCCGCCGGCAGGATCCACCAACGTCCCGGTGACCGAGAGTGGCACGGCGTACGAGATCACACGCATGACGCCCGCCGGCACTTGTGACTGCCAGTTGCGCACGTCGCGCAGTGCCACCTGCAGGCGATCCCACGCATCGAGCACGGGAATCGGCTGCTGCTCCGCTTCGCCGACGGTGAGATTCACCGGCACGCACACGTCGAACAGGAAGAGGCTGATGCAGGCGCGTCCCTTCACATTCCAGGGATTCGGTCCGCGCAACGTGGCGTTGAGCGTGATGCCGGCGATGACGGAGCTGCCGCGACGCAACTGCACGCCGGCGGTGATCCCCACCTCGAACGAGAACGGTACGAAGATGACGATTGCGTCGTAACCCAACCAGCCGCGGATGTTGAAGCCAGCCGCCGCCGCGTACAACTCGATACTCGCGCCGAACTGCACGGAGTTCGACGTGAGGGCGAAGTACGACTGACAGGTGTAGCGGGGGTTGTCGCCAAGCCCGATCTCGATGGTCATGCGCCGCAGCGTCGGGAAGTTGGGCGGCGGCGCAAAGTGCGGATGCAGTCCACCCAACGAAAGCGCGAACACCGGCTGGTCACCCCACGACAGCCGCAGCGCCATATCGCCGTACACGCTGTAGATCGTGATGCGCGAATCGTAGAGCGACGCATCGATCGAGAGCGACTTCTCGCCGAAGTCGAGAATGCCCAGGACGTCGAGGTTGAGCGACACCAAGGGCAGCTCGGGCACCGGCAACGCGACCTTGAGCTGCCCCAGGATGATAATGCGGATCGGATCCGGGAGTTCGAGAATCAGGCCTAACGCGCCCGTAACGAGGGTTGGCGTTCCCCAGCCAAGCTTGAGGAACGGGCCAAAGACGAATCGGTTGTTGGCGGGCGGAAAGATGGCCCGCAGATCGGCGATGATCTGCGGGGCGTTCCTGATCGGGTCCTTGGGGAACATGATGTGATTCAACGCGCCGGCGCGCACACCCTGTCGCAACGTCTCCGTGGCCACAGTGCGATGAATGCCCGCCATGCCGCCGACACCGTTGAACGTAAAGCCGTAGCCGAGCTGAATGGGCGGCAGCTCGACGGACACGAGAATCAGGAACGAGAAGCCCTGCGAGCCATCGGGGAGTCTCGTATCGAGCAGCGCAATTGCGGTAACGGAGACGATCGATGCTTCGAGCTGCAGGATGCCGGCGTACCGGCCGTTGGCCGTGTCGATCGAGAGGAATCCGCCACCTGAGATCGGACCGGCATCGACCACGACCCCAATGCCCGTTGGCGGTCGGAAGGCAAACCCGAGATCGAGCGGACCGAGGTTGCCGTTGCGTGACGATGGAAAGCGCATCGGAACGTCGAGCCCTATCTTGTCCACCGACATGCCGAACGGACCGATCTGCACACCGATCGCCGCCGCCACGCCGATTGACAACGGCGGATCGGCGGCGAAGCCGAGCATGAAGTACAGCGTCTGGATTTCGACCGGGCCGAGGTTGAGGTGCAACGGCACCACCAGCTCGATCCCCGCGCCGCCTTCGAAGCGCACCCCTTCCGAAGGGGTCCAGCGCGCCGTGAATTCGAACGCCGACTCCACCTTGATCCCGCTCAGGATTTTCTGGATGAAGCCGTCACCCTTCGACATGTCGATGACGAGCTTGCCCCCGCTTACTTCTGCGCGCAGCACGGGCTCGCCGGCAAGCCCGCCGCCAGCGGTTTGTGCCGTGAAGCCGAAACCGGCCGCAATGCGCTTCGCCTCGAGACGCGAACCGCCCGCTTCGCCGATAATGATGATCGGCCTTCCACCATCGTCGCCAACGAGATCGGCCGTCAGCGTCAGCGATGCACCGGCCGCCGGTGGCGTGAGCTGCACGTCAAATGGCGCGCGGATGACGCCGTCCATGCCGGCCGCGAATCGTGCCTTCGCGGCGAGGCGGTACGTCCATGGATCGCGAATGGGAAACGACTTCTCGAAGTCCTGCGTCGCCTTGAATCGGAAGCGTACTGCGAGCGCGGGCGGTGACACCGACGGATTCGCTTCAAGACTGACGAGATACCCTTCGAGAATCGGCGGTGCGGCGGGCGGCTCCAGCAGGACGACCGGATAGTCGTACGCGTCGAGGAACTCGCGCACCCGCTCGAAGAGCGCGCGTCCGTCGAAATCCGGTGCGCCGAACTTGTAGATCGAGCGGAGATATCCCGCCGGATCCGAGAGCAGATCGCCAATGCGATCGAAGCGCAACTCGCGACGCTGAAACGGTGCTGAGATCGGATCGGCGGGATCGCCGGCAACGTGGATCCGGTCGATGAGCCCTAGCAGCGTGAGCCCCTGCACTACGGGTAACGACTTCGCTTCAAGGTACTCGATCACCAGCATGTCCACGACGCGCCGAGCGATATCGGGAATCAGTGCCTGGAGCGCGATACGGTCGGCGGGAGACAAAGGCGCGGCCGCAGTGGCCGTCTGCAGTGCGTTTCCCAAGTCCCGCACGGCGGAGAGCACCTTCGATACGTCGTCCAATACCGCAATGCCCGTGGTGATGATCTGCGCCTCATTGTCGGCATCAATGGCGTCGACCAGTTGCACGACCGTCGGCGCAAGCGCTGTGGCGCGCGCGATCGTGGCCGTTACGGCACCAACGACCTGCGCGTGGCCCGCAACGCTTGCGGGCAAGCGAAGGCCCAAGTCGGCGAACAGCGTGGATGCGCCGTCGCCAGACAGGCGTTGCTCCAACGGCTGCAGCAGCGTGCCCAGTTCACGTGCGATCAGTTCGATCGTACCCGCTTTGGTGGCCATCTCAGGCTGCCGGTATTTGACGCGACAGCACGGCCTGCAGCGAGTGGCCGGGGAACGCGAGAATCACCGCACGGTGCGCGTCGATGGCGGCAGCGAGCGCGGGCGACGCGCAGCGCTGCCAGCTTGCGAGAATCCGTGCCCATTGCTGCGACGTCTGCTCGTCGCGGAATGACTCGGGGATCCGCGCGTGCTCCGGTGCCGCTGAGATATCAAGGGCCGCGCGCACCAGCGCCGGTCCTCCATTGCGATGCCATACCGTCGCTACGCGTCGGTTGGTGTTGATGTGGCGGAGCACTTCGTCGAAGTGGCGACTCACCAGCGCACCCCAATAGTGTCCGCTTTCGAACGACAGCATCCATGTCTGGAAGTGCTGCATCCGTCGTAACAATACGCGCTCGTGGAGATCGAGCGGCGGCACGTGGTAGGGAATCGGAATCGGAGTCGGACCACCTCCACCGCCTCCACCACCGCCAGATGGTACCGGCGGTGCCGGCGCCGCGCCAACCGCCGCCGCCGCGTCGATCATGCCGAATCCCCAGTTGTTCTCGGGGAGCATCGGCGCGGTGATGGGGTCGGGCGCGCGCGCGGTGCTTGTGATCGCGCTTCTGATATCGAGATGGTCGAGCGACTTGTTCTTCTGCAGCATCAGCGCGATCACCCCCGCCACATGCGGCGCGGCCATCGACGTTCCCGACTTGTCCACATAAAACGTGGAGCAACAATCGCAGCAGCATCCACCGTGCGATTGCGCACGCGCCGCAGTTACGGCGACACCAGGTGCGCAGATATCCGGTTTGAGCCCACCGGTGCGCGTGGGCCCACGACTGGACGTATCCTGCAGATCGCCCACGTCTATGTGAGCGCCGGAACGCGTAGTGAACGACTCAGCGGAATAGTTGCCGACCGTGATCACCAGCGCGCTCGTGCCGGGAATACTGATTGTATGCGATCTCGTCACGTCGGACGTGAAGGTCGGTGATTTATCCCCACGTTTGACCCCACGTTCGAGCCAGCAGTGAACCTCGCTGCTGGCGGCACCACGGTTCGTAAACGTCAGCGTCCATGTTCCACTTGTGAGCGCGACATCGGCAGGCGACGAGAGCTCGATGAGAATCTGATTATCGAGATTGTTGGGATCGGCGAGCGTCGACGTGATGGTCGCAGTGACTTGCTGCGCGGCCGGTGCGGTCGGGTTTACCGTCCAGATATTCGGCGCAGCGCCCGGTTCAACGGTGGGACTGGTCGGAGCGGGGACGCCCGGGCCGGCGAGTGTGACTGCCAGCCGCTCGGCGCCGTGGTACCAGCATTCCATGAACCGCGTGTGGGTGTCGCCCGGCTCGACGGAGAAGGTAATCGATCGCGTGCCGGCCGCGGGCGGCACCGTAACCATCGCGTGATGACTGGCGTCGCCTTCGTTGCCCGCCGACTTTACGACGGCGCGACCAGGATCGAAGAGCAACTGCAGATCGATCGCCTGCTCGACGAGACTGGTGCCGTCATGCGGTCCGAGATTGTCGCCCTGTGAGATGTTGATGACACACGGACGTCCGGCGCCCGCGTCGAGCTGACTCGCGCGCAGAAAGATGTAGCGGACGGCGTTGACGAGATTCAGCGAGTCGCCGAGTCCATCTGTTTCCGACAGGTTGTTGACGACAATCAGTTCCGCCTCCGGGGCAACACCGATGTACGTGTTGGCACCGGTGCAGTTGTCTTCGACGCGCGTTCCTGCCTGACTGCCGTCGCCGGCGGCGATCCCTGCCACATGCGTCCCATGCGCGGCCTTGTCGTCCATCGAGCGGACGATGGAGAGCGGATCGGAGGCTGCGAGCGCCATGTTGATCTGCGCCATCGTGTACTCGACGCCCGTTCCTGCGTACTCGGGCGGCGCCGCTTCCTGAAACGGATCTGCCGGAAGCTTCACCTTCGCGGGCAAGGATTGATCCCAGAGGAACAGGACGCGCGATGTGCCCGCCGAATGCCGAAAAGCGTGATGCCTCCAATCGATGCCGGAATCGATGATACCGATGACGACGCCCTTGCCCGTCAGCCTGGGGTTCCCCGTGTGCAGCTGCCGCGCATTGATCTGTGCGACGCTGATGTCCAGCTCAGAACGCAACGGACGCGCGAGTTCGATCTTGATGACGTGCGGCACTGCAGCCAACGCTTCAACGTCGTCGAGCGCAACGGAGCCGGTGGCAATGGCGAAGGTGGCGCGCGGATGACCGATCTCCGAGTCGATGGCGAGTCCTGCCGCGCGAAGATCGTTGGCGTCGCCGGTGTACTTCACAAGCACGCCAAGCATCGCAGCCGCGCTGCGCTCGGCCTGGCGCGAGTCGCCCGGCGCGGCGCTCCTCGACACCGACTGCTTCGATTCGGCGCCGTTCGCACGGCGCGCGAGCAAACTTCGTAACCGTGCATCCAATGGGATCATCGACATCCTCATCAGTGTTCCACGCAACGGCGGCGGGCTGCCGGACGTACCTCGCCACTGCGTCGTGCGCATACGGTACGGACGGCGCCTTCGCGCCGCAAGCAGGCTCCAGCATTACACTGTTTGCCTGTCGCGAGTGTGCGAAAACGACGCACGCGATCCTTGTTGCGCGTCCGGTACGCCGTCTGTCGTGTCTATGTGCGGCTGCGAGACTCCGGCATGTCGGGGGTCAACAACCCTGAAGGAGCTACACGTGGCAAGGGCTGCCTTGCCGTTCGGGCAAAGCCGATCTCTCGCCGGCGGCACACCGGGCAATGACGCTGAAGCTCCCGTCCGTTTCGAAGACCACGGCCGCAGGATTTGCATGCAACGGTCGCTACGAAACCGATCGCGCGCCATCGAACACGCAGTGTGCACGGCATCACCATCATGCCGCCGTCGAGATTACACCAAGCCGGTCTCGCCTACTTGCTCCACGGCGGCACGACGCCGTTGCTGCGGGCGTAGGCGATCAGTTGTCCAAGATGCTCGTGCAGGTGTGTCAGCGTGAGAATCATCAACTTCTGCCGACTCATGTCTTGGCCGAAGACCTTGCGCACCTCGCCGAGGTTGCTGTCGGTCGTAAGTCGCATTGCGCCATGCAGGTGCGTGAACGACTTCTCGAGCTCAGCGACCACTTCGGCCTTGGTGGCCGTACGCGTCTCGTACTTCTGCACGCTCGACATGTCCGACTCGGTGATGCCCGTGGCCGCCGGCGCGGGCGCCCCCATCATGATCGGAATCACGTAATTGTCGGCGGCGATGTGCTTGAACACTTCGGCAGTCGAGCGCACGCCAGGTGCGGGTCGCCAATCCATGCTCCGATCGGGCATGGCCTTGGCGAGGTCGATGATCTTTTTCTGTACGGCACTGACGTCGCTGTGCATGTCGGCCATGAGCGCCTGCGCAGCGAGCGACTGCGGCACGATCACGAAGGCGGCTACTGCGAGGATCAGTGGCGCTATAAGCGTGGTCCTGAGGCAAGGCATGGGAAGCTCCGAGTGTGAGGAGGACGCGGGGATACCGAAACATGCGACAAGGTTGGCTGTACTGTCCAGATCCGACACACTTCGGTACGCTGCATTGAAGCGTGCTCCGCCATTGCGGCTGGCATGGTTGCTCTGTCGCTGCACAGTCGGAGCGCGAGACACATGGATCGGCTTGCTTGCAACGATCAGATGGCGCCGCTAACGTCGCTCTCCGCAGTACTCCGCCTTAACGCAGCGCGGTTGCTCGCATACCCGTGCGCAGCGCACGCCGCCCCGACTGGAGACGAAGCCATGGTTTGCAAAGTCAGGCCCAACGGCTCGATTGAATGCCTGGATATCGAGTTCAGTAGCGAGACTCCGACCGATCCGCAGCGCGCTGCATTCGAGTCGTGGGTCGCGAGTTATTTCGGCACTGCGTGGTGTGAGGAGAAAGTATCCCTTGCCCTGCGGATACCTCGTCAGCTGGACGAGACGCCCGTCAACTGCCAAGGGATTGAGAATCGCTCAGAGGACATACTCGGCAGCGTGTACTGTCTGCTGGAGCAGACTCCTGAGTCGATGCTGCTGTTCAACTATTCAACGTTGCCAGCCGATTCATTGGGCGCGTGGGTACACGCCAAGCTGGGCTTCCGTGCGGTGCGAGAGCTCCACAGAAAGTTTGACGGCAACGATGACTGCTGAGGCGGCTCACTGCAGCGAGGTGAGCGCCATGAAGCGGTCGTCGCCTCGCAGCCCCGCAAACCATGGCGTGTTGCGTACTTGCCTGCGCGTCGACGGATAGGCCTTGACGTAGCGCGCAATGATGTCAATCGCGCGGTCCGTCTCACCAAGCAGCGTGCGCACATATGCTTCGCCATAGTCGGTGTCAGGATAGTTGGTATGAAGCGGCGGCTGGATCTGCACGGTAACGTGGAGATCCCCGCTGCTCCACCACTATCCACGCGCGCACCGTCTGGCGACGGGGCGCATACCGGGAGGCCAGCCACCATGGAGATCATCGGCCTGGAC
>JBBRFQ010000060.1:0-18289 GCA_038224035.1 Gemmatimonadales bacterium
ACTGGCCAGCCTGGCCGATTTCGAAAAGGCGGCTCGTGCACAAATGTCGCCCATGGCGAACGAGTACGTGAATGGCGGCGCTGGTGACGAGCATACGCTGCGTTGGAATCTCGACGCCTACAGCGAGCTCAAGCTCCGCTCACGTGTGCTTGTGGATGTGTCAGGCGTCGACACCTCACTGCAGCTCCTGGGCCGAACGCTTGCGCATCCGATTCTGCTGGCTCCGACGGCCTACCACAAGCTCATACATCCGGATGGTGAAGTCGCCACTGCACAGGGCGCTGCCGCGGCGCGCGCCGCGATGATCGTCAGCTCCTTTGCGACCGTCAAGATCGAGGAGGTGGCACGGGCCGCGTCAACACCGCTGTGGTTCCAGTTGTATGTGCAACCCGATCGCGGCTTCACACGTGCCCTTGTGGAGCGAGCGGAGGCCGCCGGGTGTGCGGCGCTGTGTCTGACGGTAGATACTCCGGTGCTGGGGGCTCGAGATCGGGAAACACGCATCGGTTTCGCGCTGCCGGACGGCCTGACGCGCGCGAACCTCGCGGGGCTGGACGGCGCTGCCGCTACTGCCGCGCACCGCCCACCCGAAGGCGCGATCTACAGTGCCGTGCTCGAGCCGCGGCTGACGTGGAGGGACGTGGAGTGGCTGCGCAGCATTGCCCGCGTGCCGGTGCTGCTCAAGGGCGTCATGGATCAGGAGGATGCGGCACGCGCGGTGAATGAGGGCGTCGCCGGGCTGATCGTGTCGAACCATGGCGCCCGCAATCTCGACACGGTGCCGGCCACGGTGACGGCGCTCCCTCGGGTGGCCGAGGTGGTGGCGGGACGGATTCCGATCGTGCTGGATGGCGGGATCCGCCGCGGTACCGACGTGCTGAAAGCGCTCGCACTGGGTGCGTCCGCCGTGGCGATCGGCCGACCGTATCTGCATGGCTTGGCGGTGGCGGGATCCGCTGGCGTGGCGCGCGTGGTGGAGATCCTGCGAACGGAACTGGAGATGGCCATGGCACTGACGGGCCGCACGTCGCTGGGCGCGATCAATCGCACCGTGTTGTGGAGCTGACACTCCGGGCGGTCATGCGTTGATCCGCCGAGCGGTTGCCATCACGCGGCCGCACGACTGACGCGGCCTACTCCGTGTCGAGCTGACCGCGTAGCTCCGCCATGAGTGCGGCCGCCGTCAGCGTGCCGTCGGCCTGGGCCAGCAGCAGACCGCGGAGCCAGGCTCGGTAGGCGTCGCCGAGGAGTGCGCCATTCGTCAGCGTGATCAGCGGGCCGATCAACAGCTGCTCATGCGCCGCCGCCGATTCGCTGTCCCGAGCTTGTCGCATGTCGGCTTCGATCAATCCCACCACCGCCTGGAACTCGGCCAGCTCCGCGTCAACCGCACTCAGTTCGGCCTGAAGCAGCCCGGCGACATCGCCGGCGGACATCCGGCTGGCGAAGAACAGCTTGAGCAGCAGCGGTTCACGTCGCACCACCGGTGGGGCGGGCAGCGTGAGCCACGCATCGAAGGAGGTGACGCCCGCCGGGGTGATGTGGTAGACCTTGCGGTCGGGGCGCGTCTGTTGCTCGACGCGCTCGTGGGCCACCAGCGCGTTGGTCTCGAGATCCGCGAGCGTCCGGTAAATCGCCGCCTGGTCCGCGCTCCAGAAGTGCCGCACGGACTCATTGAACTGCCGCTTGATGTCGTAGCCGCTCAGTGGTCTCATGGAGAGAAATCCAAGGATGGCGTAACGCAGTGACATGGAGCCGCCGGAGGGAGGGGTTGCACACAGATGATGAATGTACATATAATGGGAGACAAAATATATGTAATAGCACATATACGTCGAGTCTTCTATGAAAAACGCATCCGTTGGACCAGCCCCGTTCCTGTGTCGCGCCTTCCACGTGCTCGTCGCCTGCTCGCTGTTGGCCAACTGCCAGAGCGTACCGGCTACCGTCACTCACCCTCGAATTCCAGTCGCCGATGGCGTCAGGATCGCGGCCGATGTGATGCTACCGACAGGCCGCCCCGCTGCCCGCGTGCCGGTGGTGCTGATCCAGACCCGTTACTGGCGCAGCTTCAGTCTGCGTGGCGCCAAGCGCACCAACGTGGTCCCCATGGGTCCGCGCGAGGCGATCGTCGAGCGGCTGATCACCGCAGGATTCGGCGTGGTCGTAACCGATGTCCGCGGTACCGGGGCGTCGGACGGAGTGTGGCGCTGGCCGTGGTCCGCCACCGAGGTACGCGACATGGGAACGGTGATCGACTGGATCGTGGCGCAGCCGTGGTCCAACGGGATCGTCGGTGCCACCGGCGTATCGTATGAAGGCACGACCGCCCTGCTGGCCGCGACCACCGGTCGGCCGGCGCTCCGAGCCGTGCTCGCGCGTGAGGTGGAATGGGCGCTCGTCGACGAACTCGTGGCACCGGGTGGCGTCCGGAACGTGGGCTTCGTCGAAACATGGGGCCGCTCGGTGGATGCGCTGGATCATGGCCGGCTCCCCGAGCTGTTTCCGCGTCTGGCGCGCCTCGGGATTCGTGGAGTCCAGCCCACGGATGACGATCCCGGGGGTTCGGCGCTGCGCGCACGGCAGCAGGCGCGCCCGACCTCCGACATCGCCGGCAAGGTTGCGTCAGTCCGCCGCGGATCCGATCCCTTCGGTGCGGATGGTCCGGCGTCCGACTCGCTCGGCCCCGTTGGTCACGCCACGTCACTCGCGGCGACGACCGCTGTGGTGGGGATGTGGGGCAGCTGGTGGGATGGCGCGACGGCTGACGCGGTGCTGAACGCGGAGCGTGCGATGCCGGTCCGTGAAGTGGTGATCGGGCCGTGGGTGCACGAGGGCAACCGCAATGCCAGTCCGCTGCGCCGCGACGATAGCGAGCGGGCCACGGTCGATCTCGATGAGGTCGTCGCGTTCTTCGAACGGCACCTTCGCGACTCGGCCACACCCGTGATGCCGCGCCGTTCGTGGTACGTCGCTGGAGCGGAGCGGTGGCGCTCCGCGGCGGCATGGCCCACGACGAAGTCACGCACGCTGCATCTGGTCGGCCGTCAGCTCGCGGCCACCGCGTTCCCAGGTGCACCGCGCGCGCTCTCGGTGGACTTCACGGCCTCGACTGGGGTGAATACTCGCTGGACGACGGGACTCGTTCGACCGGTGGACGCACCGGACCGTGCCAAGGCGCGTGGGCTGCTGTCGTGGCAAGCCGCATCGCTCGCCGTGCCGCTGTCGGTTTTCGGGGCGACTGAGTTTGTGTGCGAGGTGACACTTGAGGCGCCCGAGGCAGCGCTGCATGTGTACCTCGAATCCGTCGACCGGCACGGCAAGGTTCGCCTTTTGACCGAAGGCATCCAGCGCATCAGATCGGGGTTGATCCGGATGGATCTCCGGTCCGTGGCGTTCGAGATTCCCGCGGGGTGGTCGCTTCGGCTGTCCGTTGCAGGTGCGGACGCGCCGAGCTTTGAGCGTGTGCCCGCGAGTGGCCCGCAACGACTGCAGTTCGCGGGGAGCGGGTGCCATATCGTATTACCAACGGTTGACTTGGTGCCGAAGTAACCGCAGTGGCTTCGTCCGCGAGGCGTGCGCACTTGGTCGGCCACGGTACCAGAGCCCGCAGCAGCCAGCGCGTCGTGCATGACGAGGACGTCCACGTGAACCCACGTGAACCCACGAGACCAATCCCCGTTCGCACCGTTCATCTCGCAGTTGCACGTGAGCGAAGTTCGCTCGGACGCCGGGACAGCTCAGCTTGACAACCGTGGAAGGCAGGTGAGGCTTTGCGTGCAGCGGTCGCTGTTTACCAACGCACAATCATTTGCGAGCGAAGCGGGCACCTCGATTTAAGAGCGCGCGCATTCGCGATGAGACTCGTTGCCAATCAGAGACCGTTGCAAGTTCCCGTCTCGCCGTTCAACTGGAGGATTCAAATGTCGACCAGGGATCGCGAACAAAGAAATGTCAATCTCTCCGTTCGAGCTGAACTGCTCGAAGCACAAGGCGCTGAAAGCGTGCCAAAGACCGTGGCCTACGCGTTCACATCGGGTGGGCGCTTGATCGCCAGCCAACCGCTTGACGAAAAAGGCAATGCCACGATCTCATTGCCGGGCAAAGATACGGCACAGCGCGTGCGCGTCCTCGTCGGGCCACCAGTCGATTCGAAGGAAATCACCGTCGCCGACCTTACGCGACGAGGCGCACAGGGGCAGTTCGTGCGAATCGACTCGAATAATGTGACGCCGGCTGCCCGCCTCACGATTCTGCCCAACTCATGGCGGTGCTGGCTGCGAAGCCTGTGTTTTGTCCGGGGTAAACTGGTCAAGACAGTGACCTCAGGCGGCGTACAAATCGAAATGCCCGTGAATAACGCCGTTGTCGAAGTGTACGAAGTCGATCCGTTCTATCTTCTCATCCCGCGTCTGCCCGATTACGTCATCGAAGGGCTGCGTGAGGTTGTGCTCAACCCCACTCCTGTTCCTGAGCCACCACCCTTCAGGGGCATTCGCATTCCCATCCCTGAGTCCGCGCCGTTTGACCCCATGTCGCGCGTGGCACTGAATCCACAGCCACTACCCCCACGGTTTGGTACAGTGGCATTGAACCCACAGCCGCTGCCACCACGGTTTGGTAAATCGGCGTTGAACCCCCAGCCGCTGCCGCCCCGAGCGAGCATCGGATCGCGCGTTGGATTCAATCCGCAGCCGGATCCGCCAATCGATCCGCTGCACTCTGGCCCGCTTCATTTCCTGGCGCGCACGAACAGCACGTTGCAGTTCCGTCAGTCGCTCATAGACAACGCGGTACTGATTCGCCCGGTGCTATGCTACTACTATCCCACCCTCGTGACCATGCAGCGTGTGGCGACGACGACGACGGATGATTGTGGCCATTTCCAGACTTCTTTTTTGAATGGCTGTGGCAACGCGGACACGCCGGATCTGTATTTCAAAGCCAAACAACGCGTTCTGCCGCTGCCGTTCCCGCTTACCACAATTTACGCGCCAACGCCGATTGTTTGCCATACACACTGGAACTATGTGTGCGGGTCACATGTCAAGCTGCGCACGAGTCATCCGCTGGCGCGAACGGGCCCGCCCTGTCAACCGATTGTCGCACCGAACAATTGGGTCCTGTTTATGGCGGTGGGCAACTACCCGATCCAGCTGGTGCAGCAGGACAACACACAGCCCGATCGTGGTCTGGCAACGGACGCTCGTTCCGGTGCGCAGGTGGGTTCGCCTTTCGGCGGACTGTTGCGCTTCCGCCTGGAATTTGACAACAGCCTGCGCGACGATCTGGATGTGAAATACTATCAGATGTCGTATCGCCGAGGTGCATCCGGCGACTTCATCCCGCTCACGACGGAAGTGCATCGTCACTACACGCACGAGGTCGGGGACGACCTCATCCTTGAAGTCTTCCCGCTTGGGCCGCAGGTGGTCGGCACGACCGCGAATCTATTCGAGATTCCGCCCGCACTTCCGCCTGTCGGACAGTGGAGCTTCCCTGACCTGCTGGAAGACCTGACCAGCGCGAAGTTCCCCACTCACACTCTATTGCCGGTCACGACTGAGTTCGGCACGTACCAGGTGAAGCTCGATTTGTTCGACGACACCGGCGCTACCGTCAACATCACGGCGAAGGGCATCAAATATCGCATTCCCGATACCGATGATTTCTCCGGTGACATCGAGACCGAAGACGCGGCAACACTCGGCTTGGTCACTGGCAACAGCATGATCGTGACGCTGTTCGTCGACAATAATGTTTGCGCGGCGGGTGTTGATGCACCGACGCTCAACGGTGTGCCGGCGAGCGACAACTGTGGCGTTCTGGAGTACGGCTCGGCTGCTCCGGGTTCGGTGCAGTTGGACTATACAGCGTCGCACCCGAACGGGTTTGCGACGCATAACTTCCAGTTGTACCGGGGCATCAATCTGCTGACGCCGCCCAGCGTAGGCGGTGTGCCAGTGGGTGCCGGCAGCTTTTCCAGCACGCAAACCGTGAGCTATCTGCTGGGGGGCTGCAACATCGCCGGGTTCTCGGAAAGCGTGTACGCCGCCGCGATGGCAACCGATGGCTGGGGTCGCCTCAGTGGTTACGACGATGGCGCGGTTCGCGCCTTCGTTCTCGCACCGGAAACTGATGGCCCGTGAAAAGTGATCGCTTCGACTAAATCGCGGCGTGCGTCAGATCGAAGATCGCGAATGACACCGAGTGGTTTGATACGTACTGATTCTCCAGGGCCCGAATTCGCGCCATGCCCTGGAGAATCAGCACGCAAACGTCGCGATCAGCCTTACAATGTTGACGCGATCGCACACGCCACCGCCCACGTGACCTCGGCGTTGGTGACATCACTGTGATCCTTGATGCGTCCGCCACTGCCATCGAGGTTGTTCACGAGCTTCGCGGTATAGGCGTACTTCGTACCCACCACGCCGAGCGCACGAGTCGTCGCTTCATCCACACGCTGGGTGCCGTTGCGGCCGATGCCGCCGAACTGATCGTCCTTGTCGCCGATGGCGTTGGCGTTCTGGCCAGCGAGTCGCGACGAGATCGCATACGCGCGTCCCACCACGGTGTCCTGGTACGAATACGTCGCGACAAGCGGACCCTTCACGATCGACTTCGTGAGTATGTCGCGGAAGAATCCGCGATCGCCGTGGCCGTTGCTTTCGCTCAGTCCGTAATGTGAGAATGCCGCCTGCAGCAGCGTGACAGAGTCGACCGGCACCAACGGATCGCTGGCGAGCGACTTCGCACAAGCAGCCATGCACCGGCCTCCGAGGCTGTGGCCCACGAGATGCACACGCACGTTCTGCGGCAACTGCTTGAGCGCGCGCACCGCAGCTGCAACACCAACGCTCCCCACGGTGGCGGACCGATTTTTCATCATGTACCACGTCGTGACGTTCAGCAGCTGGCCCACGCGCCCCGCCGCAGACTTGAAGAAGCCGCCAATGAACAGTGGCTTGCCCTCGTCGTCACTGACACTTCCCACGCGCAGCGACGACACCCCGCCTTCGCCCGTTCGCTCTGTTGGCAGAATGATCGGCGCGCGCAGCTTGTCGAGCAGTTCGGAGCCCCGCTGCGCCTTGAGTTCGGACATGCCTTCCGTCGGATCATCGTCTGTGTTGTCAATCAGCGACAATACCAGCGACACGAACTCGTCCTGTTTTGTTTCGTCGTCTTCGATCTGGTCGAGTAGTATGATGGCCTTGTCGAGATTTGCGCGCTGCTCGTCAGTGAGATCACTGTCGCGCAGGAGCGCGAGTTGTTCGCGTGCGGTCTCCAGCTCGGCGTCGGCTCCCACGCTCTGCACACCACCCTCGTGCTGCTTCGAGCCTTCCGAGAAGGCCTTGGCCGGCCACATCACCCCGCCAACGGCGAAGGTGCGCGAGGTCATCGCAGGAGCGAGATCGGGATGCGCAAGATGCGGACGGAACGTGTTGAGAAAACGTTCGTACAAGCCCGATGCGTCGCGCTCATCGTTCCGGAAGCCGTGCGCGAGCAGCAGTATATCGGTAGTGCCGTGGCTCTGCACGTGCGCCAGCAGTTCGTTCACGGCGTTCGACTTGGGTGTGCCGTCGCCATCGTAGTGCAGTGCGATGTAATCGAATCCCGAGAGTGTATCCATGTCACTACCGCTCCATCCGCAAGAGAGTCAGACCGCTTGCAACACCTTCATGAGATCAAGCAGGCCGTTTCCCTGAAAAGATGGCTCGCGGCCAAGATCAATCGCGTTCTTGAGAAACAACTCCTTGACGCGTTCTGGCTGTCCGATGAACTCGGTACGGACGGACAGGAAGGCAGCCACGGCGCCCGAGACGTGCGGCGCCGCCATGCTGGTACCGGTTTGTTCGCAGTACAGCACCTTTCCATTCTCCGGCGCACGGTCGCGTGTTGTGAGCACCGGTGAGCGTGGTCCTTTGATTGCGTGCGCGGTAGTGCCGGGCGCCTCTGGCTCAACGCCATCCGAGGAAATGGCCTCCGTCAGAATCTCGGCTACGCCATAGCGCTCCTGCTCGCGTCCCGCGGCACACGATCGGATGCGCTCACCGGGCGCCAACAGGTCGGGCTTGCGCCGACCGTCGCCGGTGGGGCCGCGCGAGGAAAAGTACGAGACGCCATACGTGTGTGGCATGTCGCGGTGCGTCGATCCGACCGTGATCGCGAGCTCGGCGTTACCCGGATCCGTGATGCTGAGATTGTTGTAGCTGTTCTGCTCCGTCCCGGCACCGGAAATGTACGTCGAGTAGCCGCTGTTGCCGGCCGACACGACCACGCACACGCCCGATTTCACCAGCCGGTTGACTTCAGCGCAAATCGGACTCTGCCCGCACGCAAACCAGCGCGGATCGAACTCGTAGCCTACGCTCATGTTGACGCCGTGAATCAGCAACCGGCGCCCGTGCTGATTCCACTGCTGAATGTCATCGATCGCGCGCAGCATCCAGCTCACCTTGCCCTGTCCACGCGTTTGCCGATACTCGTCGGTCCGCGTGACATCGGCAATGACTTTCAGGCTGACCACCTTGCTGAGCGGTGCCACGCCGCTGATGGACGTCAGCGCTTCGCGCGCGACAATTGGCTTGTCGTGGGCGCCGGCCCCGGCCCGCTCGTCGCGCATTTCAGTGCCCACGACCATCAGTCCGTCTTTCTGCTCGGTCGTCCAGTAGCCGGTGATGATGCCCGCGACATGCGTGCCGTGGCCGAGCCGGTCCAACAGCGCGCTGGCGGTGCCGCGACGTTCGTTGTCGCTCGCCGGACTGCGCTCGGCGAGCTGTGCCTCACCGTCCGGCGTGTAATCACGGTGTGCAACGGGTGCTCGTATGCCGAGCGAATCAATGCGACCGTGCAGCGTCTGCTTTTCTTCAAAATGCACGTGGTCGCCATCGATTCCCGAGTCGAGCACGGCCCAGACAATGCCCTCACCCAGCGCATGGAAGGATCGCTGCGCCGCGTCGGCCTTGATGGTGGTGAGCGAACGCGTGAGCGTGGTCGCCACATCGCTGTCTTCCCAAATGCGGTACACCACGGTTTCCGAACGCCGGTTCTCCGTGATCAGATGCTGCGTCTCGATGGCGAGCAGCCGGATTCGTTCGGCCGAGAGTCGAGCGAACACGTAGTTGGAGACTGACGAGTACTTCACCTGCCAGGCTTCGGCCTGTCTCTTGACTTCCGCCAATGCGGCTTCAAGGCCGCCCTGATACAACTCATTCAGCGCTATGATGACGTCGAACACACCGTCCGGGCTGTCGGTGATTTGCGTCAGCAACGGCTCCGTGACGATGGAGCGCATCATGTTGCGTCGCAGCTCGCTTCGTGACTCGTGGAGCGCCTGCTCGGATGCGGGTTCCGCAGCAGGCGTCGCGTCGGCACTCGTTTTGGCGACACGCTTCGCCGATGACTTCGACTTGGACCTTTTCGTCTTGGATGCTTTTTTCTTCGGTTGATCGGACACTCGGTTCCCTCGGATAACAGTCGCCGTGAAACGCGTTAGTGAAGAATGGCGCCGATACGGTCATCCGTCGTATCGGCCCTGCTGCGTCATTGAGCCCGCTTAATCGCTGCTCGACGGTCGGAAACCGCGTCGCCGCACCGCGGGAACTGCGAGCGCGATAAGCCCGACGCTGAGCAACACCATGCTCGTGGGCTCCGGCACCGTCGTCACAAATCCGCGAATCTCGCCGCCGGGGAAACTGGTTGAGTGGATGTTGAGGTACGCTTTGCCTGTGTCGAACCCGTTGAACAATGCGGCTTGCGCGCCGTCGACCGTCCCGCCGCCGAAGCTGTTCAAAAAGTTGGCGCCGAACGATGACGCCAGCTCGAGATTGATAACGGCGTCGTACGATCCGCTGGTAGCGCCCAGGGGGACAGCAAGGCCGACCGCTACGCCGATGGTGCCCGTCCCGGGCGCTGCCGTGCAGCAATGGATGTGCGCCATGGTGGTTGAGCCGGACAATCCACTCCACGTAGCGCTGACGGAGAGCAACTTATCAGTGAGCGAAAAGAACGCGTAGCCGGATCCGGTGGCGTCAGGCACTTCGGGTGCGAGCGATGCGTACCACGCGCGCTGCGCTTGCGCCTGGGACGTCGCCAACACAATCGCCGCCGCCGCCATCATGAGTCGTTGTGCAATACCACGTATGTTTGGGCTCATCATCTGTGTCGCCTCCGCTGGCGAATAGGGAAGTGTGCTAATCAACGGGCTCTCGAGCTGACGCGCAAGCACGCCCACGCGGCGACCTGATGCGTGACGCGCGACGCGCGACGCGTGACGTGTGATGCGAGCTGAGCCTGCTGTTGTCGATATCACCCGTGACCGCCCACCGCGATGACCGCAGCCGCCGCCGTTCAGCCGTTTCGTTACGGTAGATTCGCAACCGTCACGCGCACATTTCCGCACATATCCTCGCCTGTGACGCACGATGCCGATCTATTGCCCCGACGACACGGCCGCTGGCGCAGGCAGCTTGCCATCCACCAAAAACTGTGCGCGCTCGAACACATGCGTCTCGCGCGTTCTCGTGAGATCCCCGCGCGTGAACTCCACCGTGCTGCGCGTGGCGATGCAGTGCCAGCGTTCAAAATGTTGCGGGGCGGCCTGGTGAAACACGGTCGGCGTGAACGCACCGACATTCACACCCACCTTCACGCCGCTTTGCACATCGCGCGCGGATGGAAAGCGGAACATCTCGACCTGTGCGTTGCGCATGGCCAGACCGAGGGCCTGCGATGCGCTATAGGAAATTGGTGACGATATCTCGTCTGCGTGCACGGCGAATGGTGAGGCTGCAAGGTCGATGCCGCGAGTGCTGCGCATGCGAATGGTGAAGCTTGAGAGCGCCGTCATCACCGGCTCCAGCACCGCCTGCGTGCCCTCAAGAAAGAGCAAGCGATAGTACGCGACTTCGGCGAAGGCCGTGCGCTGTTGCTCCGAACCGTACCAGATGCCGCGTTCGTGACGCGATCCGAAACGCGAGCCATAGCGCAGCGGCGGATATCGAAACGGCGTGAAGAGCAGGTAGTGCAGACGCGAACCAACCTGTGCCGGTGGCTTCACGCGATCGATCAACTCCTCGAGCAACTCCTGTTCGGCTGCCGAACGCACCAGCTTGCGCGTGGACACCTCGTGCTGCGATTCCACCACGCGCCACGCCACCAGTCGCAGCGCGCAAATTTCAGAGTCGCCCTCGCATTGCATCCAGATACTGGACGGCATCCACCAACCCCTCGACGGTTCGGATTCGCTCGGCGGGTACGCCGCCGAGATGATCATTCGTGGTGTGCATCCACGCACGCGCCTTGCTGTCATCTCCACCAACGAGCGCGTCAAGCGATCGAAACAGGCGAAGGAACATAAGCGCGAGCTCACCTTCCTTACTTTCCGGCTCCACGCCGCGACCGTTCTGCAGGCGCGACACGGAGGCCTCGCTCACGCCGATCACGGCGGCCAGATGGCGACTGGTGAGGTCCAGACGCTCGGCAGCGGACAGCGTCGCCTTGGCGACGACGAGGGCAGGGTCCGGTTGGCTGCGCAGGGTAGTGACGGCTGGCATAATATGAAAGATTAATGATCAAACCTTGCACATGCAAGCCAGACGCTGGCGGCTGCGCCATGAGGCGGTGACTGCCCGCTGCCGCATCGCCCGCCGCCAGATTCGCGACAAACACACTCGTCCACGAAGCCTCAATATTGAAGCGACGTGGACGTCTGGGCACCGCACCCATCCATACCACCTACATCGCAATCTTCTTCTTCGCCTGCTGCTTCACCTTCTCCATGTACTTCTCGAAGAAGAACTTCTGAATGTCCATCATGTTGATTTCACGACCCTGAATGTACGACTGCACTATGTCTGACGTCATGTCGAGCGGCGTACCGGTGGTGATGAGCAGCGTCGCCTGCTTGCCCACTTCCAGCGAACCCACCTTGTCGGCAATGCCCATGAACTCGGCGGCGTTGATCGTCACCGCCTTCAGCGCCTCTTCCTCCGGGAGTCCGAAGGCCACGGCCACACCGGCTTCCCACGGCAGACGATTGCTGTAGAGCCCACCGGCGCCGCCAGAAATTGCGAACTTCACACCCGCCGCGTGCAGTCGAGCCGGTGACGAATACGCTCCATCGTACCCTTCGTAGTTGCGATCCGGCGCGGCCATCGTGGACGTGAGAATCACCGGCACCTTTTCTGCGACCAGCCGGTCGGCCACGTGAATCGCGTCGCGTCCGCCGCGAATCACCAGTCGCAGTCCTTCCTCCTTGCCCCACGTCAGTGCGTCGTTGATCTGCGACACACCGTCGGCCGCCACCACCACCGGAATCTCGCCGTTGAGCGCCGGAATCATGGCCGCGTACCGCGAGTCCGTGCCGAGGGTCTGACCGGCCTTCGCCGCATCACGATACGCGCGCGCCTCGCCGAAGAAGTCCTTGATCTGCTGCACCTGCTCCGCGTAAGTGCGCTGTGCCGGCTGGGGGCCACCACCGGGGCCGCCGCCACCACCGAATCGACGCGGCCGCCCGTTCGGATCGGGCCAGTTCACGTTGAGCGCGGCCGCGCCCTTCATCGACATCTCTTCCCATGTCCACCCTTCCAGCGACATGGCCGACGAGAGGCCGGAAATCACGCCGCCGCCCGGCGTGCTGAACGCCACCAGCACGCCCGCCGAACGCGTCGTACCGATGTGCCGGCTCTCGGCGTTCACCGCCACTTCCGCGCGCACATTCGGGTTGAAGTCACCGATCTCGTTGGTGTCGTTTGAGACATCGACAGCGCCAATCTCCGTCAGCCCGACCGTGCTGTAGGCGTCGATCAGCCCCGGATAGATATGCTTGCCCGTGACGTCCACCACCTTCGCCCCGCGCGGGATGGCCACGTCTGTTCCGATCGCCGTAATAACGCCGCGATCCAGGACGATCATGCCGTTCTGAATCACCCCATTGGTCACGGTGTGAATCGTGGCGCCGCGCAGGACTACGGGTGCCTCCTGCGGCGGCATGGTCATGCGGACCTGCGCGTGCACGCTCTCCGCGGACAACGCGCCCGTTACGCCGGCCGCAAGAAGCACCCCCATCACGCGCGTCCAGCTCCGGCGGCGAGTGCGCACGCTCGAGCTGCTGATTACGTACTCTGGTCTCTTCATGGACGGTGTCATGGTTAGTGGCCTCCCTGTCCGCGCCCACGCGCCGGACCAGTGGTGGTCGAGTCCGGCTTTCCGCCGGCCGCGAGAATCGCCTGAATGAGCTGCGCACGCTGCCGCGCGATGTCCTGTCGCAGCACGGCGTCTTCCTCAAGCGAGAAGTAACGACGCCCATCAACCCACGTCTGTTCGGCCTTCGTGAACTGCGACAGTGGGTTGCCGTTCCAGATCACGAAGTCGGCGTCCTTGCCGGCCTCGAGCGAGCCGATGCGGCCATCAATCGCCACCGCTTTGGCGGCCTGATTGGTAACCGTGGACAGCGCCTGGATCTCCTCGACACCTGAACGCAGCAGCTTGCCCGCCTCCCAGTTCATGCGTGTGGAAATCTCCGCGTCGTCTGAGTGCAACGCCGTCACCACGCCCGCTTCCATCAACACTTTCGCATTGTAGTTGGTGGCATCGTACGACTCGAGCTTGAACGCGCCCCAGTCGCTCCATACCACCGCCGCGACGCCAGCCTTGGCCAGCTCCGGCGCGATCTTGTACGCTTCCACGCCGTGCTGCAGCGCCTGCACTTTGAAGCCAAACTCCTCGGCCAGTCGGATCAACGCCAGGAACTCGTCCGCGCGGTAGCCGTGTGATGAGATCAGCAGCTTCTGATTAAGAATGTCGAGCAGCGCTTCCATGCGCAGATCACGGCGCGGCGGAATGCCTTTGCGCTCGGCTTCCCAACGCGTCCACGCCTTCTCGTAATCGCGCGCGGCAAGGAAGTGATCGCGAATGATTTCCTGCACGCCCATGCGCGTGTTCGGATAGCGTGTCGGACTGCGCTTCGGGTTCTCGCCCAGCGCGAACTTCACCGTACGCGGCGCGTTCGCGATTTTGAGATCCTCGGGGAGCGATCCCCAGCGCGATTTCACAAACACGTTTTCGCCGCCGATCGGATTCGCGGAACCGTGCTTCACCATCTGTG
This sequence comes from Gemmatimonadales bacterium, assembly GCA_038224035.1. Classification (GTDB taxonomy): domain Bacteria; phylum Gemmatimonadota; class Gemmatimonadetes; order Gemmatimonadales; family Gemmatimonadaceae; genus JAABRT01. Next base: position 14,111 of record JBBRFQ010000060.1, read on the forward strand.
TGGTGAGCCCGCCGGCGAGCTGGCGGTACATCCAGATGTTGTTGATCGTGAGCACGTCGCCCATCTGCACTTCCGGGACGATCGCAAAGCCGCTCTCGTTGACGGCACTCACGCCCGTGTGTGTGTGCGGATCGATCAAGCCGGGCGTCACGTGTTTGCCAGTGGCGTCGACGATCACCGCGCCGCTCGGTGCGGAGAGACTCTTTCCCACCTGTACCACTTTGCCGGCGCGCACAAGCAGGTCAGCGTTTTCGAGACGACCCTGTGCACCCTGCGTCCACACCGTGGCATTCCGCACCAATACCGCCGCAGGCTGCTCGGGTGGTGCGCTGCGTCCGTATTCCATCATCGGGCGAATAAACGGCAGGTCGATCCGCGGCACCTTCATGGCCACCGTACCACGCGCGGCGCCGACAAAGGGCTCGGTGCGCGTGCCACGGAAAGACGGATCCGCACCATTCGGAAGCGACGTCCAACCGAAGAACTCTTCGCCGCGTACCGATCCGGACATCAGCACCGTACCTTCGAAGCCGAGTTGCTCGCCAGGGAAGGTCAGCTCAAGCCGTCCTGTTTCCGCCACCACGCGCGCTGCCGTCAGTGTGATCGGGCGACGGCTTGGCACTTCAATGGTGCCGCGAATGCGATTGAGTGGTCCTTCGAGCTGCAAAACGGCCTTGAAGCCGGACGCGTCGTCGGACGCGATGCTCCACGTGCCGCGCGGATCGATCTGCGGCGGACGGGTGACACCATACCGCGTCCCCTGTACCCAGACATCCCGAACGCTCGACTCTTCGGTGAAGAGATCGCCTTCACTGACGACAAGATTGGCGACCTTCCCGACCGCGATCGTGCCATGCGTACGTTCGATGCCCAGCCACGTGGCGGGTACCGTGGTCAGCGCCGCCAGCGCCTTGTCAGAGGTGAGGCCGCGCGCTACGGCAATGCGCAGGTTGGGGAGGAACTGATTGAGCGACGACAGTCCGTCGGTCGTCAGCGCAAAGGACACGCCGGCCTGCGCCAGCTGCGCCGGATTTGTCGGGGCGAGATACCAGTGACGAAGCTGCGCCAGCGACGCGTTGAGCGCGGCTTCCGGGCTCGACACGTCGGGGGCGTCCGGGAAGTTGACCGGGACGATGAGCGGGTCTGTGCGGCTTTTCAGTACGTCCACCAAACGGTACTCCTGGCCGCTGCCGCGGAACCACGGCTTGACCTTGTACTCGGCCGCGAGCTTGTGGGCGCGCAGGTAGTCTTCTTCGCTCTCGGTCTGAAAGAGTACCGCCTGCTTGCCCTGGACTGCATCGCCGAGCGCCGCGAGTGCTTCGCTCGTTTCCGGCGGCAGAATAGCGCGTCCGCTGTTTTCGTACGCAGCCTGCGCGCGGATGTACCACTCTGCGTCCATGAAGGTCTGCTTCATCAGCGCGATGGTGCCCATGGATGAGTTCGGGTACGCACCGCCGAGTGCGAATGAGCGCTCGAAGCCCACCGACTGCATCAAATCAGCGCGCAGCACTCGCTCGCGAGCGCCGGCGTCGGCCAGATTGATGACGGAGGCTTGGCCGCGGAAGATGCCCTGCTTGGGCACGGCCAGTGCCGTGCCGAAGCCGAGCGAGCGCAGCGCCGCGCGACGGGTCGAGTCATCCTTGAAGTTGGCGGTGGTGCTGTACCACGCGCGCACTTGAGGATTCCAATGCGTGGGGCCGACGTCGCCGCCTGGCGGTACCGCGTCCATGCCGAGGTCCGCGTGGGCATCGATGAAGCCCGGATAGACTGTTTGTCCCTTGAGATCCCACACGCGGGCGCCGGCGGGCGTCGGCACGTTGCTCCCCACCGCCGTAATGAGCCCATCACGAATGACGATCGTGGCATTGTTGAGCACTTGACCGGGCGCGGTGATGACGCGCGCGCCGACGAGTGCGTGGAAGCCAGAGCTGTTCGCGCGCAAGCCGGTCACGGGCTCGGTTCGGGACGATTGCTGGGCCTGCAGTCCGCTGGAGAGCAGGACGGACAGGCCAAGAAGGGAGAGGGAAGCTCTCACGAGGTACTCCAGTTGAAGACTGGCCGGGTGGGTGGGCCGTTCGGTGGGCATAGAACTCTGAAAGGGACTACTCCGTCCGCCAAGCCGGCGTTGACGACCTGACGCGACGAACATACAGAATGGCGCTCTGAGCGCGTCTGCACTAGCGCAACGCTTGAGCGTCAGCGCGTCAGCAGCGCTTCGTCGGGCGCGCGGGATGTGTCGAGCCCCGTGCACTGCGCCGTCAGGTCCCACAACCGCCGGCCCAGGGCCTCGTCGCTGGCCCGCGCGGTGAGGGGCTGGGCAAAGGCGGCGCGCCCGGCCTTCTGCCGGTTACCCCAGCTCCAGTGCACCCCCGACTGCGCGAACGCGTCGTCGGCCACCACCTGCGCAAGCCGGTCGCCCGACAGCTCTTGTGACACATAACCCTTGGTGATGTACTTCTGGAACCAGGGGAAGATCACCTGGAATGCGCGGGGCGTGTGGCGGAAGAGCGGCGTGTCGGCCACGCAGCCGGGATACAAGGTATTGAACACGATGCCGGTGCGTGCGTGGTGGCGGCGGTGGAGTTCACGGCTCGTGATCATGTTGCAGAGCTTGCTGTCCTTGTAGGCCTTGCCGGCCTTGAACACTTTCCCGTCGATCATGCTCACCGGCGCCCGGAAGCCCGCCTCGAGCCCCTCGAGGTTGCCGAGGTCGGCCGGCGCGGGGATGGGGACCTTGCCGCCGAACTCGGCGGCGTTCGCCGTGACCGTGCCGAGAATGATGAGGCGCCGCGACGCCGACGTGGAGCGCTCGAGCTCGGGGAGCAGCAGGTTGGCGAGCAGGAAGTGGCCGAAGTGGTTGGTGGCCACGCTGATCTCGTAGCCCTCGGGCGAGCGCACCGGTTCTGTGAGGCGGGGCAGGTACACGGCCGCGTTGCAGACGAGCGCGTCGAGCGGGCGGCCGGTCGCGCGGAACGCGTCCACGAACGTGCGCACACTCGCCTGGACGCCGAGGTCGATCGGCCTGACCTCGTACCGGGCGCGTTCGATGCCGAGCGACGCCGCGGCTCGCTGGCCCTTCTCGACGTCACGACAGGCCATGACCACGTACCAGCCGCGCTTGGCCAGCGCCACGGCGCCGTGCAGTCCGACCCCCGAGGACGCGCCGGTGATGATGACGGTGGGGTGCGGCGGAGCCGAGACGTGGTGCGTGGGGGGAGTCGTGGACATGGGAGGGTGTGCTGGGGGGGGCGAGGATGAAAGGGGATAGGATCGGTCGGTAATATATCGTCATCCGCTCCTGCTCGATGGCCGGGCGCACGCATCGCCGGTGGGACGTGACTGGCACCCCAACCCTTGCATTCACTGCGCAAGCTGGGTAATCTCAAGGTCTTGGCCTGAATCGGCTCCGTTTTGCGCGGGGGCGACTCAGACTGTCGTGCCGGCCCGCCGGCCATTTCTCCCAGCACGTGTGCGCGGGATCGTGGTGTCTGATTGCAGACACATTAACGATGCATCACATGTGATCCACCGACGAGCGGCCGCGCAAATCGGACGTTCGGCACGGCGCGTGAGCGTCGGGACGCGAGAGCGTCGAGGGTATATACCGTGAAGGTTCGCAGCAGCGTCAAGCCGATCTGCGAGCACTGCAAGGTCGTCAAGCGACAGGGCGTGACTCGCATCATCTGCAAGCGCAATCCCAAGCACAAGCAGCGTCAAGGCTAAGGGAGCGCTTCATACATGGCACGTATTTCCGGCGTCGATCTCCCACGCGACAAAAAGGTTGAGATCGGCCTTACCTACATTTTCGGAATCGGGCGCTCGATGGCGCAGCGCATTCTGTCGGCGGCTGGCGTCGACCCGAATCAGCGTGTGCGCGATCTGTCCGATGCAGACGTCAACAAGCTCCGTCAGGAGATCGAGCGCAACCATCGCGTTGAGGGTGCCTTGCGCACTGAAGTGGCGATGAATGTGAAGCGTCTCATGGACGTGGGCTCGTATCGTGGTGGCCGGCATCGCCGCGGCCTGCCCGTGCGTGGTCAGCGTACGCACACCAACGCGCGCACCAAGAAGGGGCCGCGCCGCGCCATTGCGGGCAAGAAGAAGGTGACCAAGTAAATCATGGCTACCGCAAAGAAGAGCAAGCGCGTCGTCGAGGCCGAAGGCATCGCCCACGTCAGC
>JBBRFQ010000061.1:0-18115 GCA_038224035.1 Gemmatimonadales bacterium
CCGACGTGAGCCTCGCCCCATACCAACGGCCTCGCGCAGTGGAAAGGTTGCCGCGCTCCCTCGAGCCGATACCAAGCCGCACCGCGCGGGAACCGGAAAGCCCGATCAGGGTTTCGTCGCACATGACAGATACGATTGCTCCAGGGTACCTCTTGTTGGGCGGCGCTGGTGGCATCGGTGCCGCCACCGCGCGTCGCCTCGTCGCCTCGGGCGCCCGCGTCTTCCTCGCCGGCCGCAGCGAAGCACCGCTCGCCGCGCTGGGCACCGAGCTTGGCGCGGCATGGCACGTGGGAGATCTCACCACCTTCGATGCGGTGGACGCGGCCTTTGCGGCGGCCACCGCGTCGCTTGGCACGATCGCCGGTGTGGCGAATCTGGTGGGCTCGATCATTCTCAAACCCGCGCATCTCACGCGCGAAGACGAATACCACGCAACGATTGCCCAGAATCTCACCAGTGCGTTCGCCACCGTGCGGTCCGCCGCGCGCAGCATGCCGGCCGGTGGCAGTGTTGTGCTCATTGCAACGGCGGCAGCGCGTCACGGGCTGGCCAATCACGAAGCCATTGCGGCCGCGAAGGGTGGTGTGATTGCGCTTGCCCGCAGTGCCGCGGCCACCTACGCCAGCAAGGGACTACGCGTCAATGTGGTGGCGCCAGGGCTCGTGCGTACGCCGATGGCGGCGCGCATCACTTCCAACGCAGCCGCCGAGCAGGCGTCCGCGTCGATGCATGCACTGGGCCGCATCGGTGAACCCGACGACGTGGCGCCGGCGGTAATGTGGCTGCTCGGGCCCGACGCGGCGTGGGTGACCGGACAGGAAATCGGTGTGGATGGTGGACTGGCAACGGTTCGCTCGCGCTGAGGAGCGCGGCACCGTTGCCTTACACCGGCCTGAGTCGCTTGAGTGCCGGCGCGACAAGGAACGCGTCTTCTTCGAGGCGCACCCAGCGCCCTGTCTGCACAAACGTGCTGTAGTGCACGAGCGCCGAGTCGGCGGCACCGGCGAGGTCGAAGACGCGCGCTTGCTCGCCGGTCAGGCATTCCGTCTCGTATCGATCGCCCGGATGCTTCGCGAGGCAGCGCTCGATCACCGCGTAGAGCGACTCCGGGACGTGCGCGCCGACAGGTTCGCGTCGCGCGCGCTGGTGATGGCTTTCGCTACGCCGACGTCAACGACAACGGCATGCGAATCGTCGGCCAGAAGAATGTTGTCCGGCTTGATGTCGCGATGTACAACGCCACTCGCGGCTCATCCCCCCACCGCCGAGCTCGCGCTCAATTCTGTAAGCGGGTCCGAGGTCGATCGGGAGGCTGAAAGCGCGAGGCATCGAAATCCCTACGCAACGGGGACGGCGGCGTTCCGGTCCGTCCGGCGACGGGTGGTGTGGCGATTGGACACGCGACGGCGGTAGATCGTTGCGTGGCCGCCAGAGTTTACGAGGCCTCGCGCGGCGCGGCAGGTAGCATCAGCCCTTCAAGAAAAAACGCCGCCAGTTCCGCGCGTCCTCCCTGTCCGGATTTGCTGTACACGGCGACCGCGTGCTGCCGAACCGTACGCTCACCGCGATTGGTCTGGGCCGCGATCTGTTTGTGTCCGTAGCCCTTGAGCAACAGCAACGCGACCTCCCGCTCGCTGGGCGTCAGCGTCCACGCGTCGAACTGCTCGTCGATGGCGTGTCCGAGACCCTGCAGCGACTGCTCCGCCCGGGATCGCCACGACTCCCGATCAGCAACGGATGCGCTCAGCGAGCGCTGCGTGACGGCCAGGTGCTCCGCTGTACGCCGCCAGGCGCGCCAGAGCACCACGCCGACTGCGGCGCTGACGACCATAAGCGCCACTTCAACGAGAACATGCGCCGAGAAGAGCTCGGTGGGCGCGTCCATGTACAGATCAAACGCCCCGCCGAGAACTACCACCGCCAGAATTGTGAGCACCAGCGCCCGCAACCGTCGGTCTTCAGTGGGTTCTTCGTTGTCCACATCGTCGTGCATCGTCATGACCTGATATTGCGAGGTGAACGAACGCCACGCTATCAGGCATTTGCCGGAATCGTGCGACAAGTGTCTCGGGCATCACGATTCGCGTCACTTGTCGGATACTCCTGGCGCTCGGCGGAGGCGATGATTGACGTGAGGGCTCGGGATTCCCCCGGCCTCACACGCCCGTGGAGACCAACATGATCGTCCAGCTATCCTCACTCATCCCGACTCCGCTTCATCCGGCTGTGGTGCATCTACCGATGGCCTTGGCCGTGCTTGTCCCGATTTTTGCCGTTGTCGCACTCGTCGCCGTGCAGCGCGGCGCCCGTCCACTGCGCACCTGGGGTGTGGCGGCGGCCATGTTCGCGACACTCGCCGTGAGTTCCTGGGCGTCCATCGAGACCGGTGAAGACCAGGAAGAGCGCGTCGAGTCACTCGTGCCTGACGCGGCTTTGGAGACACACGAAGATGCCGCCGACCAGTTTCTCTGGCTCGCGGTGGCCGTGTTCGGCGTGGCAACGATCGGTGTGCTGAAGGGACGGATTGGCACAACGGCGAGAGTGCTCGCGACGGTTGGCTCGCTCGGACTGCTGGTCGCCGGCTATCGCGTCGGCCACTCGGGCGGCGAGCTCGTGTATAAGTACGGTGCGGCGAACGGCTACACTGACAGCACGCGCGTGGGAGTAGCAACGGCGGCGCGAGCCGACCGGGACGATGACCGCTAGTTAAACCACGGCACCGAACAGGCGGCCAACGCCATACGTGGCCGCCATCGCAATCGCGCCCCAGAAGGTAACGCGGGCCGTGCCGGCCACTCGGCTGGAACCGCCCGCGCTCGCCGATGTCCAGCCGAGCAACATGAGAAACGCCAGCGCGCCGGCCGTGACGATCCAGGCGAGCCGATTGGCCGGCGCGAGCCAGGCCGCCACCAGTGGTAGGGCGGCACCAACGGCAAAGGTCGCCGCCGATGCCAGCGCCGCCTGCAGCGGGCGGGCGCGCTGATGCTCGACAATGCCCAGCTCATCGCGCGAGTGCGCACCAAGCGCGTCATGTTCGCTGAGCTGGAGCGCCACCTCGCGGGCGAGCGCAGGCGTGAGTCCCCGTGCGACATAGATGCCGGTGAGTTCATCGAGCTCGTGCGACGCATCCGTGGCGAGCTCAATCGTCTCGCGCGCGACATCTGCCCGCTCCGTGTCAGCCTGCGAACTCACCGAGACATATTCACCGGCCGCCATCGACATCGCGCCCGCGACAAGACCCGCAACGCCCGCGATCAGGATGTCGCTTTTCGCTGAACCCGAGGCGGCCACGCCAACCACCAGACTCGCCGTGGACACAATACCATCGTTCGCGCCGAGCACAGCGGCGCGCAGCCAACCAATGCGATCGAAGTAGTGCCGTTCAACGTGAGGCATTATAAAGTGTACTTGACCAACGCACGCTTCCCTACCGCCCCGCCATTGCACTATTCGACAGCTCTTCCCGCAACTTGCCGTAACTCTCCCAGCGCGCACGGCTCACGGTACGCGCGTCGACGGCCTCACGTACCGCACATCCCGGCTCCACGAGATGCGTACAGTCGGCAAACCGGCACGTGCCGAGATACGGTCGCAGCTCAGGAAAACAGGCCGCGACTTCGCGTACCGAGATGCCCCAGAGGCCAACCTCGCGCAGTCCGGGAGTGTCGGCCACAAATCCACCGCCGGGCAGCGGATGCAGCAACGCACCAACCGTGGTGTGGCGCCCTTTGTTCACACTCTCACTGATCTCGCCCACGCGCAAATCAAGCCCTGGAAAGAGCGCGTTCATCAATGACGACTTGCCAACACCTGAGGGACCGGAAAGCGCCGACACCTTGCCTCGCACCGCACCGCGCAATGCCTCGAGCCCGCGCTCCTCCACTACGCTCGTGTAGTGCACCGGATATCCCGCGCGTTCGAAATCGGCGAATGTGTGCCGCGCCTTCTCTTCCGCGATCAGGTCGCACTTGTTCACGACAATGCGCGCCGCGAGTTCATTGGCTTCGGCAATCACCAGAAACCGATCGAGCATGCGCGGATGCGGATCCGGATTCGCCGCCGCAAACACGACCAGCACCTGATCGAGATTCGCCACGACGACCCGCTCGCCGCCGGCACGTCCCGGAGCGCGACGCGCGAGCTTGGAACGCCGCGGTTCGATCGCTGAAATCGCCCAGGCGGTGCCACTTGTATCTTGCGTCACTTCCACGACATCGCCCACCGCGAGTTTCAGCATCGCTTCCGGCGCACGTGCCGCGTTGCCGAGCGAGAGTCGTGGTGTCGCGCCGAGTTCTTCCTGTTTTTTGAGTCGTCCGCGCAGCGAAGATTCCACCACATCCCCGCTCTCGAGCAGCACACGCCAGATACCACCAGTGCCGCCCAGCACCGTGCCTGCGCTTACCATGCGGTATCCGGCTTGATCACATCGCCCTGGGCACGGATCAGTCCATCAAGCGTCGCTTTTACCACGAGCAACGACATCGCCCCAACGGCGCGCCGCACCGCCGCCTCGCTCTGCCCGCGCACAAGAAACCCGGTTTCGAGATGCCCCACCGCTTCCGGTTCACCGCGGCCCCAGCGGATGAAGAACAGATACGCGCCCCACGGCGCGCTGTCGTCACCCGTGGTATCGGTGAGAATATCAGCCGAGTACGACGCCCCGTCGACGCCTTCAAACGCCGCCGGTCGCGCGTGCACGGCCATGTAACCGCCGAGCGTACTCTCATCGCCCGCCGACGAATCGGGCGGCAGATGCTGGCCGCGATGCGCGATCAGAGTGTGCTCACTCAATGCGCGCCATTGCGCGGCGCGGATGATGGTGAACGATGCGTGCCGTGCATGGCTTCCCGCACAATGCTTCCCGTCATGAACGCAATGTTCGCCGGACGCTCGGCGAGGCGACGCATGAGGTACGGATACCACTGCGTGCCGAACGGGATATACACACGAACGCGCCACCCGTCACGGACCAGCTCTTCCTGCAAATCGCGACGTACGCCGTACAGCATCTGGAACTCGAAACGCTCCGACGGAATACCTTCGGCGCGCGCGAAGCGTTTGGCCTCGTTGATGATCACTTCGTCGTGCGTGGCGAGCCCGGGGTAAAAGCCGCGAGACATGAGTCGGTGCATGGCCTGCACAAACGTGCGATCCACATCGGCCTTGTCGGGGAATGCGACGGTATCGGGCTCTTTGTACGCACCCTTGCACAAGCGAACGCGGGCGCTGAGTCCGATCGCGCGTTCGACGTCGTCGAGCGTGCGACGGAGCGCACTCTGCAAGACCACGCCGACGCGCTTGGGGTAGCGGCTGTAGAGTTCGCGCTCGAAGGTGTCGAGGGTGCGCTGCGTGTACTCACTGGACTCCATGTCCAGCCGCACGAACGAATCGTACTGTTCGGCCCGCGCGAGAATCTGGCTCACGACATCGACGCAGAGCGCATCGCTGATGTCCTGACCCAGTGCGGTCAGCTTCACCGACACATTGCAGTCGAGCTTCCGCGCATGAATCGTGTCGAGCAGTTCCAGATACTGTCGACCGGTGTCGCGCGCGTCCGCTTCGTTCGTGACGCTCTCGCCGAGCAGGTCGAGTGTTGCTGAGATGCCGTGCGCATTCAGATCGGCGGCCGCTTCACACGCCTCCGCGATCGTTTCACCGGCCACAAAACGCGACGCCATGCGACGGGCAAACCCGTTACCACGAATAAAGTCAAAAATGCGCTGCTGGCGCGACAGGTACAGCAGAGAGTTGCGAAGCATTGAGTTGATGACGGGACCGGGAGACACGCGACGTCTCCCGAAATTGCCTGCCCCCATTCGGGGGTATTTCGGAAATATAGCGCAGCATGGTCACGGCCAGCCGACTCAGCGAGGGGTCACGAGTCGCCATACCGGTGCCGGTTGTGCCTTGCTCAAGCCACGGTCCAGAAAATTCCAGGTCACCAGCCCGTCGTCACTCTCCGGCTCGAGCAGCAGCATGGCCAGCCGATCGCGGCTGGTGCCCAACGGGATTCGCCAACTGCCGGCCGGTACCGTGCGTGTTGCCCGCTGCCAGCGACCCGACAGGGTGACCTCCTGATGCCCCTGGAAGGGCCGAGCCGCGCGCGCGATACTGTCGACAATGAACAGCTCGACGTCGGCGGTGAAGGCGGTCGCCACACGTTCAAACGTCACGCCGTGCGCGCGGAGCCGCGGCAGCGCCGAGTCGGCGGCGCTGGCGTCGAGAATCCAGCCACCGGCAGGCGCGGTACGATCGAGCGCCGATTCAAACCGGTCGACCACGGGCATGCGTACCGACGCCAACCGCCCGGTACGCTTGAGTCCAATCGGCATCCCCGGTTCGTGACGCGCCGTGCTATCCGTGAGACGCTCGAGGACTTCCACCAGCACCGCTTGCGTATCCGGCTTCGACCAGAAGCGCGAACGCACTGCGACCGGCGGACGTGCGCCGGTTGCACTGAACGTGGAGGCGGCGCGGCCCGCGGCCACACGCGACCTGATCTCAGCGGGACGTTCAGCGACGTACGACAACACCTCCTGTACAAACGCGCGCGTGGAGGCGACGCGAATGTCAAACGCATCGTGCGAGAACGCTTCGCTGAGGATGGAGATACCGCCGCGCAGCCCGTAGTAGTTGGTGCCGAAGCGCTGCTTGTGTTCGTACGTCACGAAGGCCGACTTCATGGTGTCGGTCAGCGAGCCGCGTCCGGACTCGCCGGTGAAATTACCGTACGGGAAGATGCGAAAGTTGTGGCGCTGCTGCATGCGCGCCCGAATGGTCACCAGCATCGTATCGCCCACGTATGGCGCCAGTGGGGCGGCCGGCTGCAGTGACGGTGAGTAGGTGAGGTGATACCCGTGATAGCTGCCGTTGGTGGTGTGCAGATCCATGAACACATCCGGTTCCCAGGCCGCGAAAGCGGCGAGCGTGGCGCGGGTTTCCGGCGCCTCCGCTTTGATGTAGTCGCGGTTGAGATCGAGGTTCTGTGCGTTCGGGCGCTGCCCGACCTGCGCCGGTCCGTTCTGTGCACCGCGCATGCGCGCCTGATCACCGAAGCGTTCGTTCCCGTCGGCATTGTAGATGGGCACCACGAGTAGCACGATGGAATCGAGCACGTTTGGCGCGGTGTTGAACGACAGGTCCCGCAGCAGCGCCTGCACGGCTTCCTTCCCTTCGACTTCGCCTGCGTGAATGTTCGCCTGCACGTAGACGATAGGTCGGCGCAGTGCGCGCGCTTCGGCCGGTGTGCGCACCGTCGGCCGTGACGCGATCACCAGCGGCAGCACGCGCCCTTCACCGGAGCGACCGAGTTCGGTGACCACGATCGGCGCCCGCATCAGTATCAGCGAATCGAGGAACCGGATCACATCGACGTGACGTGACGTCTCGGTGTAGCCGGTGCGTTCGGCGCGGGTGGCCGGACGGGGCAAGGGAGCTCCCTGCGCCGGAAGCAGCCCGCTCGTGCCGAGCAGGAGAGTCACGGCAAGTGCAATCGACACGCGATTCACAAACACTCCTGCGGAAAGTTTTGAGGAAGCGGCGCACCATTGAGCGCGAGCCGTGCGTTCAAATGTCATACTCTTCAGCGAACGTGGCGCGGATCTCGCGCAACTGTCCGGCGTGCCGCTGTTCGTGGCGGGCAATCATCAGCAACCACTCGTAGAGCGTGAGTGGACCAAGTCGCGGATGCGGAGCTGACGCCTCGGAGAGCGGCAAGCCACTCGCCTTGTGCATGGATTGCAGCAATCTCGCGCGTGTCGCGCCGAGTGCTTCGATGGCGGCCTCGAAATTGGCGTCCGCGGACGGCGTGACCGCTTCCGGTGCGTCAATCGCACGCAGGCGGGTGTCCACGCGAAAGCGTGAGAAGCCATCGATAATCGACGTGGCGTCGTTGTCCTGCTCGTCCGCCGCGCCTGACTCGCGAAGGCGTCGCGCACCAACACTGAACAATCGCCCCGATTGATCTTCCACTTTCACCATGTGCTCCAGCACTTCGGCCGCCGACCAGCGATCCGGTGCGGGACGGGACGCACGGGCGGACGTAGGGATTTGGTGCGCGGCGTCGAGCAGCTCACGACGTGCTTCATCAAGCACCACGGCCAGTGCCGCGAGACGTGGATGCAGTGCCGCAGGCTCCGTCTGGAATTCCGGGTGGGTCACAGTGGCTTTCCGGTAGAGGGGTAGAATCGTTCCCGAAGCACGGCCATCTCGCGCAGCCGCGTTGCGGGCGTGTAGCGTCCCGGGAATCGGGCGTCGAGCGCGTCAAGACGGCGCACGACATCGGGAGCGCCCATTGCGTCGATCGTACGGAACGGACCGCCGCGAAACGGCGGGTAGCCGATGCCGAACACGGCACCCACGTCACCGTCACGGGTGGAACGCAGCACGCCGTCCTCAAGACAGCGCACGGCTTCGTTGAGCATGGGCAACACCGTGCGATCGGTAATCTCACTGCCGGCCATCGTGCGACGCGCGCCGGCAATCGGCGTGAGCGCGTACACGCTGCCCGACGGGCCTTCTTTTTTGCCCGCCGCGTCATACGCGTAGAAGCCGGCGCCTCCTTTCCGGCCGACGCGCCCACTCTCGATCACACGTTGCAGCGTGCTTGAAGGTTCCATGCGCGCGCCGAATGCCTCGGCCATGATGCGCCCGGACTTGCCGGCAATGTCGAGCCCGACTTCATCAAGCAGCGTGATGGGGCCTACTGGAAAACCGAACGCGACAAGCGCTTCATCAATCGCATCCATACCGACACCTTCATCGAGCAGCTTGCCGGCCTCGTTGATGTAGGGTGCGAGAATGCGGTTCACGTAAAATCCCGGTCCGTCCGACACCACGATGACTGTTTTGCCGAGCTGTTTGCCGTACGCGACCGCCGTGGCGATCGTCTCCTGGTTGGTCGTGGGTGCAACAATGACCTCCAGCAACGGCATCTTGTGCACCGGGCTGAAAAAATGCATACCAATCACACGCTCGGGACGGCTGGCCGCTTCTGCAATGCGTGCAATCGGGATCGTACTCGTATTCGATGCAAAAATCGCATTCGGCGCCGCCGCTTCCACTTCGCGCAGCACCTCATGCTTCACCGCCAGATCCTCGAACACCGCCTCAATGACAAGATCGCTCTTTCGAAATCCGGTGTAATCGGTGCCACCGCTCACCAAACTCAGCATGTCGTCGAACGCGAGCCGCGTGATCTGCCGTTTGCGGCGACGTTCGTCGAGCACGCTGCGTACGGCGCGCACGCCGGCCGCGATGCGATCGAGTGAGGCGTCCTTGAAACGCACCGGCGATTGTTTTTGCACGGCGACACCCGCGATACCGGCGCCCATGAAGCCGGCGCCCACGAGGCCGAGTCGTTTCACGATACGCGCGGACACACCAGATGTTGCGACGCCCGGATCTTTCTTGAGCGCGGTGGTTGCGAAGAACAAAAACGTCAGCTCCCGCGATACCGCCGTCATCGCGAGCGCACCGAACTGCCTTGCTTCGGCCTCGAGCCCGCGGGTCATGCCGTGCGACTGTCCTTCGGCGATCACGTCAATCGCCGCCAGCGGCGCCGGATATGCGCCGCGCGTCTTCTTCATCACCTGCTCGCGCGCCTGCCGAAACAGCAATGCGCGACCCACCGGATTGTCCTCGAGCAGCAAACCACTCGCCGACGTCTTGCGATCGGCACGCACACGAGTGCCGGTTGCCAGCTCACGCGCACGCTGTACCGCGACCTGTCGGAGAATCGCCGGATGCACGAGATCGTCGACCAGTCCGAGCGAGCGCGCCTTGCGCGGCCGGACGTTCCGGCTGGTGAGGATCAAATCGAGCGCGGCCTGTAGTCCGATCACCTGCGGCAGTCGCTGCGTTCCGCCGGCACCGGGCAGCAGTCCGAGTTGCACTTCGGGCAAGGCACAGACCGACTTGGGATGATCGCTGAGCACGCGCCAATGACACGCGAGCGCCACCTCGAGCCCTCCGCCTAAACACGCACCGTGAATTGCGGCGACGACCGGCTTGCGAAGCGCCGCGAGCCGATCGAGCATACGCTGTCCACCGCGCGACAGCGCCTCCCCTTCGGCGGCGGTGGTCAGCGACACCAACTCTTCGATATCCGCGCCGGCGATCCACACATCGGGCTTCGCGCTGAGCAGCACCGCGGCCACAATCTGCTCGTCCGACTCCAGCTGTGCGAAAATGGCATCGAACTCGCCCGCCAGCCGCGAGTTGAGCGCGTTGATCGGTGCGTTCGGTGCGTCAAAGGTGATCATGGCAATGCCGTCCTCAACCACGACGGACAGCGAGCGTGACTCGATAGCGATGTTCATGCGCGCTCCACCACCATGGCGTGTCCCATGCCACCCGCCGCACACACCGTGAGCAGCCCAAACTGACCGCCACGGCGTGCCAGTTCGTTGAGTAGCGTGGTCACAATGCGCGCGCCGGTCGCCCCGAAGGGATGCCCGATGGCGAGTGAACCGCCCATCACATTCAACTTGGTGGGATCCACCTCGCCAACCGGCGAAGAGAATCCGGCGCGTTCGGCCCAATACGGCGAAGCGAGGCCGTGCAGATTGCTCAGCACCTGCGCGGCAAAGGCCTCGTGCATTTCCACGAGATCGATATCGTTGAGCGAAAGACCGGCGCGCTCCAGCGCCCGCGGCGCGGCAAACACCGGCGCTTGCAACAGTTGCTCCGCAGGATCGATCGCCGCGTAGGCATACGAGCGAATGAATCCGAGCGGGGCATAGCCGTGTGCGTCGGCCACATCTTCGCGCATCAGGAGCACGGCCGCAGCACCGTCGGTGAGCGGCGACGCGTTGCCGGCCGTGACCGTGCCGTACTGTTTGTCGAACACCGGCTTCAGCGAGGCGAGTTGCGCCAGGGAACTGTCGGCGCGGATGCCGTTGTCCGAGGCAAGCATTTCCATGTGCGTGGGCGGGATCGTGATCGGCGCGATCTCCGCCAGCAGACGGCCATCACGTGTGCCCTCGGCGGCACGCAGATGCGAGCGCAGCGCGAACTCATCCTGCGCGCTGCGTGATATCCCATTCAGCTTGGCCATGGTATCGGCCGACTGCCCCATCGTTTGACCCGTACTGGGTTCGGCGATGGCCGGCGTAATCGGAATCAAGTCCCGCGGACGGATCCGGCCCAGCACCCCGAGTCGCTGCGACAGCGACTTGGCCTTGCTGGCCGCGATCAACGTGTCGGCCATGCGCCGCGAGTGCAGTATCGGCACCTGCGTCAGCGATTCCGCGCCACCCGCAATCGCCACCGTGGCGTGCCCGAGCACGATCTGGTCGGCCGCATCGGTAATTGCCTGATTGGCCGAGGCGCACGCCCGACCCACGGTGAACGCCTGGACATCGCGAGGGAAGTGCGGCAATAGCGACACTTCGCGTGCGATATTCGGGGCAAGGACCGACGGCAGCACCGTCCCGAACACCAGTAGATTCACCGCGGAGCCATCGAGTTCCGTGCGTTGCATCAGCGCGGCGACCGCGTGCCTGCCGAGGTCCAGCGCAGTGTAGTTCGCGAGCGCGGTCCCGGAGCGCGCGAATGGAGTGCGCACGCCGGCCACCACGGCCACGCGCTGTCCTGGAATGCCATAGCGGATCATGTGAGGAACTTACCGCCTCGCGCGGGGCGGTACAGCGCCTGAGACGATCACCGCGTAGGAAGACGATCGGACTCTTGCGCTCAGGTCGCAGAAGGCGCACGGTTGGCGTGATCCTGTCCTCAGTCCGGCCGATGCTGCCCCCCCACCCTCCTCTGGAGACTCCCCTCGTGAAGGTCCCGCGTTCCTCGCGCATCGACGTCCTCGGCCGAGCGCTGCTGTCGCTCGGTGCGGCCGTCTTCCCGTTCTCAGTGTCGGCGCAGACGTCTCCGACTGTGGCGACGGAGTTTGAGTCACTCCACTTCCGGTCCATCGGGCCGGCTACCATGTCGGGTCGCATCGCCGGCCTCGCCGTGTACGAGGCCAACCCGGCGATCTTTTATGTCGCCACCGCACACGGGGGGCTTTGGAAGACCACGAGCAAAGGCACGATGTTTACGCCGCTGCTGCAGCACCAAGGGCTGATGTCGACGGGTGCCGTGGCGATTTCGCAGTCGAATCCCGATCTCGTGTGGGTGGGCACCGGCGAGTCGAACAATCGGCAGAGCATTTCGTGGGGCGACGGCATCTACAAGTCGACCGATGGTGGGACCACGTTCACGCACATGGGGCTGCGCAACTCGAAGCATATCAACCGCATCGTGCTCGATCCCACCAATCCCAATATCGTGTTTGTGGCCGCGACCGGTCCACTGTTTGGTGCGGGCGGCGAGCGTGGCGTCTACAAGACCGTTGATGGTGGCAGCACCTGGAAGCGCGTGTTGCACGTGGACGACGAGACGGGCGCCAATGACGTGGTGATGTCGCCCACCAACTCGCAGGTGCTGTTTGCGTCCACCTATCAGCGTCGTCGTACCACCTGCTGCTTCAACGGCAGCGGGCCCGGCAGCGCGCTGCATGTGAGCCGCGATGGCGGTGAGACGTGGAGCAAAGTCGCGGGTGGCTATCCGCAAGGTTCGCTCGGTCGGATCGCGGTCGACATTGCGCGCTCCAACGGCAACATCGTGTATTCGCTGGTGGAAGCGGCGGTGGCGGCTGGCGGCGGCGATCAGGGATTGTGGCGCTCCGACGACGCCGGTGCGACGTGGAAGAAAGTGAACTCGGTGAATCCGCGTCCGATGTATTTCAGCAAGCTCGTCGTCGACCCGACGAATCCCGAAACGGTCTTCTATGGCGGTGTCGGGCTGCACATGTCGGTGGATGGCGGCAAGACGGTGGAGACCGATGCCGCGCGCGTGCTGCATGACGACGTGCACGCGATCTGGGTTGACCCCCGCAACGCCGATCACATTCTCATCGGCAATGACGGCGGCCTCGGTGTGTCGTACGATCGCAGCCGCACCTGGCAGTTCATTCCGAACCTGCCGGTGGGTTTGTTCTACCATGTGTCGTATGACATGGAAACGCCATTCAATGTGTGCGGCGGCATGCAGGACAACTACAACTGGTGTGGCCCGAGCCGTTCGCGCTTTGGTGCCGGCATCATGAACTACGACTGGTTCCAGATTCTTGGCGGCGACGGGTTTGTCGCGATGCCGGACCCGCGTGACTCGCGCATCGTGTACACTGAGTCGCAGGACGGCAACATGATCCGCCGCAACAAGGTGACCGGCGAATCGCGCAGCATCCGCCCCACGGTGCAGAACGTGTCACCGGCGGTGCCAGCCACCGAACGTTTCCGGTTCCACTGGGACGCGCCGATGACGCTGTCAGCGCATGAGCCGGGCACGCTGATTGTGGCCGCGAACCGTGTGTTTCGCAGCACCGATCGTGGTGATTCGTGGACGGTGATCAGCCCCGACCTTACGAAGAACATGAGCCGAGACAGCCTGGTCACGATGGGGGTGAAGGGCAGTGACATTCGTATCGCCCGCAATGATGGCATCTCGCAGTGGCCGGCGATTGTCGCGCTGGCAGAGTCGCCCAGACAGGCCGGGGTGATTTACACCGGTACGGACGATGGCACCGTGAGCGTCACACGCGACAACGGAAAGACGTGGACGAACATCACCGGCAACTTGCCGGGCTTCCCCGCGGGTGCATTTGTCTCCGAGGTTGTGCCGTCACGGTGGAACGCCGGCACCGTGTACGTGACGGTGGATAATCACCGGGAGAACGACTTCGAACCGCACGTCTGGATGAGCGCGAATTTTGGTGCCACCTTCACGCGCACGACGAATGGCTTGCGTGGCGAAGTGGTGCGCACGCTCACCGAAGACACGCGCAATCCGGACGTGTTGTACGTGGGTACGGAGAGCGGGATTTTCCTGTCGCTCGACCGCGGCACGAACTGGCGCAAACTGCGTACGAACTTGCCGAACGTGCGCGTGGACGAACTGACGATTCATCCGCGTGATAATGCGCTGCTCGTGGCGTCGCACGGTCGTTCGATCTGGGTGCTCGACGACCTGTCTCCGATTCAGGAGTATTCGGCGGCGCAGCGGGTGGCCGATGTGGCGCTGTTCTCCGTGCCGAACGCGTTGCAGTGGAAGTACAAGGACGATCGGAACGACGAGTTCTGGGGACATCAAACGTTCGTCGGTGAAAACCCGCCGGCTGACGCGACGATCTCGATGTTCGTGAAGTCGGCGCCCTCGTCGCTCGCCGTTCGCATCAGCAGCGGGAGTCGCGTGATTCGTGAGCTTGCCGTGCGTACGGACAGTGCGTTTGCCGGTATCCAGACGGTGTGCTGGGATATGCGCGGCGCGCCGATCGCGGGTGCTGCGGCTGCCGCGCCCGGCGGTCCCGGTGGCCGTGCGGGGGGAGGTGGCGGTGCGGGCGGCGGTGGTGGCGCCGCCAACCGTCCGGGGGCTGTTGCCGGTGTCCCCACGCCTCTGCCGTCCGCGGGCTACAAGCCGGCGTCGCCTTGCGGTGGTGGCGGTGGCGGTGGCGGTGGTGGCGGCGGCGGTGGCTTTGGAGGCGGCGGTGGCGCCGCCGCGCCGTTTGTCACTCCGGGTGAATACACGGTTGCGCTCGTGGCTGATGGTCGCGTGCTGAGCAGCAAGCCGATGCGCGTGGTGATGGATCCGCTGGTCACGCTGACCGGCGCGGAGCGCGTCGCGTACGACGCTTTGCTGAACGACTTGCACACGCGTCAACAGCGCGGCACCGAGGTCGCGGCGCAACTCACGGCACTCGCCACACAAATCGCGACCGTGAATGCGCGGATCGACTCAGCGCCGGCAATCTCGGCGGAGGCGAGTCGCGCGTTCACGGCCGTCGCTCAAGCGTTCGACAGCGTGCGCGTGAAGTTCGGGGTGGCGCCCGGACGCGCGCCCGGCGCTGCGGCGCCAGCCGCGCCCGCGGGCGCGGCTGGTGGTGGCGGCGGCGGTGGCGGCGGCGGCGGCTTTGCCTTCGGCGGTGGTGCGGGAAACGCGGCCAACGCGCTGGCGCAGCTGGCGGCGGCGAAGGGTGCCATTGCGGGCGTATGGGAAACGCCGAGTCCGGCGTCGCGTCAGCAGGCGACCCAGGCGTCGCAAGCGCTCGACGCCGCGATCAAGGAAGCGAATGCGGTGCTCGAATCGGCACGGGCCGCCGGTCGGACGTTGTCGCCGTTCAATCGCACGCTCGGCGTGCCGTGAGCGGGCCGATGGCGGGCCTTCTGCCGATTTCGGGTTGGCAGATGGCCCGTGTACCGAAACCGTGGACT
Organism: Gemmatimonadales bacterium; assembly: GCA_038224035.1. Lineage (GTDB taxonomy): Bacteria > Gemmatimonadota > Gemmatimonadetes > Gemmatimonadales > Gemmatimonadaceae > JAABRT01. The sequence continues at coordinate 15,261 of JBBRFQ010000061.1, forward strand.
GCGGGTGCGATCGCCGAGGTACACGGAGAGGGAGTCGCTGGCGGCAAGGGTTAATCACCAACCGTTTACGGTAAACGGTTGGTGGTTGACAGTGGTCGGCATTTACTGGCATGCGTGCGGGCCGTCAGGATCGCGCTCTCGGTTGACGGTACGGGTTTACGGTGGACAGTTTACGGTGGGAACCGTGCACCGTCGACTGTTCACCGCGACCGTTCACCGCGACCGTTCACCGCGGGCGTTCACCGCGACTGTTCACCGCGACCCTTCACCGCGACCGTTTACCGCGGGCGCGATCGCCGCGATACACGTAGAGGGCGTAATGCGCGGCAACCGTTCACCGGCAACCGTTCACCGGCAACCGTTTACGGTCAACGGCGAACGGTTGGTGACGACTGCGAAGTCGAGCGGAAGCGCCACTCGCCACTGGCGACGTTCGCGTTCTGCGCCCACTATCAGTGTATGGGATCTTCTGCGGTGAATCAGCCGACGGCCGCCGAGCAGCGCGCTACGGCCGATCGGCTTGTGTTGCACGCCGGTGCTGCGGTGGCGGCGCGACGCGACACCATCAAGGCGCTCGCGGACCAGTCATTTGACCTGATCATCATCGGCGGCGGCATCACCGGTGCCGGGGCCGCGCGCGAGGCGGCCTTGCGCGGACATCGGGTGGCGTTGGTGGAGCGCGATGACTTCGCGGCCGGCACATCAAGCCGCTCCTCACGCCTGGTGCATGGTGGCGTGCGCTATCTCGAGCACGGACACGTGGGTCTGGTCTTCGAATCGAGCCGTGAGCGACGGCTGCTGCTGCAACTCGCGCCGCACCTCGTGCGTCCGCTCGCGTTCACATGGCCCGTGTATCGCGGCGAGCGAATGCCCAAGTGGAAACTCCGCATCGGGCTCGCCATGTACGATGCGCTGTCTCTGTTTCGTAACGTGGGGCGCCACGAAGCGCTCAATGTCGACGAAGTGCTCGACGCGGAGCCGGAACTTGGTCGCGATGGACTTACCGGCGGGGCGCGCTACTGGGATGCCGCAACGGATGACACGCGTCTCACGTTGGCGAGTGTGATTGCGGCGCGGGAGGCCGGTGCCGTTGTCGCCAACCACGTTGACGTGATTGCGGGGCTCACTGAGCAGGGGAAGCTCACCGGGGTGTCCGTGCACGACCACATCGCCGACCGAACGTTCGCGGTACACGCGCCGCTCGTGATCAACTGCACCGGTCCGTGGAGCGACGCGACGGCGGCGCTCACTGGTGTACCCAGCACGCACGCCGTGCACGGCGCCGTCGGCGCTCACGTGGCCGTTTCCCGGCAGCGCATTGGCAATCGTGACGCCATTACGATCACGTCACCGCTTGATGGACGCGTCATGTTTGTGCTGCCCGCCGGTGTGCACACCATTATCGGGACCACCGAACGACCGGCGAGCGGCGGGCCGGATGACGTGCGCGCGTCGGCGCAGGAAGTCACGTATCTGTTGCGGTCCGTCAACGAACGGTTTCCATACGCCAATCTGACCAGCGATGATGTGATCAGCGCGTGGGCCGGTATCCGTCCGCTCGCGGCGTCGGCCACGGGGAGCGCACGCGATACTGGTGGCGCCTCCCGCGAGCACGCGATCGTGCGCGCAGCGAATGGGCTGGTCAGTGTGACCGGTGGCAAGCTGACAACATACCGCGCGATGGCGATCGACATCATTGACCGTGCCACGGGACACAAGGCCAGCGCACAGGCGCGCGAGCGGAGTGAAGGTGAACCGCTGCCCGGTGGCGACATCATCTCACTCGAGCAGACCGAACACGAGGCATCAGCTACGGTGCATGATGCAGCCGTGGGCGAACGACTGGCACGCGCGTACGGCGGTCGCTGGCGCAATGTGTGGAGCTACGCGCAGCGTGATGCGTCGCTACGCCTGCGCCTGGTTGACCAACTCCCGTATCTGGTGGCCGAAGTGGCGCACGCGGTGGAGCGGGAATCAGCGTGTACGCTGGCCGACGTGCTCGTGCGCCGCACGCATGTCGCGTACGAGACGCGGGATCATGGCGTTGGTGTGGCCGAGCGCATCGCGCCGCTGATGGCGGCGCTTCTGGGCTGGAGCGACGAGGAGCGTGACGCGGCGCTCGAGACCTACAGAGCGGAATCGACGCGACTATTTTCGGTGGAGCCGATTTAGCTCCTCGCGTCGCCGCGAGCGAGCAGCGGGCAAAGCGGAATGCTAGACCGTCTACCGTGAACCGTTGACCCAAACCGTGAACTGAAAGCGCGATCTCCACGGTACAGGTAAAAGAGCGTAACGGGCGGAAAACCGTGAACAGTCAACGGTTTTTGGTTGACGGTTGTCGACCGTTACGAGCCCTCGCGCATGCCGTCCGGATCGCGCCTTCAGTTCACGGTACGGGTTTACAGTGAACGGTGGACGGTGCGAAATCGCGAGACCGTCCACCGTCAACCGTTCACCCACACTGTACACTGAAGGCGCGATCTCCACGGTACACGTAGAGGGCGTAATGGGCGGAAAACCGTCAACTGAACGCGCGATCTCCACGGGACACGCCCTACACAGCCGCCGGATTATCGTGAATCGTCACCAGCTCCACCACTTTGAGCTTGCGCACGATCGACGGCAGCCGCAGCGTCGCGGTGTCGCCCACGGCCTTGCCGGCCAGCGCCAGTCCGATGACGGAACCCATGGTCACGTGCCCCTCCTCAAACTCAGACGAATCGCCAAACACCAGGTGATACGTCTCGCGATCGTTGGTGGCTTCATCTTCCACCACAACTTTTGATCCGAGCCCGACACGATCAGCCGGGATCTGATCCATTTCGATAGCCCCGAGCTTGCTCAGCCGCATGTTG
>JBBRFQ010000062.1:0-17985 GCA_038224035.1 Gemmatimonadales bacterium
ATGACTTCGCCCTGCTGCGGCTTTTCCTTCGCGGAATCCGGGATATACAAGCCACCGCGCATCTGCTCCGCTTCTTCAAGCGGCTTGATGACAACGCGATCGGCGAGCGGCGCAACTTTCGCGGCACTCTGAGTGGTCATAGGGTGGAACCTCCGAAAGGTGAGTCAGAAATGTTTCCACTGACGGCACAACGGTTAGCACTCACCTCGTGTGAGTGCTAACACTCCGTAAGCCTACCAGATGTTGGGAGTCGCGTCAAGCCCTCGCCAAACGCTTGTCACGGGTACGTAAACCACTATTTGGTAACGGTTTAGCTCGCCAAATAGACGGTCGATCTGACAGTGGTTTATGCCAACAAATTTACCGCAACCTGCCTAATTGGCAGCCTTTTGCGGCGATGTCAGAAGCTCGTGCGCCATACGCAGCCCGTCGAGCGTCAGATACGGGGCCACCAGATCAAAGCATTCGCAGTACGGCTGCAACACTTCCGCCAGACCGCCGGTCGCCACGACGTACGGCGTGCCCGGCCGCGGCCACTCACGTTTGATCCGCCGCACAATCCCATCGATCGCGTCCGCGGCGCCAAACAGCACGCCGGCCCGAATGCACTCCTCCGTTCGCGTCCCGATCACGCGAGCCGGCGCCACAATCTCCGTCGCCGGCAGCTTCGACGTGCGACGCGTCAACGTCTCCGCCGACGTGCGCACCCCGGGCATGATCACGCCGCCGAGAAAGACGCCATCCGAGGTGATGCAATCGAACGTCGTGGCGGTGCCGAGATCCACGCAAATCGTATCGCGGTTGTACAGGCGGCTCGCCGCGAGTGTGTTGATGAGGCGGTCCGCTCCCACCGTGAGTGGCTCGTCAACAGCCACCGTGATCGGCAGCGCGGCGCGCGCGTCAACGATCACCGGAGGCGCGCCGAGATAGCGTACGCACGCCTCCGACAGCGGACCGGTGATCGGCGGAACGACGGAGCCGATTGCTGACGCCAACACCTGCTCGGCAGCCACACCGACGGACTGCAACAGTCCGAGCAACAGCAGTCCGAACTCGTCAGAGGTGCGCCCGACATCTGTGGTGATGCGCCAGTGCGCGACGAGTCGTGTGCCGTCGAACAGTCCAATGGTGGTCTCGCTGTTTCCGACATCGAACACGATCAGCACGTGACGTCCTCCGCGACGAAGATCAATGATCCGGACCGATGCGCGCCTTCGCTCCCATCTGCCATCGTAATCCGCAACGCACCATCGGCCTGAACACCGGCCACCACACCACGCTCCGGCGCGCTACACGCCCGCCCGATCGCCATATCGCGCGCGTTCCACCGGACCACCTCGGCAGCGGAGAACGCACCGTGCGCCCGCGCCGCGAGGCGCACTCGGGGAATGAGTGCGTGCAACACATCGGCGCGCGTCACGCCCTCGCGCAGCGCGCCACTCGGCGCGTCCCCGGCCGACACGCGCAAATTCAGGCCGATGCCAATCGCGATCCACTCCACCTGTGCATCGCGCCACCGCGCTTCGACGAGCACACCGGCCAGCTTGCACCAACCGGCCGTCGACTCACCGCCGAGCGACGGCCCCGCGCCGAGCACGACATCGTTCGGCCACTTGAGTCCGACCGTGCCGTCGCACCACGGTGCCACGGCGTCGGCAATCGCCAGGCCGAGTCGCATGGACAACACGCTCAGCCCGCTCGCCGGCGTATCCCGTTCGATCACGGTGCACCACAGCCCGTCACCAGTCGCCGAACGCCACGATTTACCGCCGCGTCCGCGACCGGCGTGTTGTACGTCCGCCACGACCACCGTGCCGGACGGCGCGCCATCCTGCGCCAGCGCGTGCGCCAGATCCATGGTGGAGCTGACCGACGCCTCGTGCACCAACCGACTGATGCACGATCGTTCCAGGTCGAGCGGCACGCCATCGAGTGCGCTGTAATCCGGCATCAGCTTACGACGCGGGCGCACCGCGCCACGCCAGCAGCGCGAACACGAACATCCCAAGCAGCACACGATACACGGCGAAGACGCCGAAGCTGTGCCGCACGACAAACCGCAGCAGCACGGTGATGGCCAGCCAACTGCTGAGCGCCGCGGCGCCAATCCCGACGACGAGCGGCATCAACGCGCCGCCGTCCCGAATGAGGTCAGGCACCTTGAACACCACGGCCGCCATGATGATCGGAAAGCTCATGAGAAAACTGAAGCGCGCCGCGGCACCGCGATCGAGTCCGAGCGCCCGGCCCGCCGTCATGGTCGCGCCGGATCGCGAGACGCCCGGCACCAAAGCACACACCTGCGCCAGTCCGATGAGCCACGCGTCGCGCGCTGTGAGCACGTCGAGCGTGCGCTCCTTGCTCGCCACGCGGTCCACCAGCCACAGAATCAGGCCAAGCACGATCAGCGCGCCTGCGGTGATAGCCGGATGCCGGAAGACCGTTTCCGCATACTCCTGCAACAACAGTCCGCCGACACCGGCCGGAATCGTGGCGGCGATCAGCAGGAACACGCGCCGTTCCGCCAACGATTGCACGCGACGCGTTCGCAGCATCGTCAGCGCGGCGCGAATCAGCTCCTGCCAGTCCTGACGGAAATACCACGCCACCGCGGCCAGGGAGCCAAGATGCAGGCCGACATCGAAGGACAGTCCGGGCGCCCGCCAGCGGAGCAGCCACGGCGCCAGCGAGAGATGCGCCGAACTGCTGACGGGAAGAAACTCGGTGAGTCCCTGTACCAAGCCGAGCACGATGGCCTGCCACAGCGTCATACGGTACCCACCGTACGCCGATACAACGCTTCGTACTGGGCCACCACTTCGCGATCGGCGAACCGCGTACGCGCGTCAAGCGCCGCGGCCTGACTCATGGTGAGCCAGCGTGCGTCGTCGTTGAGCAGCGCGATCGCATCCTGCGCCATCGCCGGCACATCACCAAGCGGTCGCAGATAGCCGGTTTCGCCATGACGGATCACCTCGGGGAGCCCACCAACGTCCGAAGCGATGACCGGTACACCACACGCCAGCGCCTCGAGCGCACTCAAACCGAACGACTCAGTTTGGCTGGGCAGGAGAAACAGATCCGCCCCCGCAAGTAGCGGCGCGACGGAATCAATCTTGCCGAGAAAGTGCACGTCGGCGTGCACATCCAGCGCGCGCGCTTCCGCTTCCGCCTCGACGCGTTCCGGTCCGTCGCCCACCATGACGAGCATGCACGGCACGGCGCGCTGGACCTCGGCAAAGACCTTCACCACGTCGCGCACGCGCTTGACGGCGCGAAAGTTCGAGATGTGCATGAGTACCTTGCGACCGCGGCGCAGCTCTGGCGGAAACGGCGACGGATAGCGGGCGCGATGAAAGACCTGCGGATCGATGAAGTTGTGGATCACTTCCACGGCACAGCCGGTACATCCGAACGCACGATAGGTCTCGTCGCGCAGGTAGTCGGACACCGCCGTCACGCTATCGGACTTTTCGATGGAGAACTTGGTGATCGTGAAGAACGATCGCTCCTGCCCCACAATGGTGATATCCGTGCCGTGCAGCGTGGTCACCACGCGCACATCCTGTCCGGACTCGCGCAGCATTTCGCGTGCGATCCAGGCACTGGTGGCATGGGGAATCGCGTAATGACAATGCAACACATCGAGTGCGTGATCGCGTACGACTTCGTGCATCTTCACGGCCAGCGCCAGGTCGTACGGTGGATACTCAAAGAGTGGATACCGTCCGACTTCCACTTCGTGAAAGAACACGCGCGGCAGAAAACTCGGCAGCCGAAACGGCTGCTGATACGTGATGAAATGCACTTCGTGGCCGCGGGCTGCGAGCGCAATGCCCAGCTCGGTCGCCACGGCCCCCGAACCGCCGTACGTTGGATAGCAGGTAATCCCGATCTTCACACCGTCTCCTCGTCGTGAGCTCGCCACCAGGCGTTGACCCGCTCCAGAAACCCCTCCTCGTACGGCGACACTGCTGTCACCAATGTCTGGTCCAGCTGATGCCGGAACCACGTGCGCTGCCGCTTTGCGTACTGCCGGGTCCGAACGGTCACGCGTGTGATCATGTCGGCTCTCGACATACGTCCTTCGACGTGCGCCAGCACTTCACCGTAGCCTGTGGCCAGCCACGCACGCGCCTCCGCCGGCACATCGAGACGAAGCTGTTCCACCTCTTCGGCCCATCCGGCGTCGAGCATGGTGACCACGCGCTGCGCGATGTGATCCGCCAGCGGTGCACCGGGATCGACGAGAAGATAGCGCACCGGCACGCGCGAAGCCTCCCCGCCCCCTTCGTGCAGCGTGCTCAGGCGCACGCCGGTCAGCAGCGCCGTCTCGATGGCGCGGCGCCACTGCACAGGCCCGAGCGCCGCGCGACCGGGGTCGAGGCGCTGGCACCAGGCGCGCCAGAGTTCGCGTGGCTGGGCATCGAGCCACGCGCCCAGCTGGTCACGCCGCGCCTCGTCGAGCGGCGGGAGTGAGGCCAGTGGTTCGGTGAGCGCACGCAAGTAGAATCCGGTGCCGCCCACCACCACGGGAGTGCGCTGCCTTGAGATGGCGTCAGCGATCGCCTCACGCGCCAGTGCTGCCCACTGCCACGCCGACCATCGATCCATCGGGTCAGCCACATCGACGCCGACGTGCGGAACCGCCGCCAACTCCCCCAAACCGGGTTTGGCCGTTCCGATATCAAACCGCCGATAGATCTGCCGGGAATCGGCGCTGATGATGGTGACCGGATGCCGCGCGGCGAGTTGCAGGGCTGCCGCAGTTTTTCCGGCGGCCGTAGGACCACAGATGACCCGGACGCGCTCTGACACTACGAACGCCCGAAGCGCCGCTCGAGCTCGTCCCAGGACAGCCGCACAATCGTGGCGCGCCCGTGCACGTCGTGCACGGGCAAAGTGGTGCGCGCGAGATCGAGATACAGCGCACGCATCTCGCCGTGCGACAGCGTATCGCCCGCTTTCACGGCGGCCTTGCACGCAACCGTCGCGGCGAGTCGCTCATGACGCGATGCGTCCGAGGGCGATCGATCACCGGCCAATGCGGCGAGCGTATCGCGCAAACATCGCTCGGCGTCGAATCGCGCGTGCGGCATGGGGACCGATTGTACGAGCAGCGTATGCCCGCCAAACGCCTCAACCTCGAACCCGAGTTTTCGGAACGTGTCGGCCTGCGCGTCGAAGGCGTCGGCTTCCTGCGCCGAAAGATGCAGCGTGAGCGGAAACAACAGGCGCTGCGCCGGTGCCGTGCCCTGCGCCATCGCCGCGAGGAACCGCTCGTACAACACACGCTCGTGCGCCGAGTGCTGATCGATCAGGACGACGCCCTCGACGTGCTCGAACATGAGATAGGTGCGGCGCAGCTGCATCAGCGGCGGCACGACGATTGAGTCCGACGACAACGGCAGCGCGGGTGTTTCATCCGTTGACGCCGTGTCCGACGCTACCGTGACGGTGGTGGCGGCGCGCGATGTCCACTCACCGTCGCCGGCGTGCGCGCTCGCCTGCGACGCAGTCGGCGTCGTGCGCCCTCCCTCGCTGAACAAGGCGTCACCGGCGGACTGCACACGCAGCATCCACGGTTCGATATCGCGTCGGGTGTCGGGCGCAGCTCCCGGCGGCGTTTCTGGCGACGGGGCGGTCCACGTGCGCCAGCCAAGTCCCGCTGCAGCATCGAACTCGCCCAATACGCGCCGAACGATGTGCTCAACCGCGCGCTCGACAGGCCAGCGCTCGCGCAGCCGCACCTCTGATTTCGCCGGGTGTACGTTGACATCGACTTCATTCGCCGGCAGCGTGAGCTCGAGCACCATCGACGGTCGCAATCCGGAGGGCAACGTGCTGCGATACGCCGTTTCGACGGCGCGCACGATGCCATTGTCGCGCACGACACGCCCGTTGATCACGAGCAGCACCCGCCGTGTCCGCGTGCCCACATCGGCGGGACGCTCCACCAAACCGCGCACATGCACCACGCCATACACATCGTCCACGTCGACAAAACGCGCGATGGAATCGTGACCCCAGAGGGCCGCGAGTCTGGCCCGCAGCGTCGGCGCGACGGGCAGCTCGAGACCGACCTTGCCATCATGGCGCAATACGAAATGCACATCGCGGCGCAGCAGGGCGATGCTGCCGACGGTGTCGGCAATCGCACGCCACTCACTGCGTGCCCCCTTGAGGAATTTCTGTCGCGCCGGGGTGTTGAAGAACAGACGGTGCACGTGCACGGTCGTGCCGCGTCGACGCGCCCCGTCCTGCACCGACGCAATCTCACCGCCCTGCCCCCGTACAATCGTGCCGGCGCCGTCATCGGGCGCGGTTTCCACCGCAAACTCCGACACCGACGCGATCGCCGGCAATGCTTCACCGCGAAAGCCGAAACTCGTGACACCGACAAGATCTTCCGCGGTGGTAATCTTGCTGGTGGCGTGACGTTCGAGCGACAACACGGCGTCGTCTCGCGACATGCCAGAGCCATTGTCGGCCACGCGAATCAACGCGCGACCGCCGTCTTCCACCGTGATGTCGATGGTGGTCGCACCCGCGTCGAGCGCATTCTCCACCAGCTCCTTGACGACTGAGGCCGGACGCTCAACGACCTCTCCGGCCGCGATCTGGTCGGCGACGGGACCGCTCAACACGCGAATGCGCGGCATCAGCGACCGCCGGACGACGCGAACACGTAGAGCACGCGCTCGGGAAGCCAGCCAAGGCGTCCGTCGACGTGCTGCACCGCGAACCAGCGATCGCCGCGGGTTGCATCCACGCGCGATTCGCCAATAACCACCATATCGCCCGGTTCGACATCACCGTTCGCGTTGGCGTCTTCGCCTGGCGTCACGCGCATCGGCGACCTTTGCTCCGCCACCGCCAGATCCGCGGCCGAGCGCGTTGACGAGAGCATCACGTGCCACGTGGTCGCGGCGATCGCCATCAGCATCACAGCTGCACCCGTTTTCCACAGCGCTCGACGATCGCGCGTCGCGCTCAGCGCGAGCATTCCCCACGCGACACACCAAAGCGCCACCGCGAGTAGTGCGGGCAGTTCACTCGGCACGCGCGGCACATGCGCCAGACCATCGCGGGCGTTTGCCGGTAACAGTCCGACGCGTTCGCGGACATCGCCAGCCATTGGTTCAAGTCGAACGGCACGTTGCCAGCCGATTACCGCGCCGACGGTATCGTTCGCCGCCCAGGCTGCGGTTCCCGCGTTGGCCCAGGCATCGGCATGACGCGGCGCGCGTTCGGCGATCTCAAAGAAGGTCACCGAGGCGTCCGCGAAGGAGTTACTGTCGTAGAGCGCGATCGCCGCATCGAACGCGGCCGCGCGCGCGTGCAACGCGGGGCCCGTACCAAGCACCAGGGCGCTCCCGAGGAAGAGCCACCAGACCAGGCGGTGCTTGCCTGATCCGCGCCCGGGTTGATCGCGCGTACGTGTGACGTCCGTGCGTTTTGCGTTCGTGAGGCTCGCTCCCGATCGTGTGGGCATGGCCTCACTGATCACGCGATCCGTGAGTTCGCGAATGCGTTCCGTCCATGACGGCTCCCGCTGGGCCGCACCACTCCCTATGCCGGCCACCGCCGACCACGCCGCCTCATCGAGCTGCGACAGCAGCGACATCACCTCTCGCGTCGTCTCACGCGTGACGCCGCGCCGACGCAGTCGCTGCTGCAGCGCCTTGCGTTCCACCAGTTGCGCGGACGTCGTATCGAGTCGCTCCGCGAGGTCATCAAGGAACCGTCGGCGGAGTGCCGACGCAGCGACGCGAACGGGATGCACCGGCGCGGCGGGCGGGCGGGCGTCAACGCGGGCGGGGTGCTCCCGTTCGCGTTCGGCCGCCGGCGACCCATCGACGGGCACGAAACGCGCCAGCTTCCGCCGACGACGCATCCATATCGCCGGCGCTGGCGCGAACGCGACGAGCGCCCAAAACAGCGGATGCGCGTCGACCGGCGCGCGCAGCGGACCACGGTCGACGCGGCGAATACTGAGCGTGTTCGCGGTCGCTTCCAGAGAATCCATCGGCGCGATCTGTCCGGCGGCGACCGCGAGCGACAGCGAGTCGGTGTTGGCGATGCGGTACGCTTCGTCGTACGGATCGAAGAAGGGATAGTCGACCACCGGAATGATCAGTCGGCCTTCGCGCTCCGGCGTCAACAACCAGTCGAACTCCTTCGAGCCACGCACATACTGCCCTGAGGTGTCGATGCGGACACGTTCTCCCGCGATGACAATCGAGGCGCTGGCGGCGGAGAGTGTGGGGCGCGGCCACAGCTTCACGTTGCCACGTCCACCGACGCGAACGGTCAGCACCACCGGCTCGCCAACGCGCGCCGCTGGTACATCAACGCGCGATTGCACGGTCAGCACACCGATGGCTCCGGAGAAGCGCGCGGGCTGATTCGTGGAGGGCAGCGGCTTGGCATACAGTGTGACTTCGTCGGCGCGCACAACGGCGGTCTCCTCGCGACTGAAATAACTCGCCGAGCGCGGCAGCGCGTACGAGAGTTGCGAGGCCGGGATTGTGATGAGACCCGAAGCGAGCGGGAACAGCGCGCGCTGCAAGACATGCGGAAAGGTGCGCTGTCCGTTCTGGTTCAGCGCCGGCAGCGACTGTGGTCCGCCCAGATCGTACGCCAGCACCCCGCGCAGTTCCGCCGGCACCACCTCGGGGTTGCGGCGCATGCGCATCTGCGCCGCTTCGGTGATGAACACACCCATTTCGTACGTGGCCTGCTGCCCGACGTACACGGTGTCGGGCACCATCATGACGCGGAAGTCCACCGGCTTGGATGGATCGAGCCGCACACGATTCTGAATCTCGGGGGCGCGCGGTTGCGCCTGCAGTGGTGCACACACCGACGCCAGCGCCACACACACAACCACGGCCGCTCGCCGAACGCCGGACGTTACCATATCGAACGCGGTCACGGTGAAGGCGCTCACCAGTCGCGACCGCCGGGAGGCGGCGGGCGCCGCACCATCTTCTGTTGACGTCCCTGCACATCGCGTTCTTCACGGGCCGCACTGTTGAGCAACGCTTCCGCCTGCGCCTCATCGAGCTGCCCGGACTGGGGCTGCGACTCTGGCTGTTCGGAGTTTTGCTCGTCGTTGTCTCCGCCACCACCACCACCGCCCATCGGAGGCTGCGGACGCAGCGCGAGTTCGTAGTTCCACTTGCCGTCGTCGTCGACGTATCGCTCGGACAGATACGCACGGAACAGCTCTCGCGCTTTCGCAAACGCGGCGTTGGCCGTGTCCCCTGCCGTCGCGCGCCCCTGCATCAGGGCTGACAACCCTTCGTTGTAGCGAGCGCGCGCACGCACTTCACCATCGGCCCCACGTCGCACCTGTTCGAAGAGTTGATTGGCCTCGCCTAACGAGTCGGCGGCCAACAACGCGGTGGCAAGATTGTAGCGCGTGACATACGAAGTGTCACCGCCTGCGATCATGTTCGCGTACGCCTGCGCCGCACCGAGCGCATCACCGGCCTCAAGACGCCGCGCCGGATCGGGCTCCCGCGCACACGCACCGAGCATCAACACGAGCGCCGTGACCACCGCAACGACAGGCCCACCCGCCACTCGCGCCGTCACCGCGGGCGTCGTTCCTGAAGCAGGTAATGGTGCGGTTGATGTGGTCGCCGATCGGGCGCGCCGCGCGGGCCGCTGCATGAGCCACGTGTCGAGCAGCAGGAGCAGGAGCGCGGGCAGAAGAAACCACGTGAAACGCGACACGTGATCTTCGCGTGACAAGACGGCACGCTTCTCTGTTCGGAGCGTGGACAGCGCCGCCCGTACGCGTCCGGCGCGGTCCGTCACATCTGCCGGAACGAACACGCCACCCGACGCCTCGGCCGCGGCCTGCAACAAATCGGGCACATACTTTGTCACGACAATCTGTCCCTGCTCATCGCGTTTCTCACGAATGCCCGAGCCTACAACTTCCGGAATCGTGGCGCCTTCGATGGTGCCGAATCCCACGGTCACGAGCACGATGCCCTGCTGCGCCGCCTCGGTCGCCGCCGCGCGTACGTCCTCGATCGGCTCAAACGCTTCGCCATCACTCATGATGACCAAGGCGCGGTCAGACGAGCCGGTGGAGGCGCCGAGCAGTTCGGTCCCCTGTCGGATCGCGCGTGCGATCGAGGAGCCCGCCTGGCCGACGACATCCGGATTCAGGTTCTCGAGGTACAGCTCGAGCGCGCCGTCGTCGGCGGTGAGCGGGGTCAGGATGTAGCTGCGTCCCGCAAATGCGATCAACGCCATGCGATCCGCACGCTGCGACGCGCGCAATCGCCGCACCTCCTGCTTCATGCGATCAAGACGCGACGGCCGTTCGTCCTGCGCAATCATCGAGAGCGAGGCGTCCAGTGCCACCACGACATCGATCCCGCGTCGCGTCTCTTGCGAACTGAGCATTCCCCAACGCGGACCGGTGAGCGCCAGCGCGCTCAGCACCGCCACACCGGTCAACCGCCACGACTGTCCCCTCCGGCTACCGGGGGCACCGCCGAGTCGCGGCAGGGTGAGCGCCGACGCAAATCGTGCGAGGCGCGCCGATCGCTGCCGACGCGCGCGGCTGATCGCCAGCGCGACCAGCACGGGCACCAGCAGCACAATGGCCAACGCGACTGGCCACGGCATATCGAAACGCACGTCGGGCCACGTCACGGCAACGGTCCGCGCCACGCCAACACCCACACTTCGCCGAGCAGCGCGAACATCGCCAAGGCCAGCGGCCACTGAAAACGTTCCGTGAATCGCACATAACTCTTCGCATCAACCGGTGAACGTTCAAGCCGATCGATTTGCTCGAAGATGGCCTGCAGCGCCTCGGCATCGCGAGCGCGAAAGTATTTGCCGCCGGAGGACTCGGAGATTTCCGTCAACAGGGCCTCATCGATGCGCACGGGGCGATTTTCGTAGCGCAATCCAAACAGACCGCGAGACACCGGAATCGGCGCCATCCCTTCACTGCCGATACCAATCGCGTAGATGCGGATGTCAAACGCCGCAGCGGCCTGTGCAGCCGTGCGCGGATCGATTTCGCCACGGTTGTTCTCGCCGTCCGTGAGCAGCAGCATCACGCGCGAACGACCACCCGCGCTGCGCAGGCGATTCGCCGAGGTGGCGATCGCGGTGCCGATCGCGGTACCGTCGATCAACTGCCCAGGCTGCAAGTTGTCGATCGCCGCCAGCACCACCGGATAGTCTGCCGTGAGCGGCACCTGCGTCAACGCTTCACCCGAGAAGGCAATGACGCCGATACGATCGGTACTCCGTCCGGTAACAAATGCCTTGGCCTTGTCCTTGGCCACTTCCATCCGGTTCTGCGGCTGAAAATCCTCGGCCAACATGGAGCTTGAAATGTCCACGACGAGCGCGATGTCGATGCCGTCGCGCGTGACGTTCTGCGTCCGGGCACCTGTGCGCGGCTGCGCCAGAGCCACAAGAAAGCCGGCGATCACCAACCAGCGCAGCACTGGCGCTACGCGCGCGAGTCGCGTGCCACCGCGCGGTCCTTTCGTGAGCAACTCCGCGCGCGAGAAGACCAGCGCCGGTGGCCGAGCGCGACGGTTCCACCACACCCACACAGGAATCGCGAGCAACAGCAACAAGATCCACGGCCGCGCGAACTCGAGGCTCGGCATGATCGCCAGCGGAGTGTCCCACCAGCTTCGCAGCCACTCCATCATGCAACCCCCGTGGGCTCACGGCGATCGGGGCGTGTGCCGGATTCTTTCGCGCGAGCCGCCTGCGCACGCGCTACCGACTCGGCGTGCGCACGCCGAACCCGCTCGACCTCCTCCACCGATTCCACGATCTCACGCGCTTCCGCGGTCATCGCGCGCGCTTCATCCGGCGTCACCCGTCGACGCGCGAACTTCACCGCGTCGGTTTGCACCAACAACTGAATGAGTCGGGTAAGCGGGATGCGCGTGTCATCGCCCACCGAGGCCAGCAGTTCGGCGCTTGTTTGTGCGCGCGTCGTGATCGGAATGCGCGCCGAGAGATAGCCGCGCAGAATATCGATGGCCAGCACCGACGCGCGTCCATGTTCACCCGCGTCCGACAAGGCCAGGCGTTCGAGTCGATCGAAGGCGTGCATGGCGTACTCGTACGGACCGAGCCTCGGCCCGGGCACGCTCACCGCGACGCGGCGACGCTGTCGCCAGATCATGTACGCGAGCGCGGCGAGCACTGCGACCACCACCGCGGCCAGCCACCAACTCTGCCACCAGGGCACGACCTGTTCAAACACCGGCTTGGCGGGACGCGGCACATGCTCGGTGGTGTCAGCACTCAGCACGCTACGCACGAACACGCTCGCTCCGGCAAGCGGGACGTTGACCGTATCACTTCCCACAATCACGGCGACCGGCGGCCAGTTCGTGGCGACCCGCCCGGTATCCCACGCGGCGACTTCAAACTCCGCGATCTCTTCGCGCCCGCTCACATCGGACGGACCGTCGCGCCGCTGCATGGGCGCACGCAAGGCAATCTTCGCTGACGTGTCATCGAGCGCGGGCCAGCGCACGAGCGCCGTAACCGGCACACGTACGCGCACCGTGATCGTAAAGGGATCGCCAACGGTGACAGTGTCGGGGCGAACAATGACGCCGGCTTGCACATCCTGTCGGACGGACGTCGCCACGCCGGAGATCGGCGAGCGCGGCGTGTTCGTCTGCGCGTGGGCGAACGCCCACGGCAGCAGCGTGATCGCCAGCATGCTCAGCCGTGCACACGCCTTCGTCCTCGGCCGCGTGTGGAACGTGGCGGCACCAGCACGCGCGTCGTGCCGCCGTCGCATCATGCCGCGCTACCCGCGACCGCCGGACGCGCAGCGGTGCGCACCGCACCGTGGGCGCGCCGGGCGCGCGCCCGGAAGAACGCGAGCAGCGGCTCCACATACCCTGAGTCTGTGCGCACCAGCACTTCGTCGATACCCAGCCGTCCGAACAACTTCTGTCGCACGCGCTGCTCCTCCGCGATCTGCGCCGCAAACCACGCACGTACCGCCGGATCACTCGTATCCACGTCGATCACATCGCCGGTTTCCGGATCGGTGAGTCGCGCGACGCCCACATCCGGCAATACCACCTCTGCCGGATCCTCAACCGTGAGTGCGATCACATCGTGCCGCTGGGCGAGCAACGACAGCGGTCGCTCAAGATTGTCGCCCACAAAATCGGAGCACACAAAAACAACCGACCGATGCGGCAGCAGACGGCCAAGTCGTTCCAGCGCGATCGCGAAATCGGTGCGCCGACCAACCGGACGAATGGTGAGCAAGTCGCGCAGCACGCGCAGGGCATGACGGCGTCCTTTGCGCGGTGGCACCGCATGCTCGACACGATCCGAAAAACAGAGCAATCCGATGCGATCGTTGTTGCGCACGGCAGCGAGCGCGAGCACCGCGGCCAGTTCCGCTGCCAACTCCGCCTTGAAGCGCGCGCCCGTCCCGAACTGCGAGGAGCCGGACACATCGAGCGCCAGCATGACGGTGAGTTCGCGCTCCTCGACATAGCGCTTGACGAACGGGCGGCCCATGCGCGCCGACACGTTCCAGTCAATCGTGCGCACTTCGTCGCCGGGCTGGTACTCGCGTACTTCCGAGAACTCCATGCCCTGCCCCTTGAAGAGCGACCGATAGTCACCCGCGAACTGAGAATCCACGAGGCGACGCGTCCGCAGTTCGAGACGCCGCACCTGTCGCAGCACATCGGATGGGACGACAAACGGCTCGCTCACGGCGCCTCGACGCGCCCCAGAATGCGCGTGACGATGGCATCCGACGTGACGCCTTCGGCGTCGGCTTCGAACGTGGTGAGCACACGATGGCGCAGGACATCGGGCGCGATGGCTTTCACATCGTCCGGCGTGACAAAACTGCGGCCACGCAGGAACGCGTGCGCACGCGACGCCTGACCAAGCGCGATGGTGGCACGCGGTGACGCACCAAACTCGACCAGCGGCACCAGATCGGCCAGTCCGACGTCCTTGGGATAACGCGTCGCGTGCACCAGCTCCACGATGTAGTCCACCAGGCGATCGTCCATGTACATCTCGGCGATGCGGCGCCGCGCGTCGAGCAACTGCGCGGGTGTCGCGACGGCCGCGACGGGAATCTTCTCGCCGCTCGCCATACGACGCAGGATTTCCTTTTCTTCGGCGCGAGACGGATAGCCAACCCGCAGCTTGAACATGAAGCGGTCCACCTGTGCTTCCGGCAGCGGGTAGGTGCCTTCCTGCTCGATCGGATTCTGCGTGGCCAGCACGAGGAACGGTTCGACCAGCGGATACGTCGTGCCGCCGATCGTCACCTGCTTTTCCTGCATCGCTTCGAGCAGCGCGGCCTGCACCTTGGCCGGTGCTCGATTGATTTCGTCGGCCAGAATGATGTTGGCGAAGATCGGACCGTGCTTTACACGGAACTCACCCGTGGCTTGATCGAAAATCTGCGTACCGATCACGTCGGCCGGCAGTAGATCCGGGGTGAACTGGATGCGCTGGAACGTGGTGTGCACCGTTTCCGCGAGCGTGCGTACCGTGAGTGTTTTGGCGAGACCCGGTACACCTTCGAGCAACACGTGCCCGCCGGTAAGCAGACTGATCAACAGTCGCTCCACCAGATAGTCCTGCCCCACGATGCGGCGGGCCACCTCGTGCAACACACTCTGAACGAGCTGCACGTCGGCGCTCACACTACCGGCCTGGGGCGAGGCGCTATCAGCCATCACGGCCGGATCACGCCGAACAGCTACCTGATTCGCCGCCGAAATAGGAGGAACGGTCAACGTGCGGTACTCCACTCAAGAGTCAGGGGCACCCGCGCCACGGCGCAGGCGTAATGATCGCGGCCAGTATCGATGAAGCTCATCTGCAGGCATACCCTGCGCTACCCGCTGGCGTTCACCGTTAGTGTGAAACCGATGCGCGGCGGTCGGTTACCCGCCGCTCAGCGCCTCGATCACGGTCCGCTCGCGAGACGTCAGCGGCCGGCTTTCGCCGACGGGCAGATCATCGAGCGAGACCGGACCATACCGGGTGCGAATCAAACGTTCCACCGTCAGCCCGAGTGCCTCGCAGAGCCGGCGCACTTCGCGCGTACGCCCGTCGATCAGCGTTATCTCGAACGACCACCGGCGCTCGCCGAGCGATTCCGCCTGCACCGAGACGGGATGTACCGGGCCATCTTCGAGTTCGATGCCACGACGCGCGGCCCGAACGGCGCCGGGCGCGTCGCCGCGCACGATGGCCACGTACGTGCGTTCCACCTCGCGACTGGGATGAGTCAGGCGATGCGCGGCCTGCCCGTCAGTGGTGAGCAGCAACAGCCCTTCAGTGAGAAAATCGAGACGACCCACGTACACCAGACCGGGCACCGGCGCGACCAGTTCGAACACGGTGGGCCGTCCTTCCGGATCGCTCTTGGTGGTCATGACACCGGACGGCTTGTGCAACACGATCCACGTGGTGCTGGTGACCGCCGTCTTCACCGCGCGCCCGTCTACTGTGATCACATCACGTGTGGGATCCACGACCTGCCCGGTGAGCGCCGGAATGCCGTTGATATGCACGCGCCCTTCGGCCACGAGGCGATCGGCCTCACGGCGCGAGGCGAGCCCCGCACGGGCCAGCGCACGCTGCACGCGCATTGGCCCTTCGGCCTTGGGATCCACGGGCGTAGTGAACGGATCCCGCTTGGGGGCGGGACGACGGGGGCCGCCGGGCCGCTTGGGCTTTCCGCGACCGGTCATTCGACGCTCGCGGAGAGCGGCTCGTCGCGGTAGGGATCGGTGTCATCATCAGAAACGAATCCCTCCGATCCCTCGCTTTCCTCCTCTCCGGGTGCGCCTTGCGAAACGACGGCGTCCACGTCCTCGGACGCCTCGGACGCCTCGACGGGCTCGACGGACTCGACGGGCTCGACGGACTCCACCGGCTCGGACTCGGTTGCGATCACGGTGTCTGCGACCGCCGCCGCACCCAGCGGCAACAACGGCGCGGGTGGTTCGATCGGCGTACCCACGAGACCACCCGCACCGCGCAACGCAATCGCGAGCTCGTCCGCCCGCGGTAACTCTTCGAGGTGCCGCAATCCAAACTGCTCGAGGAACAGCGGCGTGGTGCCATACAGCAACGGTCGTCCGATTCCCTCGCTGCGTCCCACGACATCGATGAGAGTGCGCTCGTGCAGCGACTTGAGCACGCTGCCCACCGCCACACCACGGATCTCCTCAATCTCGGCGCGCCCGATGGGCTGACGATACGCAATGATCGCGAGTGTTTCGAGCGATGGGGAACTCAGCCGCTGCGGACGCACCGAGACATGCGCGCGTTCAATCGCTTCCGTGTACTCCGGACGCGTGAGAATTTGCCACCCCCCACCTTGCTCGATCAACTCGACGCCGTGCCCGTCCACATCATAGTGTTCACGCAGCTCGTCGAGCGCCGACGCCAGTGCGGCGGGCGACGCGTCGAGGTCGAGCGTCGCGAGCGCGTCAAGAGGAATCGGACGGGGGCTCGCGAAGAGCGCTGCTTCAAGCAGCTTCGCTAACGGCGTCACGTCGTTCGATCTCCACCATGGCAAACGGGATAGGTTGAGCCACCCGGACTTCACCGAGCTTGGCCATTTCGAGCAACGCGAGCAGCACCGACAGCACCTGCCAGGGCTCCGCGTCGGGGCCGATCATGTCCGTCCAGCGCGCGTGACGACGCAGCGCAATTACACGACGCACCGTCGTCATCGCGCCCTGCACGTCGAGCGCACGCGCGATGATTTCGTGCATCGTGGGCTCTTTGGTCACGCGCATCACGCGATCGACCGCCGCCAGCAAATCGCTCAGCGATAACACCAGCGGAGCCGCCGCCGAAGATGCCACTTCGACGGGAGGCACCCACGAGCGCGCGAACCGATTGCGACGCTCTTCGCCACGACGCTCCAGCAGATCCACGACCTCGCGCATCTGCTGATACTCGAGTAATCGGCGCACCAGTTCAGCGCGTGGATCCTCCCACGTCTCCTCGCCTTCGGCGCGCGGCAGCAACATCTGCGCCTTGATACGAAGCAGACGTGCCGCCATTTCGAGGTAGTCGGCGGCCTCGTCGAGTCCGAGCGTGCTGATGCGTGCGAGAAACTGTTCGGCGATGCGCGCGATCGGAATGTCGTAGATGTCAACCTGTTCGTCGCGAATGAGCGACAGCAACAGATCGAGTGGGCCCGAAAACTGATCGAGCTCGACGACGAACGGCGGATTGGCCGAGTCCAGAGGACGGAACGAGGGCGCGATCACGAGAGCGGGTTCGGGAGCAGGAACGGAAAGTACACTCGCTCGGCGAGCGAGCGCACGAAGAGCGCGGGTCCAAGCACGATGGAGCTGAAGCCTGGTACGAGGTACATCAACGCGACCAGCACCAGAATGCCGGCGCCAGCCAGTCGCGTGTAGGCACGCGCCAATGGCAGTGGCAGCAGATATTTGAACACATGCGACCCATCGAGCGGCGGAATGGGCAGCAGGTTGAACACCACCAGAATCACGTTGAGGAAGATGCCGTAAATCGCCATGTGTTGCAGAATCGCGAACGGCACAACGGCTGACGGCGTGAGTCCGCCGAGCCAACCGAACAGTACCGCCAACGGGATACAGCAGATCGCAATCAACAGGTTCGCCGTCACACCAGCTAATGACACGATGATGTCGCCGCGCCGGATATTCCGGAAATTTCCCGGATTGACCGGAATCGGCTTCGCGCCACCCAGAATCGGCGCGCCGGCAAAAGCCAGCATCAGCGGCAGCAGCACCGTCATGAACGGATCAATGTGCGAGACAGGATTCCACGTGAGCCGACCGAGTGACTCCGCGGTGGGGTCACCCTGCTTGAGCGCCGCCCAGCCGTGGGCATACTCATGGGCCACCATGGAGTACAGCAGCACAGGGGCGATAAGGAGAAGCTGCTGCCAGATCAACGCGG
>JBBRFQ010000063.1:0-17799 GCA_038224035.1 Gemmatimonadales bacterium
GACCGGTACCACCGTGATCTGCGATGGGGAACGTCCCACCGCGCTCGCCGGCATCATGGGCGGAGAAGCGAGTCAGGTGAACGATTCCACCACCGATATTCTGCTCGAAGTGGCATGGTTCGATCCGTCGTTCGTGCGACGCGTGCGCCGCAGCGTGCAGTTGTCGACCGACGCGAGCTATCGTTTTGAGCGTGGTGTGGACGCCGGATTCACCGGCAAGGCGGCCGGTCACGCGGCGTCGTTGATTGCCGCCGTGGCTGGTGGGCGCATTACCGGGGTCATCGATGCGGGCACCGCGCGTCCGGCACCGGCGGCAGTGCGGCTGCGTGGACCTCGCGCGGCGCTGCTCCTGGGCACGGCCATCGCGCGCACCGACATCGAACGCACGCTGTTGTCGATTGGATGCGTCTTACAGCCCGACGGCGACGAGGCGTGGATGGTGAACCCGCCCACGTGGCGCCACGACCTGGGGCTCGAAGTTGACCTGATCGAAGAAGTGGCGCGACTCATCGGGTTTGACGAGTTGCCGGATGTGGTGCAGCCGTTCCGTCCGGGCACGGTGCCGGATCACGCGTTGCATGTGATGTCCCGCCGCGTGCGCGAGGCATGTGTGGCCGCGGGTTTGGCGGAGACACGGCCCATGCCGTTTGTGGCCACGGGCGCCGATGAATCGCTGCGGGTGCGCAATCCGCTCGCGGAGGATGAACCGTACTTGCGCGGTGCCTTGGTGACCACGCTGTCGGGACGCGCGGAGTACAACGTGTCTCGCATGCAGGGCAATGTACGTTTGTTCGAGATCGGTTCGGCGTTTGTACCGTCCGGCGGTCGCTTACCGCGCGAAGAAGTGCGCGTGGCTGCGCTGGTGATGGGGGCGGTGCGCCCACCACATTTCACCGAGCCTGAGCCCCCGCCGTATGATGCGTGGGATGCGAAGGCGTTGGCCGAACTGCTCGCGCAGTCGGCGTTTCCCGATGCCACCATCACACTTGAGCGAGACAGCGATGACGTGCTGTGGCGTGTGCACGCGACTGGACACGAAGCACCGGTGGGCGCGGTGCAGCGGTTGTCACTCGATCTGCCGGTGTGGGCGAGCACTGCGTTTGGTATCGAGATCACGTTGGGCGTGATGCCCTCGGCGGATGTCGCGGATCATGGCAAGCACGGGCGCGGCAGGGCGCCGGCGCGTGCAGGTTCGGCGTGGGCGAACGTGCGTTATGTTCCGCTTCCCTCATATCCCGCGGCCACATTCGATCTCGCGTTGTTGGTGCCGGCGCACGTCGCGGCCGCCACGGTCCACGCGCTGCTGCGCGAAAGTGCCGGTGAGTTGCTCGAGCGACTGGAGTTGTTCGATGAGTTCCGCGGCGAAGGACTGCCGGCGGGGCATCGATCGCTGGCTTGGCGCTTGACGTTCCGTCACGCGGAGCGCACGCTGCGGGATAAGGAAATCGAAGGACGGCGCGCCCGTCTGCTGCAGACCCTTGAACGAGAGCTCGGTGTCCGACCCCGCACGTCCTGAAGCCGCTGGTCGTTCGGCCTTTGTTGAGCTCGAGGCCGTCATCCGGAATGTCACCGATCAACTGGCGGTGTTTCGCCGTCGTGCGTTGTCGGCCGAGTCGCAGGTACGCGAGCTTGACCAGGTAACGGCGCACGCCGCAGAGCTGACCAAGGTCGCCGAAACGGCTCGTCGGCGGATTGCGGAGTTGGAGCAGGCGTTGGCGTTGGCGGAGCAGGCCACAGCTCAGGCGGACGCTGCGGCGGCAGAGGCGGTCGCGCCGTCACAGGCAGCGGCGTACTCCGCCGCGAAAGCTCAGGCTGCGCGTGTCACTGCCTCGCTGGCGACCGTCGGAGACACGCCGGCGGCCTCTGCCGATTCCGAGTTGGCCTTGGAAAACGCGACCCTGCGCGAACGACTCGTCGAAGCCGCCGAACGCACGCGGCAGATCAGCGAGCGGGTGCGGTTTCTCAGACAGCAAATTGGCAACGGGAGCGACAAGTGACCGACCGTCGAAACGTCGTGCGGGTTCGCATCGTGGGCGAAGAGTACACACTGCGCACCGAGGCCAGCGAAGCGCATACGCGGGCGGTGGCGGAGCATGTAGATCGAATCACCCGCGCGATTCTCGATGGCGGAGGCGTGGTAGAAACCCACAAAGCCGCGATTCTGGCCGCACTGCAGATCACGGACGAGCTCTTCACAGAGCGCGCCGAGGCCGACGCCCTGGCTGAGGACATTCGTGGTTTGGCTGGTGACCTGCGTCCGTTGCTTCCGCCGGCCAAGCGCGGGGACGAGGCGGCGGGCCCCTGATCCGGAGCCGGTGAGAAGCTGATTTGTGACTGCCTGGAGTGGTTGCGGCGACCGAATTTCACCCGTAGGTTCCAGAGTGCTTAATAGGTTGCGCGCGAGCCATGTGCAGCGCGACTGCGACTTTGAATCCGCGAGCGATCGTGGTGGAGTGATAGATCCATGGAGAGCTTTCCGATCGCCGTGCTCGTCGGCGCGATCGCGGCCGTCCTTGCGTTCGTTATCGGACGCAGAGGTGGCGCCGCATCGGAGCGTGAGCAACAGCAGAGGTCGCGCACCACAGCCGAAGAGACTGCCACACGACTGCTTGACGAAGCCAGGCGCGAAGCAGAGACCATTCGCAAGGGTGCGGTCGTCGCCGGTAAGGAAGAGCTGATCCAGCTACGCGAGGATTTCGAAGGCGAAGTGCGTCGTCGCCGTTCGGAAATTGAACGTGACGAACGTCGCGTTCAGGATCGTGAAGATCAGATCACCCGGCGTGCCGAAGGGTTGGACGGTCGGGAGCGTGAACTGGCGGCGCGCGTCGGCAGTCTGGAGGCACGCGACGCGCAGATCTCCACACGGGAGGAAGAAGCGCAACGGTTGGTCACCGAACAGCAGCGGCGGCTGGAACAGCTGGCTGGTCTGTCGGCGGCCGATGCGAAATCAGAGATCGTGCGCCGCCTGGAAGATCAGGCGCACGCGGATGCGGCGAGTCGGCTGCGCGAGATTCGGGACTCGGCCAAGCGCAATGCCGACCGCGAAGCGCGCAAGATTGTCGCGCTGGCCGTGCAGCGCGTCGCCGCTGAGACCACGGCCGAGACGACCGTGAGCGCGGTGGCGTTGCCAAACGATGAGATGAAGGGCCGCATCATCGGTCGCGAAGGGCGCAATATTCGTGCCTTTGAGCTGGCCACGGGCGTGGACGTGATCATTGACGACACGCCGGACACGGTGGTCGTGTCGTGCTTCGATCCCGTCCGCCGCGAGACGGCGCGTCTGGCGCTTGAAAAGCTGGTGAGCGACGGCCGCATTCATCCGGGGCGCATTGAAGAAGTGGTGGCCAAAGCGCGACTCGAGGTGGACGCGCAGATTGTGGAGACGGGCGAACAGGCCGCGTACGAAGTGGGGGTGGCCGGCTTGCACCCGGAACTTGTGCGTTTGATCGGCCGCATGCGCTGGCGCACGAGTTACGGCCAGAACATCCTGTCCCACAGCAAGGAAGTGGCGTGGCTCGCGGGCATGATGGCCGCCGAACTTGGTCTTGATGTGGCCACGGCCAAGCGTGGGGCGTTGCTGCACGATGTGGGCAAAGTGCTCACCCATGAGCACGAAGGAACGCATGTGCAACTCGGCGTCGAAGTCGCCACTAAATACGGCGAGAACCCGATCGTGGTGAATTGCATCGCTGCGCATCACGACGATGTGCCGCACGAGAGTGAAGTGTCCGTGCTGGTGCAAGCAGCCGATTCCATCAGCGGATCGCGGCCTGGCGCTCGTCGCGAGGCCTTTGAGACGTACGTGAAGCGACTGGAGGGACTGGAGCGCATCGCGTCGAGCTATCGCGGCGTTGATCGCGTGTTCGCTATCCAGGCGGGTCGCGAAATCCGCGTCGTGGTGACGCCCGACCAGGTGGATGACGTGCGCGCGTCGGCGCTATCGGAGGAAATCGCGCGTCGCATCGAGTCGGAACTGCAGTATCCGGGGCAGATCAAAGTGGTGGTCATTCGCGAAACACGGTCGGTGGATTTTGCCCGCTGAGCGCATCGACGGCGTCGCGATTGCCGCAGCGATTCGTGAAGAGGTCGCACGCGACGTGGCCGCGCTGACCGCGCGCGGCGTCGTGCCCGGTGTGACCGTGGTGCTCGTCGGCGACGATGCCGCGAGCGCCGTGTACGTGGCGAACAAGGAGAAGTTTTCCAAGGTCGCGGGCATGCACGGAGAAACGTTGCGCCTGCCCGCAGAAACCACGCAAGCCGGTCTACTTGAGATCGTAGAGCGACTCAACGCCGACGATGCGGTGCACGGCATGCTCGTGCAGATGCCGCTGCCGAAACACATCGATCCCGATGTCGTGATTCGTCACATCGCGCCGCACAAGGATGTGGACGGATTCCATCCGGTCAACGTGGGCAAGATGCTCATCGGACACACCGATGGTTTCATGCCGTGCACCCCAGCGGGTGTCATCGAGATGTTGCTGCGATCGGGCGTGGAAACGCGCGGCGCGGAGGCCGTGATTGTCGGTCGCAGCAATATCGTGGGTAAGCCGATGGCGGCGATGCTGGTCCAGCAGCGGGCGGGCGGTGATGCCACCGTCACGGTCTGCCACAGCCGCACACGCGACCTGCAGGCGCACACGCTGCGCGCGGATATTCTCATCGTGGCGGCGGGTCGCGCCGAGATGATTCGCGGCGAACACATCAAGCCCGGGGCGACAGTGATCGATGTGGGCATGAACCGTGTGGCCGATGCCTCGCGAGCGTCGGGTTCGCGGTTGTGTGGCGACGTGCACTTTGAGAGTGCGCAAGCCGTGGCCGGCAAAATCACGCCAGTGCCAGGTGGCGTTGGCCCGATGACCATTGCGATGCTGCTGCGCAATACGGTGCGTGCCGCCGAACGTGCGGCGAACCTCGTTGGTTCGGACGTACCGGGCTGATGGCGCGCACCGGCCTGCGCAGTCCCGACAGCGACGCGCCCATCGACGCTGACTTCTTCGACGAGACGCCCGGCGCATCGCCGCAATCTGCGCTGGCCGTGCACGATCTGACGTCTGCGGCCAAAGATCTTGTGGAAGGCGCGTTCCCTCCTCTCTGGGTACGTGGCGAAGTCAGCGACTTCAAGGCGCACCGCAACGGCCACTGGTACTTCGCGCTGCGTGACGCGCAAGCGCAGGTGCGCTGTGTGGTGTGGTCGGCACAAACCAAGCGCTTGCCCGCACCGCCTGACGACGGCATGCAAGTGGTGGCGCTCGGCCAGATGACCGTGTGGCCCGTCCGCGGTGATTTGCAGTTTTCCGTTCGTGCGCTCGAAGCCGATGGTGAAGGACTCTGGCGCAAGGCACTCGAGCTCACGCGGCAGCGACTCGAGGCGGATGGGTTGCTCGATCACGCACGCAAACGGGCGCTTCCGATCGCACCGCGCACCGTCGCCGTGATCACCAGCCCGGACGGCGCGGCATTGCACGACATCATCACCGTTGCACGACGGCGTTCTCCAGGCGTGCATCTGGTCGTCGTGCCCGCAAAGGTGCAGGGCGAGGGCGCACCCGAGTCACTCGTGGCTGCGCTTGAGCGCGTGAGCCGCTGGAAGGGCTGTGACGTGCTGATCATCGGCCGTGGCGGCGGCTCGCGTGAAGATTTGTGGGCCTTCAACGACGAGCGTGTCGCGCGCGCGCTCGCCGCGTGCCCGATGCCCACGATCTGTGCGGTGGGCCATGAGACCGATATCTCGATCTGCGATCTGGTGGCCGACCTCCGTGCGGCGACGCCCAGTGCGGCGGCCGAGGCGGCGGTGCCGTCGGTCAGCGACCAGCGGGCGCGGCTTCGCTCGCTAGGACGTCAGCTGGCCGCGACCGCGCAGCGCCGTCAGCAGCGCGTCGCCGCGCGCGTGGAAACGACCCAGCGCCGGCTGGTGATCGCGGCGCAACGGGTGACCGAGCGGCGACAGGCTCGGTTAACTACAGCCGCCGCCCAACTCGACGCATTGAGCCCATTGGCAACCCTTGCCCGCGGCTACGCGGTGGCGCGAACGCCCGATGGCGCTACTTTGTCGGAGGTAGGGGCGTTCAGCCACGGGCAGGCGTTCGAGCTCTGGGTGCGCGACGGAGTCGTCGCGGCCACTGTCGATGCTGTCAAGCGGCGCTCGAGTGAGCCCGGCAACGAGTCTGCCCCAGACGCGGAGTAGTGATGACGTTCGAAGCAGACGTGTTGCGGTTGGAGGCGATCGTTCGCGACTTGGAGCGCGAAGATCTGGATCTCGACAAGGCCCTGCGGCTCTTTGAGGAGGGCATCGCCCGCCTCAGAAGCGCGTCGTCGGCCCTCGCGGTCGCCAACGGGCGTGTGCAGGAGTTGGTGCTGGCCGCCGATGGGACTTTCGCCCTGGACGACCGTGACCACTGAGGAACTCGTGCGCCCCCCGGTGCGACCAAGCGTGCCCACGCCGATGCCCTCCGCCAGTCGCTTTGTCGGGGATCGGCTGGCCGTGCAGCGGGCGCTCGATGCGTTCTGTGCCCGCGGGCTGACCGGTGTGGCGCCGCTCACCGCTGAAGCGATTCGCTACGCGCTGCTGGGCGAAGGCAAGCGTTTGCGCGCGATCCTGTTGCTCGAGGCCAGTCGCGCCTGCGGTGGGCCCGCGGACGCCTACGATCTCGCGGCGGCAGTTGAAGTGGTGCACGCCTATTCGCTTGTGCACGACGACTTGCCCTGCATGGACGACGACGATGTACGCCGGGGACGACCAACGGTGCATCGCGCCTACGGTGTGCCCGTAGCCACCGCCGCCGGGTTGGCCATGGTGCCGCTGGCGGCGCAGAGTGCGTACCGTGCGGCGCGAGATCTGGGACTGTCTGAATCGGAGGCGGGGGACGTGGTACGCACTCTCATGCAAGCGTCCGGTGGAGGCGGCATGATCGGCGGGCAGTTGCTGGATCTCGAAGCGGAAGGATCGGCTCTCTCGCTCGATGCGATGGAACGCGTGCATCGGCTCAAGACGGGCGCGCTCATTGCCGCGTCGGTGACGCTCGGCGCGCAAGCTGCACGCGCGTCGGTTGAGCGGTGCAATGCACTCGCCCATTATGGCGCGGCAGTCGGACTCGCGTTCCAGATTGCCGACGATGTGCTAGATGTCACAGCCACCACCGACGAGTTGGGCAAAACCGCCGGGCGAGATCTGGCGCTCGCCAAAAGTACCTACCCGGCGCTGCTGGGTATTGAGGGAGCGATTGAACGTGCGAGAGCGTTGATTGATGAAGCGTGTGCGACACTCGCGGCAGAGGGGCTGCTGACCCCCACGCTCGAGCAGCTGGCGCGGTACATCGTCGAGCGACGGAACTGACGGCCCTGTCCGGCCGCCACTCGTCTCGACCACCCTATTCCCGATTGCTCATGTCCATTCTCGATCGCATTCAGTCTCCCGCCGATTTGCGCGGCCTCACCCGCGATGAACTGCGCACCGTCGCCGATGAAATGCGCGCGCGGCTCATCGATGTCTGCTCCAATACGGGTGGACACATCGGCGCCGGTCTGGGCGTCGTGGAGCTGACGATTGCCCTGCACACGGTGCTCGACACGCCGCGCGATCTGCTCGTGTGGGACGTGGGACACCAAACGTATCCGCACAAGCTGCTCACCGGGCGCAATGACCGGCTGAACACGCTACGCCAGGAAAACGGTCTGAGCGGATTCCTCAAGCGCACCGAGAGTGAGTACGACACCTTCGGCGCCGGCCACGCCGCCACTGCGATCTCGGCGGCGGTTGGCATGGCGGCCGGTCGTGACCTGAAGGGTGAGAACTTCAAGGTCGCCGCGATTCTTGGTGATGGAGCGCTGTCGTGCGGATTGTCGTACGAAGGACTCAACAACGCCGGCCACTCCGATCGTGATCTCATCGTGGTGCTCAACGACAACGAGATGTCCATCGCGCCGAATGTTGGCGCGATGCACAAGTATTTGTTGTCGGTGCAGCGCAACCCGCTCTACAATCGCCTGCGTTCCAAGATCGGTGATCTGGTCGACTCCGCGCCCGGTCCCCTGGCGGGGCTGAGCACGCTGGTTCGGAAGTGGGAAGAAAGCGTCAAGTCGTTCCTCACGCCCGGCGTGCTATTCGAAGAACTCGGCTTCCGCTATTTCGGTCCCGTTGATGGACACGACATGGACGCGCTCATCGAAACGCTGAGCGCAGTGCGCGATTTCAAGGGACCGCGTCTCGTTCACGTGATCACGCAAAAAGGCAAAGGGTTTCCGGCTGGCGAGAACGGCGAGAAGTGGCACGCGCTGCCGCCGGGCCATGATCCGGCCACGGGCAAGCAGCGTGCCGCCGCCAGCGCCGGTAACCCGAATTACACCGCTGTTTTCGGCAAGGGACTGACCGAACTCGGCGCCGAAGAAGCACAGATGGCGGTGATCACGGCCGCCATGCCCAGTGGCACCGGCACGGGTTCATTCGGCAAGACGTATCCGGCGCGGTTCTTCGATGTCGGCATCGCCGAAGGTCACGCCGTCACGTTCGCGGCCGGTCTGGCGACGCAGGGCATCAAGCCTGTGGTGGCGATTTATTCCACGTTCTTGCAGCGCGGTTACGACAACATTGTGCACGACGTTGCGATTCAGCATTTGCCGGTGACATTTTGCATGGATCGCGCGGGTCTCGTGGGTGAAGACGGTGAAACACACGCCGGTCTGTACGACATCGCGTACATGCTGGCGGTGCCCGGCATGACGGTCACCGCGCCGAGCAACGGCACGGAAATGCTTGGTTTGCTGCGAGCCGGCTTGGAGCACGACGGGCCGCTGTGCCTGCGCTATCCGCGCGATACGTCCCCCGATGTACCGGTGGCCATGCGCGACATTCCGGCGGTGCCGTACGGTACGTGGGAAGTGCCGCGCCGCGGCCGCGAGTTTGCCATTCTCGCTGTGGGCACGATGGTGAACCTGGCGCTCGAAGCGGCCAAGCAGCTCGCGGTCGAAGGGCTCGATATCACTGTCGTCAATTGCCGCTACCTCAAGCCATACGACGAGGTGACGCTCAACGCGATTCTCTCGGATCACACGCATGTGCTCACGCTCGAAGAGGGTACCGTGATCAACGGTTTCGGCGCGTTCATGAGCGCAACGATTCGTCGCCTTGCGCCCAACGTTCGTGTGTCGGTGCACGGCGTGCCCGATCGCATCGTGTACGCGGCGTCGCGCGCGCGTCAGCTTGCGCAGTGCGGACTCGATGTGCCGGGCATCATGGCGCGTGTCCGTTCGTTGCACGAGTCAGAAGCGATCGCCGGCTGATGCGCGTCGGCGTCATTGGCCATCGAGGGTACGCTGGCTTGCCCGGCGTGCTCGGCTCGCTGCTGGATCTGGCACCGGTGCTAGGTGTGTCGCTGGCCTTCGAAGAAGAACTGTATGAAATCGCGGAACAAGGGGAAGCGCTCGAAGGACCCGAGACGCTTGATCTGCTGCTCACGCTTGGTGGTGACGGCACGCTGCTGCGTGGTGCCCGCTATCTCGCCGGACGTGATATTCCGATTCTTGGCGTGAACCTCGGACGCCTCGGCTTCCTCACGTCGTGCGGCGGCGACGAGTTTGATGATGCGCTGCGTCGCTGGTCGCGCGGTGAATTCAAGGCCGAGCAGCGAATGACGCTCGACGCGCGCGCCTTCGGGATTAACGGAGACCCGCGCGGACAGTGGCGCTGCCTGAACGACGTGGTGCTGCACAAGGGCGGCTTTGCGCGGGTGGTGCGATTCGGTGTGCACGTCGACGGCGAACCGATCGGCGCGTTGGGTGCCGACGGTGTCGTGATCTCCACGCCAACCGGATCAACCGGCTACAGCCTTTCCGCCGGAGGGCCCGTCGTGGTACCGACGGTGGAATCGATCATCGTGACGCCGGTTTCCCCGCATACGTTGGCCATGCGCCCACTCGTGCTGCCCCCCGATGTCGAAGTGAAGGTGCAGGCAGAAGATGGGCCGGAGGGACTTTTGGTGACGGTGGATGGACAAGTTGGAACAACCTTCACGGCGGGTGAAACGCTGGTCATCCGTCGCGCCTCTTCCCCGGTTCGCATTGTCCGCTTCCCAGGCACTTCGTTTTTCGTCCGCCTCCGTCACAAGCTTGGCTGGGGCGGCCTCAGTGAGCGCGACGGCGTCATCACCGCCGCGTAACGGGCCGGGCGGCGTGCTCCTTGAGCTTCGCCTGCGCAACGTCGCGGTCATCGAGGCGGTCACACTCCCGCTCGCGGCTGGTCTGAATGTGCTCACCGGCGAAACGGGCGCCGGGAAGTCGCTCATCGTTGGTGCACTCGGATTGCTGCTCGGTGAGCGAGCGGCGGCTGATCGCATTCGGCAGGGCGCCGACCGCGCCGTCGTCGAAGCCACGTTCGACGCGCGCGATCGCGACGATTTGCGCGCGTGGCTGGATGCGCGCGGTATCGACGCCGAAGAAGACAGCCTCATTCTCAAGCGGGAAGTATCGGTCACCGGTCGCTCGCGCGCGTGGGTCAACGGCTCGTCGGTAACAGTGAGCGTGCTGCGGGAGTTGGGCGCGCAACTGGTGGCGGTGCACGGTCAGCACGAAGCGCAACAGCTGCTCGATCCGGCCACACAGCGCACGTTGCTCGATGCCTACGCCGGCGCCACGGACGACGCCGCCGAGGTTGCCCAATCGCACGCGCGGGTACTACAGGCCCGTCATGAGTTGGGTGCGCTCGAAGCGCGGCGTCGCGAGGTGGCGCAGCGTGCCGACTATCTGCGCTTTCTCGTGCAGGAAATCGACACGGCGTCGGTGCGTGTTGGGGACGACGTCGCGGTCGAATCCGAGCATCGCCGGCTGGCGCACGCCGAGGAGCTGCGTACCCATGCCGCGCAGAGTGCGGAGCTGCTGCTGAACGACGACAACGCCGTGCTTTCGCAGCTCGACACCGTGCGGCGCAGTCTGGCGGCACTCCAGCGCATCGATCCGGATCTCGAACGCTTGCAGGGTGCGTTTGATACCGCCTATTTCTCGCTCGACGAACTCGCGCGGGAATTCGCTGCGTACGCGGAGTCGGTCGACGCCGACCCGGAGCGGCTGCAAGAACTCGAAGCGCGTCGCGCGCTGCTGCATCAGCTGAGGCGCAAGTACGGTCCAGCGATCGACGATGTGCTGGCGACCGCTGAGCGAGCGCGTGCTGAGCTGACGCTGGTTGACGATGCGGCGGACGTACGGTGCAAAGCGTCCGCGGCGCTCGAATCAGCGTTGAGGGAGCGGGCATCGGCCGCCGGCGCGCTGTCCGCGAAGCGAACGCTGGCGGCGACCAGGCTGGCCGCATCAGTGACCGAGCTGCTCCCGGATCTCGGTATGAGCAACGCAACGTTTGCTGCGCAACTGCAGCCGCACGCCGAACCCGGAGCCCATGGTGCGGAGTCGGTGTTGTTTGTCGCAGCGCTCAATGTGGGCGCGCCATCCGGGCCGCTCGACCGGGTCGCGTCGGGTGGAGAGCTGGCGCGCGTGATGCTCGCACTTAGCACGGTACTGGCGCGCCTGCAGCGTGTGCCCACGCTCGTCTTCGACGAAGTGGACGCAGGAGTTGGTGGTGCGGTGGCGTGGCAGGTGGGCGCAATGATGCGCCGCGTGGCCGCGCATCATCAGGTGCTGGCGATTTCACATCTCGCACAAATTGCCGCCTGCGCGCATCACCACGTTGTGGTGCGCAAAGCGCACGCCGCGAGCGATGCCGGCGGCGTGACCACCGCCGACACGATTGTCGTGGCCGGTGAAGAGCGCGTGTTTGAACTGGCGCGCATGCTCGGCGGTGACGCCGATCGTGAGATCAGTCGTGCGCACGCACGTGAGTTGTTTGAGCGTGGTCAGGCGGTTGATGTGGACCCGCCTGCCTCAGCCGCAGAATCGCCGCTGATTTCTGGTGCAGCGCACGCTGCGCCCAAGCGACCTGCTCAGCGTCGCGGAAAGCCGCGGTAGATCCGCAGTTCGAGGCGATCCCGCACGAGCGAGGGCACACCAATGCTCGACGCCGACAGCGCCACTTCGTGCGCGAACATCACTTCCACGGCGAACTTCGAGCGCCCGCGCGTGAACGCGGAGAGAGTGGAATACGTCACGCCGATTGCGCCATACTGTATCGAGCCGGACGGCGTTTCGAACGCGTCGCCCTCGGCGGGCTCGTAACGGTCACCCGACTGCGATCGCAGCAGCCACGATGCGGACACACCGAACTTGTCACCGAGGTTGAGGCGCGGTGCGACTTCCAGATCGATACGCTGGCCGAGCGTGCGTGACACCGACGTTGGCGTGCCGAGAAAAAAGAACTCCGGCAGTCCAGCGCCGGGCAAGCGCACAACCGCGTTGTCTTGCAGTGGTGTCGTGGTGCGAACGGTGGCCGAAACCCACGCGCGCTGCTTCCACACCGCATCGGCGGTGGCGCGAAGCAGAATAGCGTTCACACCGTCACCGAGCGCGAGCGCGAACGGCTCGTTGGCTTGCGCGCTGCTGGCTGTTCCAAAACGCCATCCTGCCGACGCGAGCACGCGAAAGCCCGATCGGGTGGTCGCCAGCCGCGCGGCCTGATCACCGCGCCACGTGTCGAACAACAACATGCGCGCTTCCACATCGACGTCGCCCATGCCGGCGCGGAACGCGCGGTCGAGCGTGTCAGCGAGAACGCCGAACGCAGAATCCTGCACAATTTCCTGCAATCCATCCGTGCCGAACACGCGCAACGCGCCGCGCGGACCGGTGGATGGAATGTTCGTGGTGAAATACCGCGTGTAGTCCTCACGAAGCGCGGCGAGTGCGGCGGCGATTGCCGCGTGTGTTGTGCCGCTCTGGACGGGCACCACGGGAGCGCCAGCGCCCGCTCCATCCCCGTAGACAGACTCCCACGCCATGCGAAAGGCCGCTGTCCGCGCAGCCAACGACGCGGCGGCGGCGGGATTCGCCAGAATCTCTGCACACAGGGGGCCTGTGCCGCTTGTGCCGCAGCTCGTGATCGCGTCGAGTAGCTGATTGCGCGCCGCGCCCAGCTGGTTGAAGATCACCCCGTTGTTCACGTCCTGCGGGTTCGCACCCACGTTGGCGCCCACCCCGTCACGATTGAGCACGAGTCGTGCATCGTGCACCACCTCAACGTAGGGAATCCGCACGCCCAGACTGATCCGGCGTGTGATTCCGAAATCGGCCTGCAGGATCGAGGTTGAACGACGCACGCCGCCCCGGGCCTCCAGCGCGCCGAGCGAGAGCTGAAAATCCGTCGCGCCCAACAGGTCACGAATCCCCTGTTCCGCGGTGCTGAGAGCCGGCAGTTGCGTCGGGCCGAAGTTGGGCGTGGACAGGCCGTTGAGCAGCGGCACGCGCGCGCCGTCCGGCAGGAGCCGCCGGTCCCACTGATCCCACTGCACGCCGATCATCACGCGCAAGCCGCGCGCGGGCACGGGAATCGCATCTTCGCCGAGTCCCGCCACCGGCTGCGCCCCCGCGTTTGGGGTTGCCGCAGCGATCAGGAAGGCCAAGATGGCCAGCCGCGCGCTCGTACCGGGGCGCCGCCGCAGCGTGCGAAAATCGAGGGATCGGGACAGAGGAATCGGGTTGACGAGGCGGAGCAGGGAACTGATGATGCGCCCCCTTCGGCTCACTGGGCGCAACCGGCTAGATTAGCCCGATCACGCGAGGCAGTCAACGCGATGATCGTGCAGTCTGATAGCGTCCCGAGTCCCCAAGGGTTCCGTGTCCCAGTCTTCCCGTCCTATTCCCAGCGTGCCGTGGCAGACCACGGGCAATCACTGGCTCTCGTTGCCGTGCATTCATCCCGCCAACGGCGCGGTGTTCGCGCTGGGCGTCCTGCACCGCGGGGCACGTGCGGCGATTGAGTTCGCCGGAGCTCGCGGGTTCGAGCAGGGCGATGGAGCGCCGCTGTTCCGCCCGGTGGTGCGTGTGGACGGCGAGGTGCGTGAACTCGCGACCGAGGGCATTGCATGGGAACGCGCGGTCGGCTGGCTGCCAACGTTCACCTGCACGATTGGCGCATTGCTGCTGCGCGGCACGGTGTTCGCGCCTTATGGTCGTGACGCTGACATGGCTGGCGCCGTGTACGCGATCACCATTGAGAATCGCGGATCCTCCGCGCATCTGGTGGAGATCGCGCTCGAGGGCGTACTCGGCCATCGTCAGCAGCGGGTGCGCACGCCGCGCGAGTTTGACGACGCGCATCGTGTGGTGTTGGGTCACAACGACACCATCATTCTTGAGGGTGCGGCCGTGCCGGGCATGGTCGCCGTCGCGCTGGGCGCTGACGGAGCCGCCGAACGGGAAGTGAAACCCGGCACGGATGGGGCGCCGACGTTTGCACTGCGTCGATCGGTCACCATTGAGCCGGGCGAGTCGGTGCCGGTCGCCTTCTATCTCGCTGTGGGTCCTGAGCGTGATGGCGCCTGCGCAACGGTGGGTGTCCTCCGTCGCCGCGGCTGGCGCACGTTGCTCTCGGCAACACGCGAAGCGCTGCAGTCGCTCGAGCAGACCACGGGCCAGGACGCGATCGATCGCCTGGTGAATCGCAACCTGTTGTTCTCGTACTTTTATGGTGTGGGACGCGGACTCGACGACGCGCACTACTACCTAGTGCGCACGCGTGCGCCATGGCACAGTCTCGGCGCGACGGTGCGCGACTGGGAAGCGCTCATGTGGACGCTCAGTGCGGTACAGTTGGCCGACACGGCGCTCGCGCGCGAACTGCTGGTGCGTACCTGCGAGCTGCATGGTTACGCACCGGGGCAGGGTGTGCACTATCTCGACGGTACCCTGTTCGAGCCAGGCTTTGCGATTGAAGGGGCGGCAGCCTATCCACTCGCCGTGGATCGTTACATTCGCGCGGCCGATGATGATCAGATTGTTGAAGAGCCCGTGGTCGCCGACACGTTGTATGTTGCGAATGACGATCTCGTGGCACGGCGCGACGAACGCTTGCCGCTGTACTCCACCGAGGTGAGCCCGAGTGGCACGCCGGTTCGGTATCCGTTCACGCTGCATGGCAACGCTGTGGTTGCCGCCGCCCTTGATGTGCTGCGTCGCACGCTCGATGAAGAGGCCGCGCGTGACGTGGAAGATCCGGCGGCGGTACGGGCCGCAATGCAGCGACACTTCGCGCAGGATCGCGGGGGCAAGGCGCATCTGGCGGCG
Organism: Gemmatimonadales bacterium; assembly: GCA_038224035.1. Classification (GTDB taxonomy): domain Bacteria; phylum Gemmatimonadota; class Gemmatimonadetes; order Gemmatimonadales; family Gemmatimonadaceae; genus JAABRT01. Next base: position 15,160 of record JBBRFQ010000063.1, read on the forward strand.
GCGATTGATCTGGCCGGCGGCGCCGATCAGGTCGACGATCCCGCCGCGTCGGTGCTCTGGCTGCCGCTGTACGACGCGCTCGATCGCGACGATTCACTGTTCCGTCGGTCGGTACGCGCTGTGTCGCCTGACGACGGTGGACTGTTACGACAGGTCGCCCGTTTGCTCGGTCCCGATGGGAACGCCGTGCTGCAATGGCTGCGACGGGCGCCACTTGATCAGGGAATCGCGGCGAGCGTGGTTGACGCGGACGGACGCGCGGTGGCCGACGGCGGGGATGCGGCGCTGGCCGGCCTGCTCGCGTCGACGGTGTGGTATGCGGTTCATGCCCTGGGCCTGCACGAATAACGCTTTCGTTCCGCCGCGGCGCTTGTCGCACTGCCTCCGTCGGGATAAGTTGGGGACAGTGCGGGAATAGCTCAGTTGGTAGAGCACAACCTTGCCAAGGTTGGGGTCGCGGGTTCGAGTCCCGTTTCCCGCTTGTGGCGATGCTGATCGCGGTGGCATCGTCTGAACTCTGGATCGGGATCGGGAGCGGAGGTGTGCCGCTCCTTTCGCGTTTTCGGTGGCCCGGATGGCGAAACCGGTAGACGCGGGGGCCTTAAAAGCCCCTGTCCGAAAGGACATGCGGGTTCGAGTCCCGCTCCGGGCACTCATCACAGCAGGAGACCGGCGTGCGCACCGTTCGTGACTCTCGCGGCATCAACTGGATCTGTCTCGAACTACCAGAGGTCCCCTCCGATCAGGCGGCGGCCGCCGCCACCATCCAGCCCCCGCCCGTGGCGATTGAGTGCAACTCCGGCGCCGATCGCGCCATTGTACTCGTGGCCGACGGTTGGGCGGATGCGCTCTCTGACGAGGCCTTGGTCGAGTCCATCGAGCGCGCCTTGCGCTAAGGCCCCCTCGGCCGCAGGATGGCGGGTTGAACAACAAAACATGACGCATCCGTCACATTGGCTTCATGTGGGCGGTGCCAGCTTCCGCAAGAGACTGAAATCGCGATCGTGACGGTCTGGCCGCCACATCGCTTGCGTGTTCACCGTCGTCGCAAGGGGATCGGGTGGCATTCACAGGGGAAACGGCAGAACCACGCGCGATCACGCCGCCAACGGCGCGTCGCAATGCACTGAAAACGCGCGCCGACTGGGATGCGGCGCGTGCTGCCTGCGAGGCCGATCCCGGGGCCTATCACGGCAAGATCGCGGCGCAAACGCTCCACTGGTTTGATGAGCAGCTGGGCGCGAATGGTGCGTGGCTGACGCTCGACAACATCTCCGGTCAGTGGACGGGATGGGATGCACAAACGCTCGAGCTCGTCACGGCACCGCACGGCGCTGACTGGCGTCCCTGGACGCGCGCGCTCGACGATGATGAAGCGCCATGGTATCGCTGGTTCACCGACGCTCGAACAAATGCAGCGTTCAACGAAGTGGATCGGCATGTGCTCGCCGGCCATGGCAGCGAAGCGGCGTTCATCGTTGAAGGCGACCGCTGGGATCAGTCGCGCGACAACGGTCGTGGCGCGCCGGTGGTTTCGTACCCGATCTCGCGCAAAGCGCTGCTCGTTGATGTCGCGAAGGCGGCGCTGGCACTGCGTGCCTTGGGACTGCAGACCGGTGATCGCATTGCGCTGAATTTGCCCAACATCCCGGCACAAATCGCATGGACGGAAGCCGCGAAGCGACTTGGCATTCTGTACACGCCCGTCTTCGGCGGTTTCTCTGATAAAACACTGGCCGACCGCATTCACGATGCCGGTGCGCGAGTGGTTATCACCGCCGATGGTGGCTGGCGCAACGCACAAATCATCCCGTTCAAGGCCGCCTACACCGATCCGGCGCTCGACCAATACATCTCGGCGGAACGCGCGGTGCTGGTAGTACGAGACGCGCTGGCACAACTCGGCCTTGACGCCTCGTTGGCTGAACAGATTGCGCGCGGCGCCGCGGACGCGGTCGCGGGTGAGATCACGGTGGAACGTCGAGACGCCATGCGCGGGGTTGGGCGTGCGCTGCTCGCGCTCACGGAGACGGGTGCACTCGATGCCGCGGACGCGAGCCGCGTACGTACGGCCGTTGCACGTGCCCTGGTGGACGCGGGATCTGCCGTCGAGCGTGTGGTGGTGGTGCGTTACACCGGTCAGGCTGATGTGCCGTGGCGCGGGGGGCGCGATATGTGGGAAGATGAGTTGTTGGTGCCGGCCTCGCAGCAGCTGCTCGACGCGGCGCGCTCCTTCGGATACGATGTCGCAGACGAAGCCGCGTTGCGTGCGCTACCGGATCGCGACGTGGTCCGCATTGTGTGGTCGCTCGTACCGCCCGTCGCCGTCGATTCGGAGTTTCCGCTTTTCTTCATCTACACGTCCGGATCCACCGGGAAACCCAAGGGTGTGGTGCACGTGCACGGCGGGTGGACCGCTGGTGTAGCGCACACAATGAGCGTCAGCTTCGATGCGCAGCCCGGTGACGTGATGTACGTGGTGGCCGATCCGGGATGGATCACGGGACAGAGTTACATGATCTCGGCGGCGCTGACGACGCGTGTCACGAGCGTGCTCGCCGAAGGCGCGCCGGTGTTCCCGTCGGCCGGCCGCTTTGCGTCGATCATCGAGCGCTACAACGTGCGCATCTTCAAGGCCGG
>JBBRFQ010000064.1:0-17621 GCA_038224035.1 Gemmatimonadales bacterium
GGCGGGCACCCCCTTCAGACGGGGACAGCACACCGGCTTCCTCCAACTGATCGATGATGCGCGCCGCCCGCCCGTAGCCAATCTTGAGTCGGCGCTGCAGCAGTGAGGTCGACCCCTGTCGGTGCTGGATCACCACCTCGGCGGCCTCGCGAAAGCGCACGTCGCGGTCGCCAGCGCCATCGGCCGCATCGTCGTCGTCGCCACCGGCCGCCTTCGCCTCGATGGCCCGCACGGCTTCGAGGATGTCCGGTTCGGCCAGGGCGGCCGCCGCCTCCGCCTCGCCGGCCGACCGCCGAGCTTTGGCGTCGTCGTACCAGCGCAGGAGGCGCTCGGTATCCTCGCTCGACAAATATGCGCCCTGCAACCGAGCCGCCTCCGACTTCCCGGGCGGGATGAACAGCATGTCACCGTTGCCGAGCAGCGCTTCGGCGCCGGCGCCATCGATGATGGTGCGGCTATCCACCTGCGACGCCACGCGAAACGCGATGCGGCACGGAAAGTTCGCCTTGATCAACCCCGTAATGACGTTTACGCTCGGACGCTGGGTCGCGAGAATAAGATGAATCCCGATGGCGCGCGCCTTTTGCGCCAGCATGGCGATCGGCGTTTCCACTTCGCCCTGCACCGTCATCATGAGATCGGCCATTTCGTCGATCACGACTACGATGTACGGAAGCGGACCGCCGGTGTACGTGCGATCTTCGAACGCCACATCGGGAGACTTCGGGAAGCGCAGCGCCGGCCCCTCGCCCGCCTCGTGCGCCTGCGCACGCTTGTTGAACTCCTGCAGGTTGCGACAGGCATTGGCTTCGAGCAGGCGGTAGCGCTCCTGCATTTCGAGCACGGCCCACTTGAGCACCGCGGCCGCATCACGGTTGTCCGTGATGACTTTGTGGCGCAGGTGCGGCAGCGTGTTGTACACGCTGAGTTCGACCATCTTCGGGTCCACCATCAGGAAGCGCAGCGTGCGCGGCGTGTGCCGATACACGAGGCTCGTGATGATCGTGTTCACGCACACGGACTTGCCGCTGCCCGTCGCGCCGGCAATGAGCAGGTGCGGCATCTTCGCGAGATCGGCGATCACCGGGCGCCCCTCAAGATCCTTGCCCAACGCGACCGGTAACGCGGCGCGGGCGAGCTGGAACTCGCGCGCTTCCAGCACCTCACGCAGAAAGACTGTTTCCGGCGACGGGTTTGGCACCTCGACGCCAACCGCACCACGGCCCGGAATCGGCGCCACGATGCGAATGCTCGGTGCGCGCATGGCGAGTGCCAGATCGTCAGAGAGCGCGGCGATCTGTCGCACCTTCACGCCCGCCGCCGGTTCAATTTCGAACTGCGTGACTGTGGGGCCGGTGGTGCGCCCCACCAACTCGCCGTCAACTTTAAAGGTGCGCAAGGTGGCCATGAGTTTTTCGCCGGCCTGATCGAGCGCTTCTTTTCCGGCATCCGCGCGACGCGGCGGCGGCGCGGACAACAGCGTGGTGGATGGAAGCTCGTCATCGCTCGCGTCGAGCGCTCGGGCGTCGCGGTCGAGCCCTGCGTCCACGCCGAAGAGATCGCCAGTGACACCATCACTACGCAGCGGCTTCTTCGATCTTTTGGTCTCGCGCGTGCCCACCGATTGCTGGGCGACGTCGCGTGCCAGACTGGGATCAATGGCCGGCAATTCTTCCGGCTCAGGTGCCAATCGCTCAGCCAGTGTGGGCCTCGCGGCCGCCGCCGCAGTCGTGGTCCGCGACGGTTTCGCCGGCGCCGGCGCCATCACCACGCGCAGCGGATTCCACCGGATCGTGAATACGGTCAACGCGCTGGTTCCGAGCAGCCAGACAATCCATGCACCGGCCGCGCCGAGAAACTTGCGCAGATAGTGCGCGACGAAGCTTCCCCACAGTCCCGACGCGCTGCTGCTGACCGGCTCGCCGCCGCGCACGAGTCCGATCGCGACCGGCACGAGCAACACCAGTCCGGCGGCCAGCATCGCGGCGCGCGTGGCATCGTGCGTCGACGTGTCGCCGAATCGGCCCACCAGGCGTAGCGCCACGAGCGCGCACGCACCGGCAATGAGCAGCGCTCCCGGGATCCCGACGGCGCCGACGAGCACGCAACGCACGAAGGTGCCGACCGGTCCGAATAGCCCCGTCGCTTCAAAACACACGCCGCTCGGTGGCACTCGCTGCAACGCCAACGCGCCGATCAGAAACACGGCGAACAGCGCGAGACCGATCGAGGTCAGCTCACGCCGCAGAGAGGATCCGCTCACGGGATACCTGGCGGTCGGCATAGGTAATGACGAGCGGAATCGAATCGCGCGTCAAACAGAAGTGCACATCGTCGGCGAAGCCGGCGCCTGTCAACGTATGCGCGTGCTGCGCGTCGCGGGCAAGTCGAGAAGGGTTCGTGGCGTAGCGACGGCCCAGTTGTCGGGCGACCATCGCCGCGTCGCCGAGCACGATCCCGCGCCGCGCACGCGCCACTTCCTGCACGAGCACGCCGGCACAGGCCGCGTCTTCCAGCGCGAACCGTCGATCCTGACCCGCACACACCACCAGCACGCTGGCACCATCACGCACGCGCGCGCCAATGGCCTGTGCGGTCGCCGAGAGATTCACGAATGCCGCCACGTACACGCGTTGCGCACCATGCGACGCCAGCAGCGCCGAGGTGCCGTTGGTGGTGGTCATCAGCACGGTGCGTCCCCGCACCAGTTCACTGGTCATGGACTGCGGCGAGTTGCCGGTATCAAATCCCGGAATCGGGAGCGCGCGTCGTTCACCGGCGAGACGCACTTCATCGCGCGTGTAGCGCTGCGCCGTGGCCACCACCTCATCGACTTCGGCGAACGGCACCACGGCTTTCGCGCCATTGGCCAACGCCTGTACCATGACCGTGGACGCGCGCAGCACATCGATCACCACAACGACGCGCCCCGCAACTTCGGACGGCGCCGGCGTGGATTCGCCGAGCAGCACGTCCACGCGCATTACGTCGGCTCCTTCATGAGCTCCGCGCCCTCGAACTCGAGGAACTTGGTGTGCACATCGCCGCGCATGAAGTTCGGGTGCTGCATCACGCGCGCAAGAAACGGGATCGTCGTCGACACGCCTTCGACCACAAAACTCTCAAGGGCAATCTGCATGCGGCGAATCGCCTCGTCGCGGTCACGTCCCTGCACGATGAGCTTGGCGAGCAGCGAATCGTAGTACGGCGGCACCGTATAGCCGGCGTACACGTGCGTATCCACCCGCACACCGGGTCCCCCAGGCGGATGGAACGTGTGGATGAGGCCGGGTGACGGCTGAAAGTTGCGGGCCGGATCTTCCGCGTTCACGCGGCACTCAATGACGTGCCCGCGAAACGCCGGCAGCGATTTCACGGTGAGTTCTTCGCCCGCCGCCACACGAATCTGTTCTTTCACGAGATCCACGCCGGTCAGCATTTCCGTGACCGGATGCTCCACCTGAATGCGTGTGTTCATCTCCATGAAGTAAAACGATCCATCGGTATCGAGCAGCATCTCCACGGTGCCCGCGCCCACGTAGTTGATCGCCTGCGCGCCACGCACAGCCGCTTCGCCCATGCGTTCGCGCAACTCCGGCGTCATCACTGGACACGGCGCTTCTTCGATCAGCTTCTGGTGTCGACGCTGCACCGAACAATCGCGCTCACCCAAGTGAATGACGTGTCCCTTGGAGTCGCCCATCACCTGAAACTCGACGTGACGCGGACGCTCAAGAAACTTCTCCACGTACACATCGCCATTGCCGAACGCGCTCAACGCTTCGCTGCGGGCCAATTGAAATGAACGCGCAAAGTCCTCAGGATCTTTCGCCACCCGCATGCCTTTGCCACCACCGCCAGCGGAGGCCTTGATAATCACCGGGAAGCCGATGTCCTTGGCGAAACCCAGCGCTTCGTCGACGTCTTCCACAGGGCCGGGCGTGCCCGGCACGACGGGCACGCCGACGGCGGCCATCGCCCGTCGAGCTGACGCCTTGTCGCCCATCACGCGGATCTGATCCGGCGTGGGGCCGATGAACGTGATGCCGGACGCCTGACACGTCTCCGCGAACTCGGCGTTTTCGGACAGAAAACCGTAGCCTGGATGAATTGCGTCGGCGCCGGTGATTTCGGCCGCAGCGATCAGGCGCGGGATGCGCAGATACGAGTCGCGGCTGGGCGCGGGACCGATGCAGACATCGTCATCGGCGAATCGCACATGCAGCGACTCACGATCCGCCTCGGAGTAGACAGCGACGGTTTGCACACCGAGTTCGCGACAGGCGCGTATGACTCGCAGCGCGATTTCGCCGCGATTAGCGATCAGAACCTTTTTGAACATGGCAGTTGGCAGGGGGCCGTCGCGCCGAAGCGACCAATGTCGCAGCGGCGGCAATCCTGTCGGTTGAAACCGCGGCCGCCGAGCAGCGACCGGACCGGATCACGCCGAATGGTGGCGACGAGACTCCCTTCCCGCCAGTGAGTGCGGTCAAACTCGTGCGGCGAATTGCTCATCACGGGCGATTCAGCCGCACCGATGCCCCTTACTGCGCCGAGGAGCCTGGCTTGAAGCCGTCGAAGCCTTGATCGCTGGCGCCATCGACACCCTGGATTTTGAGCGCGAACTCGCTCGGGCTCGATGCGTAGAACAGGGCGTTCTCGTACGAAATCACGCCCTTGCTGTACCACGTCATGAGCGACTGGTCGAACGTCTGCATGCCGTAGGCCACGCTGCCTTCACGGATGAGATCGGGGATATTGAGCGTTGCCTTGAGATCGCGAATCTGCTCACGCACGGCGCCCGTGTTCACCAGCACTTCGCAAGCGGGCACTCGGCCCGGCTGGTCCGCGCGCGGCACAAGCCGCAGCGACACCACCGCTTCGAGTGCATTGGCGAGCGCAAAACGCACCTCGTTCTGCTGATGCGGTGGGTAGAACGACAAAATCCGGTTGATCGTCAGCGTCGCGTCGGTGGTGTGCAGCGTGGAGAACACGAGGTGCCCCGTGCCGGCCGCCTTGAGCGCCACATCGAGCGTCTCGAGGTCGCGGATTTCTCCGATCATGACGACGTCCGGGTCCTGTCGCAGCACGCGGCGCAGCGCCTGCGCGAACGTTGCCGTGTCGGTTCCCACTTCCCGCTGATTGATATGGCTCTTCACATCGCGGTGCACGAACTCGATCGGATCTTCGATCGTAATGATGTTCGCCGAGCGACGCTCGTTGATATGATGCACCATGGCCGCGAGTGCCGTACTCTTGCCCGAGCCGGTCACACCGGTCACCAGGATCAGACCACGTGGCTTGAGCGCGATGTGCTCGAGCACTGGCGGCAGATTCAGTTCGCGAATGGAGTTGGCCGCGTGCGCGATGGCGCGCATCGCAAACGCGACGGTGCCCTTTTGCTGATACACGTTGACGCGAAAGCGCCCGATGCCGGGCACATTGATTGCGAAGTCGGCCTCGCGCATCTCCACGAACTCGCGCAACTGCGCCGGCGGCAACAGATGCTCCGCCAGCGTACGCAGTTCCTCGGGACGCAGCGGCGCCATCGGCAGGGCGATCAGGTCGCCATGCAGACGCAGCGTGGGAGGGCGCCCCACCTTCAAGTGGAGGTCGGACGCGCCCTCGGTCACCATGCGCTGTAACGCGGCCTTCAGATCGAGGCTCGCCGGCGCTGAGGTGCTAGGTTGGGCGCCGGAGACCATCGTCATGGGAAGGCTCTCAGCCGTTCGGGTCGATTCGGTAAAGCACTTGCCCGTACTCGACTGGTGATGCGTCGTTCACGTTGATTTCACGCACGACGCCGTCGATTTCGGACTCGAGCTCGTTCATGATCTTCATCGCTTCGATGATGCAGACGATCTGCCCCTTCGCGACCCGATCACCAACCGCGATATACGCTTTGGCACTCGGCTCGGGCGACGGGTAGAACGTGCCCACCATCGGCGACTTGATCTCCAGAAGCGACGTTCGCGGCGCCTCGACCGTTGGCGCTCCGACACGTCCCCCCTCGTCGGCAGGACGCGCCGCCGGGGCCGGAGGCAACACAGCGGGCGCCGCAGCGACCGGCGCGGCCATCTGAATGGCCGCGCCCCGTTGCAGCGGGCTCTTGGAGATGCGGAGCTTCATGCCCTTGTCCGACGAAATCTCGATGGAGTCCACGGAGGACTGATCGAGCATTTCGATGACCTTCTTCACATAGCGCAGATCAATCATGTCTGGCGGTCTCGACGACGTAGTCGGGCGGGGGACGAGCGACACCGACGTGCCGCCACCACCCCGCGATCAAGAGATTTCCAGCAGGTCGCGGCGAAATCCGGTCAGTATGATCGAGCCCTGCTCAGTGAGCAGCACGTCGTCCTCGATTCGAATTCCACCCCACCCCGGCCGATAGATCCCGGGTTCAATGGTAACCACCGCCCCCACAGGAAGCAGGGCGTCGGCAGTCTTGGCGAGCCGGGGAGCCTCATGCACCTCGAGACCGATCCCATGCCCCAGGCTATGCCCGAAGGCCTCACCAAAGCCGCGCGCGTGAATGTACTCGCGCGCGACCGCATCGGCATCCATCCCCTTCATTCCGGCCCGAACGGATCCGGCCGCACGCGCATTGGCCTCGCGCACAATATCATACACCTCCCGCTGCTCCGCCGTCGCTTTGCCGAGCACGACCGTTCGTGTGATGTCCGAGCAATACCCGTCGGCGACCGCCCCAAAATCGATGAGGACAAAGTCGCCGGCGGCGAGCCTGCGGTCGCCCGCGCGCGCATGCGGGAGCGCCGAACGCTCCCCCGACGCCACAATTGAAGGGAACGGATATTCTTCACTACCCGCGTCACGCAGCGCCTTTTCCAGCAAACCGGCGAGCTGCGTTTCGGTGAGCCCCGGCGCCAACGACTCCAGCGTCATCGACAGCGCAGACTCGGCCATGCCAATCGCGCGCCGGATGGCCGCCACCTCGGACTCGTCCTTTCGTTCGCGCAGCCGCTCCACGATGTCCGCCGTCGGACGCCACTGCCAGCGATTCCCTTGCTCCATCAGCCGCTGAAAATCGCGGTGCACGAGGTGCGCCGAGTCAAAGCCGACGCGTTTCGCCGCGGGCAAGGTTGCCAGCAGCTCCCACAACCCCGTCCAGAGGCTCTCTTCCACAATGATCGTGCGCGCGGCGCCGCCGACCTCCTCCTCGATCTGCGTGGCGTACCGGAAGTCCGTGAGCAGCACGACATCGAGCGCTGTCACGATGACGAGAGCGCTCGTACCGGAGAAACCGGTTAACCAGCGCACGTTTGGCAGATGATTGACGAGCAACGCATCGAGGTCCTCGACGGCCAGCTCATCGCGCAGTGCCGCAATCCGCGCGGGCCGATAGTCAGTCATGAGAGCGCTCGACGCTCAGACGTGACCAGCGGATAGCGCGTGCAGTCGCGAGACCAACCCGCGTAGCGCGTACTCGTACCCATCGGCGCCGAGACCGGTAATCAGTCCCACGGCAGCCGAGGCCAGCATGGAATGCCGACGCTCGGGCTCACGCGCGTAGATGTTGCTGAGGTGGACTTCAACAAACGGCACCGCGATTCCGACCAGCGCGTCACGCAGCGCAATGCTGGAGTGCGTGTAGGCGCCGGCATTGATCACAACGCCGTGCACCGACCCGCGCCACGCGTGCAGCAGGTCGATCAGCTCCCCTTCCCCATTGCGCTGGGCGCATTCCACGTCGACGCCAAGCTCGCGAGCAACGTGCGCCAGCCGGGCATCGATTTGAGCGAGTGTGGTGGTGCCGTAAACCGCCGGCTCTCGCGTGCCGAGCAGATTGAGATTCGGACCGTTCAGGACACCAATGCGCACACCGTTCTCACGAGTTGGAAAGCCCCTTCAGCCAGTGGGCAAACTGGGCCAGATCCGCGCCGGCCGAAGATGGCTGCGACGCGGGCGATTCACTGCCCGAGCCGGAACCTATCACCGAAGCACCGGAGGACGCACCCTCTGTACTGGTTGATGCCGTTCCGGTCGAACCGGCGGTCGCGGGATCGGGAAAGAACCGATCAAACGAGAACGCCGGTGCGGCGGCCGGAGCCGTCGCGCTGACCGGAGCAGGCTCGGCGTCGCTCACGTGGCCGTCCGGTTCGGCCGGTGTGAACATCGACGGGCCCGGCTCGATGTGATCCCCGCTGCCAAAGGCCTGCGCCAGCGAACGCGCCGCGACGTCGTCGCGAGGCATCGGCACTTCGCCGAAGAGGCTCGCGAGTCCGTCGGCGGGCGTTGGCGAGGCCACGGTCCCCGAGCCAAACGCGGGCGTGCGGCGGGCGACGCGCACTGCGGCGAGTGCGGCAAAGAACTGCCGCGCCGTACGCTGCGGCGCAGGGGCAACGAGCGGGAGCGAGGCCGGCGTCATCGACGCGTGCAGGATCGGCGTCGCGATGGGCGTGGCCGGGTGTATCGGGGTAGCCGAATGTATCGGCGTGGCCGAATGAATCGGGGTAGCCGAATGTATCGGCGTGGCCGGGTGTATCGGCGTGGCCGGGTGAATCGGCGTGGTCGACTGCACAGGGGTACCCGCGCGGACCGGTGTTGCACTCCACGCCGGGGTCGCACTGAGTAGCGGTGCGACGATCGAGACCGGGGTCACGCCATACGCCGGCGTCGGAACGGACCACACGTCCGGCGTTTTGGCGGTCTTTCCAACCGGCTCGTCAATCGCCGGCTCGGCCATCGCCGGCTCGTCAATCACCGGCTCGGCCATCGCCGGCTCGGCCATCACCGGCTCGGCCTCAGCCGCCATGATCTCGCGAAGCTCGGCGAGTCGGCTCGACAACACCGCGTCGTACGGACGTCGGCGCACCAGTTCCTCGTAAACACCGATGGCGCGGTCGAGGAAACCCTGGGCGACGAACAGTTCGGCCATCGTCTCCGTCACAAAGGCCGGAGTCGCGGCGGCGGCTTCCTCAACGGTGTCGGATGGTTCGTCGTCCGATTCCATCGAAAACGCCGAGTCGTCCGCGGCTTCGCGCTCCTCTTCTTCAACCGCCAGCCAAGGGACCTCGACCACGGAAAGCGGTGGATCTTCATCCATCACGGCGTCGTCAAGTTCCGCCTCCTCGATCCCGACGTCGTCGGTGATCGTCTCGTCGCTCGACGTCTCGCTGATAAACGCTTCGATCAGCGCATCGCGCTGATCGAACTCCTCTGTTGAAGGACGGCCAACCGACGTGTCGTCGCTCCACGCATCGACGGGCTCCGTGTCCTCCACCGCGGCGGCGACGATCGGCTGCTCCGACCCGGTCTCGTCCTCGACGAATGACGTCGCACGTATGTCGGCCTCGACATTGCTGGCTTCCGCGCCGAAGGCCTCATCCAGCGCCTCGGAGGCGATCGGTGTCACGCCGGTGGACGGCGTGATGGCACGAGCATTGATCAGACTCGCGTCAGGCCAGTCGATCGCGACAAGTCCTTCTTCAAACTCGTCGCTCTCATCGGCAAACGACGAAGCGGGCGCGTCATCGGATGCATCACCCGACAGCTCCACGAGGTCCGCGGCGACGTCCGCCTCGAGCTCGACATCGCCAACAGAATACGACCCGTGGTCGTCGTTGAACTCACCCGAGCCGGACTGTCTGACCAACGCCTCGTCGATCTCGGCAGTATCAAACGGATCGTTGGCCGCAAAGGCATCGAGCGCTACGGCAAGCGGATCTGCGGCGTCGGTGCCTTCCGCCGCCTCAGCGACCGGCGAATAAATCTCCGCGGATGTCGACTCAGACTCGCGCGGCGACTCAGACTCGCGCGGCGACTCAGACTCGCGCGGCGACTCGCCGAACGCATCGTCGAGATCGAGCAGCTGCGCCTCGATGAAGGGCTCGGCCGCCATCGGCGCGGCGGGCGGTGCGATGACGTCCGACGCCAGCGGCGTGAGGAACGGTGGCGTGTGCCAGGCCGGCGCGTCAGGCGCGGAGAAAGGATCAGCGGTGTCCGCCGACGCGTCGAGCTGTGCGGCGTAAGCGGGCGCGCCGGTGTATGGATCGACTGCCGTTGCGGAGAGCGGCGTCACCGAACGCGGCGTGAGGCGTTGCGAGAGCGACGAGAGCAGCGCCGCGATGTCGTCGTTCCGCGGATCGGCATCGAGCACACGCTCGTACCAGCGACGCGCCAACGACGCATCACCACGGGCCCGGGCGATGTCGCCGAGGTGCCGCAGCGCGATGAGATTTTCAGGATCCAGATTGAGGGCCGCTTCGAAGATCTCCTGCGCTTCCAGCAGCTCCCCGCTCTCGAAGAGTGCCTGACCAAACACGATGTGACCGCTCATATGCCCGGGCTGCCTGGGCAGATGCTCTCGACACAAGGCGATCGCCTGCTCGAGTTCACCGGCTTTGCGGTACTCGTTGGCGAGCGGCGCAAAATAGCGTCGCGGGTTTTCGTCAAACTTGCTACGAAGCTCGTCAATCCGGGCGGCGGTGCTCATCCGGCTAATCCCCAATGCGTGGTGGTCCCGGCGCGGTCCATTCGCTGAACGTACGACGGCTGTGCGGGAAGTCAATTGTAGACGGTTGCTGAAGTGTTGACGTCACTTGCCTTTACACTCTCGCGTCCCCTACTTTTCACTGCTTGTCCCCGAAGGGTTATAACGCTCCGCTCTTCAGCGGAGCGTAGTGCCCATCGGGCGTGTTACCAACCTCCCCGTCCGAAGGAGTCCCGCCCCGTGCTGCAATCCATGCGGAGCGCTGCGAAATACGTTTGGATCGTGCTCATCATCGCGTTCGTTGGTGGTTTCCTGCTGGTCGACAGCTCGGGCCTTCTGGGACGTGCGCCGGTCACGACGAACACCGTGGTGGCCAAGGTCAATGGTGAGGACATCCTGTACCTGACGTGGGAAACAGCGGTCCAGAATCTCGAACAGCAGGAAGCCCAGCGACTGGGCCGAGGAGTGACGCTCGACGAGCGTCGCCAGCTCGAAGACCGGGCTTTCGATGAACTGGTCAACGAAATCCTCCTCCGACAGGAGTACGAGCGGAGGGGCATCTCCGTCACAGACGACGAGATCATGGATGCCGCGCGCGTCAGCCCGCCCCCGGGTGTGGAGCAGAATCCCGAGTTCCAGACGGATGGGCAGTTCGACATCACCAAGTATCAACGCTTTCTCGCGACTCCAGTCGCTCGTCAGCAAGGGCTGCTGATTGGGCTCGAGGGCTTCTATCGCTCCGAGATTCCGAAGCAGAAGCTGTTCGATCAGATCGCGTCCGATGTGTGGATCTCAAAGGCGCGCCTCTGGCAGCTTTACAGCGACCGCAACGACTCGGCACGTGTCAGCTTCGTCTCGCTTCGCCCCGATGCTGTTACCGGAACGGATGCTTCCATCACGGATGCGAACGTCTCCAAGTATTACAACGATAATCGCAAGCAGTTTGAACGTCCGGCGCGCGCCGTGCTTTCGCTGGTGTCGGTTGAACGCGCCATCACCGGCGTCGATTCGGTCGCGGCCAAGGCCAAGATCGAGGCGCTGCGCGCCGAGATCACCGGCGGCGCTGACTTCGCGGCGGTGGCCGAACGCGAGTCTGACGATTCATCGTCGGCGGCGGTCGGTGGACAGCTCGGACCGGGAACGCGCGGTCGCTTTGTTCCGGAGTTCGAATCCGCTGCGTACGCGCTGCGCGAGGGTGAGCTCTCGCCCCCGGTACTGTCGCCGTTCGGCTGGCACATCATCAAGCTCGACGCCAAGCGTGGCGACACGCTCGACCTGCGCCACGTGCTCGTGAGCATCCGGCAGCGCGATTCCAGCGCTTCGATTACAGATCGTAAAGCCGATCGCTTGTCGGCCATTACGGGCGGTTCATTCGAAGCCCAGATGTTCGATAGCGCGGCGGCCGAGCTGGGGCTCACAATCTCAGCAGTCGTCGCGACCGAGAACGAACCGTTGACGTTCGCCGGTCGCTATGTCCCGGGGCTCAGCGCGTGGGCATTCGGTGGCTCGGCCGTTGGCGAGTCGAGCGACCTGCAGGACGCACCCGAGGCGTATTACGTCGCGCGCATCGACTCACTGCGTGAAGGCGGCATCGCGCCGCTGAACGATGTGAAGGACGACATCCGTCGTGTGCTCGAACGTGAGAAGAAGATCGAGCAGCTGGTTCCCAAGGCGCAGCAGCTCGTTGCCGCGGCGCGTTCCTCGTCATTGGATGAAGCCGCCCGCGCGCAATCGTTGACCGTCGAGCAGTCCGGTCGATTTGCTCGCAGCTCGCTCGTTCCGGGTATGGGTCAGTTCAATGAGGCCGTCGGGGCCGCGTTCGGACTGAATGTTGGACAGATCAGTGCGCCCATCAAGACGAACGAAGGCGTGTTTGTGCTAAAGCTCGAGGAACTCGCGGAGGCGGACAGCGCCGACTTTGAGTTGGTTGCGCCGGTGTTTCGCATGCAAACGTTGCAAGCCCTGCGCACAGAGCGCGTGCAGCAGTACCTCGTTGGACTGCGCGAGTCGGCCGACATTCGCGACGACCGCAAGAAGATTCAGGCCACCGTGCGACGGCAGGTCCCGATCTGATTGCACGATTCGTCGCGCGCCATCATGCGCGCGACGATCGGTCTCTCCCACTGCGACCGCCTGAACAGAAAAAGCGCCCCTGACATCCACTCAGATGTCGGGGGCGCTTTTTGCCTGCACGAGCGAAGATCAGTTGAGCAGACGCTTGGGCTCAGGACGCTCTTCATCAGCGACGGCGTTCGTCGTCACCGGCGGCGTACCGACGGTGCGATCGTTGCGCGGAGGTGGCTCGGTGATCGCCTTCTGCGCATCGTTGAGGTTGCGCTTGAACTCGGTAATACCCTTGCCGAATGAGCCCGCGATCTCAGGAATGCGCTTGGCCCCAAAGAGCAGCAGCACCACCACGAGCAGAATGAGGATTTCTGTGAATCCGATTTGGCCGAGGCCCATGGTGACTCCTAGAACAGGGAGCGTGCAATGAGGTACGCGATGAGAACACCAACCAGGCTCAGCAACGAGACATCCAACGCTACGGGGCCAAGTGCAAACTTCAATATAATCAGATCGATGGGAAGAGGGCCGATCGAAGGCTGGACCCCTGTCGTCAGGAACTCTTTCACGGCGCCGGAAGGGAAAAACCGTCTGGCCAGCTGCGCCATGAGGCCGCCCGCCACAAAGCCGGAACAGAGCACCAGCAAATGGAACACCGGCCGGTGCCTGGAAGGTCCCTTAGCCATTACCAGCGCCGATCCACGGCGTAGCCGATGGCGTCGAGCAACGTGCTTTTGGCTGGACTGTTCGGAACTGAGACCAGTGCCTCTTCGGCTTCCGAGGCGAACTGGTCGGCCCGACTGCGCGCATACTCCAAGCCGCCCGACTCGTGCACGATGCTGATGACATCAGCGACGGCCGCTTCGTCGGGCTGTGTCGTCGCGAACAGTTCATCGACCCGGCGGCGCGAAGCCGCCGACATTCGGGGCAGCGCCGCGATCAGCGGCAAGGTGACCTTGTGCTCGCGCAAATCGAGTCCGCTCGGCTTGCCGGTCATTTCGGCCGTCTCGGTGTAGTCAAGCAGATCGTCGGCCACCTGAAAGGCCATGCCGAGCCGCTCGCCGTAGCGCGCCAAGGCATCCCGGTGAGTCGTCGCGCCGCAGAGTGCGCCAACCGAACAGGCGGCCACAAAGAGCGCCGCCGTTTTCGCGCGAATCAGTCGTTCATAGTCGGCTTCGGTGAACGCCAGCGCATCGAACGCGGCCAGCTGACGCATTTCACCCAGCGTCATCGCGTCTGATGCGTTGGAGACCGCACGCATGATTTCGATGTCGCCAAGCTTCACCAACTCGCGCATCACGCGTGAGTAGAGAAAGTCTCCCATGATCACCGAGATCTGGTGACTGAACAGCGCGTTGACCGTGGGCAGGCCACGACGCAACACGGAGTGATCCACCGCGTCGTCGTGAATGAGTGTCGCGAGATGCAACAGCTCCACGACAGCGGCGCACGTGATGGCCCGCGGCTGCGCACGATCTTCGACCGCCGCAGATAGAAGCGTGAGCGTTGGGCGCAGCAGCTTCCCTTTCATGCGCAGCAGATGCTCGCCCACCTCCTGCACAAGGGGGACGTCGGCGGTAACGATGCGTCGGATCTCTCCGGGCACCGCCTCGAGTTCCCCCCGTACGGGGGATTGGATGTCGCGGAGCGCGGCGGCGAGCGCAGATGGGGTACGCGCGGATACCGTCATCCCGCGCTCCCATCAAGGGCGGCCAGTCGCTCGGCTACATCCCGGAAATAAATGTCAGTGGCGTACACGCGTTGAAAATAGCTCCGTGCCTCGTCTCTGCGCTGCAAGGCTTCACACGCATACCCCAGCAGGTATAAAACTCCCACCCGTTGTTCGTCGTCGAGCCCGGGTTCATGCAGCGCTCGAGATAGAACGGTTACGGCGACCGGAAAGCTCCCTTGTTCGAGGAAGCACTGCCCGAGGGCCTCATACGCCGGAAGTCGGTGCGTCGGGCTGCGCAGCGCTCGCTGGAACTCGGCGATCGCGTCGTCGAGCAGCCCCATCTCTTTGTAGGCCACGCCGAGATCGTAGTGACTCTCGTAGTCCTCATCGCCGAGGCTGCGTGCGACACCTTCACGGAAGTGCTGGAGCAGACGCGTGAAGTCAGCGTTCTCGTCTCCGGTGACCGTGGGCTCCTTCACCCGCATGCGCGTGTCGCGCGCGCCTGAATCATCGGACAGCCAGTCGGCGAGATTGACGTACCCGTCATCAGCGCCCGGCGGTGCCGGCTTGGGAGCGGGTGGTGGCGGTGCCGCCGCACCGAGCGCGGCGCGCGCGCGGTCGTCCCAAGGGTCGAGTTCCAGGACGCGCACGTACACAGACTCCGCACGTGTCGCCTGACCGATGCGGACCATCGCGTCGGCCAGATCGAGATAGCTGTCGCGCAGTCGATCGCGATCGCCGAGGCGCACGGCGAGCTCGACACGCTTGAGATGGTGAGCCACCACATCAGGGGCGACTCGCACCAACTCGTCGGTGAGACGCGAGGCTCCCGCGAGGTCGCCTTCCACCTCGAGCGCGAGCACGGTGGCGGCCAGTTCGGCGAGTCCCGTCTCCAGCTCACCCGCTTCAAGATAGGCTTCCGCCAAGCGACGACGTCGCGCCCAATCACCGGGGTGCGCCTCAACCTCTTCGCGCAGCCTGGCGCAGCGGTCGAGCGCGAGATGCATCGACAGCGCCGGCGTACGCGGCGTGAGCATGGCCTCGAGATCGCTGAGGGCATCGAGCTCGTCGGCGCCGTCGGGAAGAAACGCCGCGTCCATCGCGTCCTCAACGTACGCCGCGAGGATCGGGGCGACGTCGGTCTTGTCGACAAGCTCGAGATGAGCATCGGCGCTCGGCGCGCCGAGATCGAGCTCGACGGACGGCTCTACCGGTTTGCGCTCGGTGTCCGGATCGACGACCATTTCGTCGACCGAGTCAGGCTCGTTCTCGACGACTGGTTCAGGGTCGAGCACCTCGAGGCCTGCGTCCTGCTCAAACGCATTTAAATCCGCGTGGCGACGATTGGCGGCAGGCACGGCCCACTCGGCGATCGCGGACGCCAGCAGTTCGTCAGGGTAGACGATCGGCGGCAACTCGCCAGGCAGAATGAAATCGTGAGGATTGAGGCGCTGGTATGGCGCGGTGGTCGAGACCTCAAGCGGCATGGACGGCACGCTGAGGTCTTCGTCCATCAGGTCCGGCATCGACTCGAGGTCGAGAAACTCGAGCTCAGGATCATCGCCCTCTTCCGTGTCGGTGCCAAGCGCTTCGATGGCATCAAAATCGACGCGCACGGCCGAACCGTCATCGCCGAACGAATCAAACGTGAGGAACGGCAACTCGTCGCCTTGCTCTTCGAGCCCGGGAACCGAGGACGCGTCCGCATCGATTTGCAGCTCCGGTTCGATTCCGAGGCATCCGCCGTCATACGTAAGATCTGACGTGAGGTCATCAGCTTCAACCTCAAGCCAGACAACGTCTTCAACGGCCTGTTCAGAAACTGCATCAGGCGCTTGTTCAGGTTCTGCCTGAGCCGCGTCGTCCGACGTCGATGCCGAATCAACGACGGGCAGTGAGTCCTCGTCAGGCGCCGTGGATGCGAACAACGGTGATACGGATACGACCTCAGTTTCCGACGGGTCGTCGACCACGGCGTCGTCGGCCACGTACGCCGCCGCTGCTGACTCCGGCTCGTACGATACGAGGGACGCCGCCGCCTCCACCTCATCCGTGACGACAGAGGTTGTGGCGTGGCTGAGGTCGTCCGAATCGACCTCAACTTCCACGTACGGCACGGCGTGAGCTTCGGGCTGAGCTTCGGGCTGAGCTTCCGGCTGAGCTTCCGGCTGAGCTTCCGGCTGAGCTTCCGGCTGAGCTTCCGGCTGAGCTTCCGGCTGAGCTTCGGGCTGAGCTTCGGCGTCAAACTCGGCGTCAAACTCGGCGTCAAACTCGGCGTTAAACTCGGCGACAATGTCGGTGTCGATCCCGGCATCAATGTCAGCCAGGGACTCGATCTGCTCCTCGGGCAGGACCAGTTCCCCCGGCAACAGCGGCGCCTCGTCATCGGCCACCAGACCCTCGATCACCTCGAGCGACTCGGCGTCGGCCACGGCGTTCGTCGGTTCGAATCCCAAGGCGTCAGTCAAGCCGGTGGGCGTCTCGACGAGCTCTGCGAAAGCCGACTCATCCAGGGCCGGTAGCAGCGACGGGGCCTCGCTCGCGTCCACCTCGTCTGGTTCGGCGTGCGTCACCTCGAGCCCGTCGAGCGCACCGGCGAAGTCGTCGTCGCCATCACCGACAGTAGTGGGATCGAAGATCAGCAGATCGTCGATGGAGTTGCTGCGCGGCAGCGGCTCGCTGCGCGCTCGATCGTCGCGAGCCGCTGGCTGCGTGGGCATCACACCGATCGTAGACGCGCCGTACGCCGGCGTCAGGTCAACGGGCGAGTCGTAGTCGATATCGAGAAACACGAGCGAGTCGGACGACTTGCTGGAGGTAGCAGCGCCCACGCTGACCGTTGCGTCGACGGCCGCCGGCAGTGCGATGCCCGCGCGCGTCGCGTGCTCTTCGACCAACCGCCGCACATCGTCGAGCTCCGGCATCACCGCCGCGACCTCAGCCAGCGCACGCATGCCTTCGTCGGTGCGGCCTTCCTGCTGCATGCGCGACGCATACTCGAGGAAATTCCGCGTGGCATCGCCTCGCATGCCCTTCTTCGCACAGACTCGGCCAAGCGTGAGATACACACCCACCCGACCGGGCGCGTGACGCAGAATCTTGTTGCAGAGCGCGATGGCGTTGTTGAAGAGTCCCACGGCGGCGTAGTGCTCAACCGCACGCTCATACGACTCGACAGCCTCGGCCACGCGGCCGAGCCGGAGCGTGAGATCGCCCACCTTGTTCAGGAGCGCGACGTCAACCTCGGAGCCCTCGGCGTCACCGACCTCGATGGCGCGCACGTAGCTCGCAATGGCCTTGTCGAACTGCTTCTGCAACTCGAACTCGGCCGCTCTTTTCCTGTGCTTTGCGGCGTTCGACATCGGCGCGAGGCGTACTCCCGTAGGGGTCGCGGTTCTGGGCTCGTCCGACGGACGACGACGGTCAAGAGGG
>JBBRFQ010000065.1:0-17614 GCA_038224035.1 Gemmatimonadales bacterium
AATGAACCGGTCGCTCGGCAGCATGAGCAGGATATCACCAACCACCGACGCGAGCAGGCCGCCCACGATCAGCCAACGATACGAAGTGGCAATCGGATTGTGCGTGGTCAACGCGAGCAGCACGAGCAGCAGGGTCGCCAGCGGCTTGGTGACATACACGAGCGGGGACGGGGCGTCAGCGGTCGAGAGCGCCAGGATCGTGGTAATGGCGCTCACGCCCACGGCAATCAACACGGCCGATTTGCGCGTGAAGTTCATTTGGCGGCCGTCACCGGAATCGCCAGCGCGAGCATGCGCTGCAGCTCGGCTGATGAGAATGGCTTGGCCAGAATGTGTGCAACACCGCTCTCCTCCGCTCGGGACAGTTCGTCGTGTTCAAGAAAACCGGTCGTCAGAATAACAGGTTGCGCAGGATGCAGCGCCCGTACAGCCCGAGCCACCTCGAGGCCGGAGATGCCGGGCATCGAGTAGTCGGTGAGCACACAATCGAACGCAAACTCCGGTTCACGAACTCGCGCCAGTGCGTCCACAGGGTCGCTGCATCCGACCGCATCGTAGCCCAATCGCGTCAACAATCGCAGCGTCGACGTGAGCACCGCCTGATCATCGTCGATGACGAACACGCTGTGGCGTCGCTCGGCGATTGCTGCCTGCGGCCTGCTTGCTGCCTCGCCACGTTCGCGCTCGGTCATCGGCAGATAGACGCGCATGCTCGTGCCCTGATCCGGCATGCTGCGCGGGACAATGATTCCGCCGAGCGCCGTGACTGTGCCATGAACCATCGCCAGACCCAGCCCTGTACCACGCCCCGGCCCCTTGGTCGTGAAGAACGGGTCAAACGCACGCGAGAGTGTCATGGCATCCATACCCACGCCGTTGTCGGTCACGGACAGACACGCGACCAAGTCACGCTCGCCCAACGCACTGCCAACGTCAGCATCGCTCATGGTGGCGACGACGCTGGCGACGAGTTGCAGCGTACCGCCCTCCGGCATCGCCTGGGCCGCATTGGTCGCGAGATTGAGCAACACCTGTTGCAGCTCCCCCGCCTCCGCCAACACACAGACGTCGGGCGCGCTGCTCACCGTAATGCTGACGTTCGGTGGCAGCGTCGTGCGCAGCAACCGCTCGGTCTCGAGGAGCAGCGTGCCCAGATCAACCACGCCACGCTCGTGCTCCATCGCACGCGAGAACGTCAGAATGCGCCGTACCAGTGCGCGCGCCCGCTCGGCGGATTGCCTGATGTCGGTGAGTAGCGGTTGTGCTTGGTGTAGGTTATCGAGCAGCGCTTGCACCGACTCGGTGTTCGACACAATCGGCTGCAGCAGATTGTTGAAATCATGCGCGATCCCGCCGGCCAGCGTCCCGATCGCCTCGAGCTTCTGACCCTGTTGCAGTCGCGTCTCCAGCGCGCGTTCCCGACTCACGTCGCGCAACGTCGCCAGCACATGGGTGATCGAGCCCGCGTCGTCGCGCACGGGCGACATGGTGCCGGAGAGGGCGATCGGTTCGCCGAGCGGAGGACGGAACTCGGTACTGCCCGCCCAGGCGTTGCCTTGCAGCACCGTGGTCCAGGCGGACAGCGCGTCGAGTCTGAACACGTCGTCGGAGAGTGCACGGGCTCGAGTGTTCGCGTACACCACATCGCCGGCCGTATTGACGAGCAGCACATACCCGTCGCTCTGATTGACCGCGTCAGCGAGGCGGGCCGACTCCAACTCTGCAAGCGCGCGCGCCGATGCTTCGTTGCCGAGGCCGGAAAATAGCACGCCGATCGAAAGTGACGTGAGGGTGGCCAGCATCAGGAGGCTGATACTGCTCACCGACCACATCACCAATGCATTGGGCATGGCATCGGCCCACGCGAACAGGCCTTGCGGAATGAGCAGCCCGATCGCGACAAGCAAGAGTGCCGTGACAACCAGGCAGAAAACACCAGAGCGCAGGCCCAGCAGTACGGTTGCAAGAATCGGAAAGGCCATCACCCACAGGAAGCCCGCCGCCTCGAACCCGAACCCGAACCCGGCAAGGAAATACACGCCCAGTATCCCCGGAACCGCGACGACGACAGACGCGCGGACGGCGTACGGGAGCGCTCGCGCAAACAGCACGGCGACCATGAGGCCGTATACCACCGTATCCACGATGATGACGGTGTACTCTCCCTGCAGATACGCCAGCCAGACTGACGGCACGTAGCCCAGCAGCCCAAACACCGCGAGGCCAAGCAGCACGGCCGCAAGGATCCGCCGCCGCCACGCTTGAATAGGCGT
The DNA here is from genome assembly GCA_038224035.1 of Gemmatimonadales bacterium. GTDB lineage: Bacteria > Gemmatimonadota > Gemmatimonadetes > Gemmatimonadales > Gemmatimonadaceae > JAABRT01. The sequence goes on from JBBRFQ010000065.1 coordinate 2,274, forward strand.
ACCGACGGCGGGGGCGATCCACGCCAGCGCATGCGCGAGACGATCACGCATCGCGCGCACGGCGGCGGGGTGTGGGCTCGCGCGTCAACCGCCACGAGCCGCACGCGCAGCTCACGGCGGTGGACGCCGCGAGCGGATGGGCGGCGCGGGTTCAGGCTGGCGGACTACCGGCTTTTCGCGAAGCATCCGCATCGCTTCCTGCACCGCCCGATGCAACTGCGGATCGCGTCCGGCAATCACATCCTTGGGTGTGTACTCGACGTCGATGTCAGGTGCGACGCCTTCATTCTCCACGGCCCACTTGCCATCGCGGTCAAAGAACCCACCGCGCGGTGCAATCATCGAACCACCGTCAATCAACTGCGGCGTGTCCCACGTACCGACGAGTCCGCCCCACGTGCGCTTGCCCACAATCGGTCCGATCTTCCGACGCTTGAACATGTACGGGAGCAAGTCGCCGCCCGAGCCGGCCATCTCGTTGATGATCATCACCTTCGGGCCCCAGATGCCGGCCGTGGGGCTGGTGAACGGGGTGCGTTCGTGCACGGGATTGTTGAAGTAGCCGTCGAAGTCGCGCTGCATGACTTCGATCATGTAATCTGCGGCCGAGCCACCGCCGTTCCACCGCTCGTCAACAATCACGCCTTCGCGGTCCTGCTGCGCGAAGTAGTACCGGTTGAACGAGGTGTAGCCGGACTGACCGGTGTTGGGCACGTACACGTACGCGAGTTTTCCGCCCGACATGGAGTCGACGACGCGACGGTTGTTCTCGATCCACGCGCGACCGCGCAGGGCGTTCTCGTTCGCCAGCGGTACCACCGTGACGCGGCGTGCGCCGGTGAGCGAGGGCGTCGCGTTCAATGTGAGCACGACTTGTCGATTGGCCGTGCCCTCGAACGCGCGATAGAGATTGTCGGCGCTGGTGATTTCCACGCCATCCACGGCCAGCAGGTAGTCGTTCACGCGCACATCGAGACCCGGGCCCGCGAGCGGTGCCCGCAGCTCCGGATTCCACGCTTCACCCGTGTAAATCTTGCGAAGGCGGTAGCGCCCTTCCATCACGGTCCAGTCGGCGCCGAGCAGGCCGACGTTGGACTGCGGCACGTCCGGGAAATCGCCGCCGGAGACGTATGAGTGTCCCACCGCAATCTCGGCACCGAGCATGTCGAGGAGATACGTGAAGTCAGCGCGATGCGCGACGTGTTCGAGCATCGGCTCGTACATCGCTTTGGTTTGCACGTAGTCCGCGCCGTGCATGTTGGGCACGTACAAAAACTCACGCTGATTGCGCCAGCCTTCGGCGAACATCTGCTTGAACTCGGCGCGCGGATCCACCTGCATGCGCAGCGTCGCGGTGATGCGGCCCGTGGCACCCGTTGGTGCAGGCTTGTCGGTGTCAGCGAGCGTGAGCGCGTTGCCGGCGCGCCACAGAAGTTTCTTGCGGTCGCCGGAAATCACGTACTGCTGCACACCCTGCGTGTACGCCGCAGCCTTGCGGTCCTTGAGCACGTAGCGATGCAGCGGCGTGCCAATGCGCGTACCGCCCGCTTCTGCGGCTCCGGTGGCCGGCGCGTTCTCGATAAAGAACAGCGTGCCCGTGAGACCGGCGCGCAACTCGGAATAGTCGCGCGGTACGACATCGAGCGAGATGATGCGATCGTGCAGTCCGTCAAAATCGATGGTGACATTCGGCGTGCGCGCCGCCGTCGGCGTCGCGCTGGCTGTCGCCGGTCGTGCGGCGCCAGAGTCACTCGATGCTGCGCGCACGATCCCAGAGTCCTCGTCGCTTTCCGGCGGCAGGGGCGACGGCTCAGACCGTGAGAGCACCGCCAGATACACCGCGCGTGTCACAGGTCGATCGTACGACGTCATGTCGAGCCAGCCCGTGCGCAAGGCAAAGTTCGTTGACGCCAGGAAGTACAGATACTTGCCGTTCGCGTCCCACGCCGGCCACGTCGCATCACTCAACCCGTCGGTAACCTGTCGCACGCGTGCGTTCGCGAGATCGTACACATAGATCGCGTGCAGCTGTGTGGGCAGGCGCTTCGCGTACGCGATCCATTTGGAATCGGGGCTCCACACCGGATTGAGCGAACGCTCCGGCACCATGTACGCGTCGGTGTCGACTTTGGTGGGAACGCCGCTGGCTACATCCACCACCCAGAGATTCAGGTGCGTGTCGGTGAACAACAACTTGCGGCTGTCGGGAGACCATTCCGGTGTGTAATAAAAACTCGGATCGGGCAGGGATATCACACGCGGCGCGCCGATGCCGTCGGCTGAGGCCAGCACCAGCTGGTATTCGCCGCTCGCGTCGCTGAAGTACGAGACCGTCTTGCCATCGGGCGACCAGGCCGGCGTGCGTTCAGCGACGCCGGCGGTGCGGGTGATGTTTCGCCAGTCTCCCTTCTCGGCGGGAATCGTAAAGATCTCGCCGCGCGCTTCCACCGCGGCGCGTTTGCCCGTGGGTGAGAGCGCGAGATTGGTCATGCGATTCGTGACCTCTTTCCACTGCGGCACCAGCCACGGAAAGTCACCGCGTACCGTGATGTCGAGGCGGCGGTGCTGCTGCGTGGCCGGATCGAGTACGTGCAGGTAGCCGGCCTGCTCGAACACCACCATGCCACCGCCCGCATCCATCGACTTGACGTCGAGATCCTTGAAGCGTGTGACCTGTGTGAGCTGCCTGGTGCGCGTATGGTACGACCACACGTTTGCACACCAGTCACGATCGGAGATGAAATAGACCACGTCGCCCACCCACACCGGATCGATATCCTTGGAATCCGTCCACGGCGGCGTTTCGATATCGTACGTGCCAAGATTCATGATCCAGATCGGGCGGTTCTGACCGCCGCGATAGTTGCGCCACTCGTCGTCCCACGAGTTGGCCATGCGATACGCGAAGCGCTGTCCGTCGGGAGAATACTTGCCCTGCCACGCGCGTGGCATCGGGAGCGCCGTGGCGACGTCGCCGCTGACGGCCACACTCCAGAACTTGGGGACGTTACCTCCCGGCCCACCCTCCCGACCCGACGAGAACACCACCCGCTGTCCGTCAGGGCTCCAACCCTGCACCAGATCCGCGCCGGGGTGCCAGGTGAGGCGGCGCGGTTCGCCGCCGATCACCGGCACGAGGTATACGTCCGTGTTGCCGCCGTACTGTCCGCTGAAGGCTACCTGCGTGCCATCGGGTGACAACTTCGGCAGCGAGGTGGTGCCCTGAAAGCTGGTAAGACGACGCGCGTCGCCGCCGTCACGTCCCGTCACCCAGATGTTGTTCGCGTAGGCGAACGCGATGTGCGACGCGCTGATCGTGGGTTGGCGCAGCAGCCGGGTCTGCGCGGTGAGCGTACTCGCGAGCGGAGCAGCGGCGAGGGCGACCAGCCCGGTAAACCACAAACCGGCGGTGCGGGGGCGGAACAGAGCAGACATGAGAGGGCCTGTGAGACGGGAGGGGAATCGGCCACAGCGAGCGCACAAACTCCACAGGGGAATCAACAGCTTCATCATGGCATGGCAAGAGAGTCCGATTGCTACGGGACCGGCTCAGCCGATACGCAACCCTTGTGTGGCGACGTAGACCTCGCGCAGAAACACCATGAGCGCGCCGATAAATGTGAGCATTGCCCCGATGAACAGTGCGGCAATCACGCCGCCCAGCTGGACCGCAAGGAAGACGCCGACAAAAAGTGAGATGATCACGAATCCCACGAGGAGTGCACTCGACACCAGCAACGCGATGGCGGCGTACACCAGACGCGCACGCTCCGACAGGTGCGTGAGATCCTCGCGCACCGTACCGAGCTCGCCACTGCCGGCATCTCGGCGCGCTTCGAGCACGCGCGCCCTATCTATGATACGCGCCAGTCGGTTCGCCAGCACTCCAAGTGTCGCGGCGACGCCGGTGAGGAGGAAGACTGGTGCAACGGCCAACTGAATGACCTGCGCGACGGCCGAAACCGACGGATCCGGAAAGAACACGTCAGAAGCGCAGCACGAAGGACAACCCGCCCGCGTTGACAGCACCAATAGGGGTGGGTACACGACGCCAGCGCGCTTCGATGGCAAAGCCATCAAGACCGGTCGACAGCGGGGCAAGCACGCCGACACCGGCGGAGGGGGCAAAGCCGAGAGAGCGTCCGGCGCTGCCGAAGGAGTCGGTGCCGGCCGCCCCGAGCATCGCCACGGTATACACGCCAATCCGGCCGCGCATCGGATGATATTCGATGCCGAGCCCAAGGCCCGTGGATCGCCGTGCGGTTTCACGTGGCTGGGGCGGGCAGGCACCCACCGGGCAGGCGTCAACGGGGGAGGCGAGTATTCCGGCTTCGGACGTGACACTGCGATCATGCAGATGCAGGAAGCCTTCGGCGCGCCACGCCAGCGTCGCGGTCACGTATCCAATCGCGGCCACATCGAATGCCCCACCGATAGGTGGGGCGTCAGTCGTGCCACGTCCGGGCGCGGAGGTGGCTACGCCTCCGACGCCGATACTCAGATGACGCGGAATCCAGCGGCGCCTCGGCACGGCACGACTGGCCGCCCGATGCGACGCATCCGCCATGGCGGCGGAATCGATGCGTATCACCACCGCTTCGTCGAGGGCTGCCGGTGTCGACGTCTGTGCACACAGCGCGCGCGCCAGAAGTGGCGAGATACAACACGCCAACGCGGTCAGCGCACACAGGGACGCAGCCCGCGCGATCATCAGAGCGAGCGACCCGCGCTGCGCGCGGCCATCCGCGACGCTTCGGCGCGCATATCGGACTCGGTGGACGGCACCGGATCTTCTCCCGGATTGACGAAACGATCACGCTCAAAACGATGCTGGCGATCGTACAGATCGCGATAGCGTCCGTCCAACCGGAGCAGTTCGTCATGGGTGCCGCGCTCTACGATCTGCCCGTGCTCCAGCACCAGAATCTGATCGGCGCTGGTAATCGTGGAGAGGCGATGCGCGATGACGAACGTAGTGCGTCCGGAGCGCAAGCGCTGCAGTCCTTCCTGAATCAGCGACTCACTTTCACTGTCGAGCGACGAGGTGGCTTCATCGAGAATGAGAATGCGCGGATCGGCCAGAATCGCGCGCGCAATTGCCACACGCTGGCGCTGCCCGCCCGAGAGCTTGACGCCGCGCTCGCCTACAATGGTGTTGTAGCCGTCAGCGAACCGTGAGACGAACTCGTCCACGTTGGCGATGCGCGCGACCTCGAAGACTTCCTCGTCGGTCGCACCAGGCCGGGTGAACGCAATGTTCTCGCGCACGGTGCCGTCAAACAGGAAGTTGTCCTGCAACACCACACCGAGTTGCCGGCGGTATTCGTGCAGCTTGAGCGTGGACAGGTCGTGTCCGTCCACGACGATGCGTCCTTGCTGCGGTCTGGCGAAGGCCATGACCAGCGAAATGAGCGTGCTTTTGCCCGACCCACTCGAGCCCACGAGGGCCGTGGTCGTGCCAGCCGGCGCGGTGAAGCTCACATCGCGCAACACCGGCGTATCCGCTTCATACTCGAACCACACGTGCTCGAACGCCACGTCGCCGCGAAGTGGCGGCATCGCCAGACGCGATTCATCTTCCTGATCTTCCGTGGCCATGTCGCGTAGCTCACGAATACGGTCGAGGCCCGCGAACGCTTCGGTCAGCTGCGTGCCGATGTTGGCGATCTGCACGAGTGGTGCGGCGGCGAGGCCGATAAAGATGACGTACATGATCAAGTCGCCCAACGTCATGCTGCCCGCGATCACCGCACGCCCGCCGAACACCATCACCAGCACGCCGATGAGCCCCACCACCGCAGTGGACAGCGCGGTGGTGGCCGACGTGCCGGTGATCGTTTTCGCGATGTTCTGGAAAAGACTCATCACACCGACACTGAAAACGTCCTGCTCTCGCTTTTCAGCCGTGTACACTTTCACGAGCCGGATGCCACCGATGGTCTCCGCGAGGCGTCCTGTCACATCGGCGGTAATGCGCCCGCGCTCGCGAAAGATCGGGCGCAAACGCTTGAAGGCCGTGGACATGCCCGCGGCGAACACCGCCAGGAGGGTGATGGTACCGAGCGTGAGCTTCCAGTTGAGCCATAACAACACGCCCATGGCAACCACGGCGGTCAACAAGCCGCCGGTGAGTTGAATTAGCCCGGTACCCACCAGATTGCGAATACCATCCGGATCGTTCATCACGCGCGAGATGAGAATGCCGGACTTCGTGCTGTCAAAGAATCGCACGGGCAAGCGTACCAAATGCGCCTGCACTTCTTCGCGCATGTTGGCGATCGCGCGCTGCGCGGCCACACTCACGACCTGCGACAGCGAGAACGATGTGATGGCCTGAATCAGTGTGGCCGCGCCACCCGCGAGCGCGAGCGGCACAAGCAAGTCGTAGTTCTGCTTGGTGAGTACTTCGTCAATAACGAACTTGGAGCTGAACGGCAGCACGAAGCCCGCCGCCCGGCTGATCAGCATCAAGACGAGGCCAATGCCCACCGAGCGACGATGCGACCAGATCAGCGCTCGCGCTTCGGCCCAGGCGCGCTGGGAGTCGCGCGGCGTCGTGGCTTCACCGCCGTCACGGCGCCCACGTCCACCACCGCCTTTTTCGGCGTTAGGCAGCGAAGCTCGAGGGAGAACGCGCGGCATTCAGCTCCTCTTAACGACTGCGTCCGCCGCGGCCGCCGCGGGAGCGTCCGGCCCCCGAGCGTGCTCCGCTGCCCGCGGATGCGCCATCCCGCGGCGCGCCATCACGCGCTGTGCTCGCCCGCGGCGCGCTTCCAGATGCCGCCTCTGACGAGCGATACGGCGAGCCGTTCGTGTCACCGCTGCGCGAGGCACCCGCAGTATTCGTGGCGCCCTGCGGCGCAGACGATCTCGGCGCACCGCCGCGCGGTGCCGACGCCGCCCCGCTGCGGGCTGAGCCCGAAGCACTCCCCGGGCGCGCACTCGACGACGCACCACCGGAACGACCGCCCGATTGCGGAGCACGACCGCCCGCACTCTCACCGGCGCGACCTCCCGCCTTGCGCGCCGCCTTCTCAGCGGCCCGTGCACGTTCCTCCGCTTTGCGCTTGCGGATCTCGGCGATGCGGTCCTTGAGCGGGACTTCAAGCTGCTCACCCGAGCGCGAGGTGTAGTCGAAATCCGGAAGCACAACACGCGGCAGGCGACGGTTGATTGCCTTCTCGATGTCGCGCAGCTCCTGCTCTTCATCAGGCGCGACGAGCGTGTAGGCTTCGCCCGTGAGTTCGGCGCGTGCCGTACGTCCGACGCGATGGATGTAGTCTTCCGGCGCGGTGGGCACGTCGAAGTTGACGACGTGACCCAGCGCTTCGATGTCGATGCCACGCGCCGCAATGTCTGTCGCCACCAGCACACGAATCGTTCCGTTCTTGAAGCCCGCGAGTGCCGCCGTGCGCGCGGACTGCGAGCGATTGCCGTGAATACGCTCAGCGCCGATCCCGCGCTTGACGAGCTGCTCGGCAAGGCGGTTGGCGCGGTGTTTGGTGCGTGTGAACACCAGCGCTTGTTTCATGTCACCGCGCTCAAGCAGCGCCATGAAAAGCTGCGTCTTGAGATCCTGCGCCACCGGATAGATCGCCTGCGTGATGCCCACGGCGGGCGCCGAACGACGCTCGAGATCGATGGTGACGGGATTGTGCAGCAGCTCGTTGGCCAGTTTGCCAATGGGCGCCGGCATCGTGGCGCTGAAGAACAGCGTCTGCCGCTTGGTGGGGATGTACTTGAGCAGCCGCCGGATGTCCGGCATGAAGCCCATGTCGAGCATACGATCGGCTTCGTCGAAGACGAGGAACTCGACACCTGACAGCGACGCGTATGACGACTTGAGATGGTCCAGCAAACGTCCCGGCGTGGCGATCATGACATCCACGCCGCTGCGAAAGGCACGTTCCTGCGGTCCCATGCCCACGCCGCCGAACACCGCGGCTGCGGTGATGGGCGTGTGAACCGCCATGCTCTCGAGGCTCTCGAGAATCTGCGCGGCCAGTTCACGCGTGGGGGTAACGACGAGCGCGCGCGTGGTTCCGCGGGGCTTTTCGAGGAGCTGGTGGAGAATAGGGAGCAAAAACGCGGCGGTCTTGCCGCTGCCGGTCATGGCACACGCGAGCACATCGCGCCCCTCGAGGGCGGCGGGAATCGCACGCTCCTGAATCGGCGTGGGCCGCGGGAAACCGAGCTCTTTCAGCCCCTTCTGGAGGCTGGGATGCAAATGCAGACTTGAAAACGACAGAAAAAGGTCCGGGACAGAGAACGGAGGGTGGCGCGCCCGTCCGGACTCGCCTGCTCATCGTTGAAATCTATACCAGAACCAGCCGTGACGGTCGCGATTCGGCCGTCTCGGCATTGCCACACTAGTTGCGGAAGAGCTCGGTGAAAGCTCCGTACCCTGCCGCTTCCAGCGAGTCTGCGGGGACGAAGCGCATCGCCGCCGAGTTCATGCAATACCGGAGACCCGTGGGCTGAGGGCCGTCAGGAAACACGTGGCCGAGATGCGAGTCGGCACCCACGGAGCGGACTTCCGTACGCTCGATGGCGAGGAACCGATCGGTTTTTGTGTAGACATTCTCCGGCGTGAGCGGCTTGGAGAAACTCGGCCACCCCGTGCCGCTGTCGTACTTGTCGCGCGAGCTGAACAGCGGTTCGCCGGAGACGGCATCCACGTAAATGCCATCCGCCTTGAGGTCGTGGTACTCGTTGTTGAATGACGGTTCCGTGGCGTCTTCCTGGGTGACGCGATACTGCATGGGTGTGAGCTTCGTGCGCAGTGCGGTTTCGTCCGGTCGCAGCGCTCCGATCCGCTGCGCCTCAGGCGCGCGCGCCTCGGCAGCGGTCGCTCGTTGCTTGCCCGCGGTGAGCGCGTAGGAGCCGATCGCCCCAGCCACAATGATCACCAGAATGATAATGCGAGCCATCGTCAATTCGCCTTGAGCAGGCCGGTGGTGCCGATGCCGGCGGCATCTCCCCACAGTTCCTTGAGTCGTGCATCCCGGCCACAGCTCGTGCGGTAGAACTTGTAGCGAATCGGATTTTTCTTGTAGTAATCCTGGTGGTATTCTTCGGCCGCAAAGAATGTCGTGGCATCGGTGATTTCTGTCACTATCGGCCGCTTCAGTGTCGCTGCAATCGTCGCCTTTGATGCCTCGGCTGCCGCACGTTCGGCTGCGTTTGCGGGAAAGATCTCCGAGCGATACTGCGGTCCGCGATCGCAGAACTGCGCGTTCGCCGTGAGCGGATCGATATTGTGCCAGAAAATATCGAGCAGCTGCGCATAGGTCACTTTGGCCGGATCATATGTGATCTCCACCGCTTCCGTGTGCCCGGTGCGACCGGCCGACACCTGCTCATACGTCGGATTTCGCACACTACCGCCTATGTAGCCCGACACCACAGACGACACGCCGTCGAGCTTCTCAAACGGCGGCTCCATGCACCAAAAGCACCCGCCGGCAAAGACGGCGGTGCGCGTGATCGCCGAGGTATTCTCCGCCGGCAATGTTGCCGCACTGCTCACCGGCGGACGGAGCAGGAGCGCGATCGTGGTGACGACGGCGACGGCGCCAAGAATCGTGAATACAGTTCGTGTCGACATGCAAAAGCCTCGGGTTCGGCGTATGTCAGTGATAGTCCTGGAATCGACGAACGGTTCCCGGCGAGCACAACTATGTGAAGCAAGCACGGCATGGCCGATTGCGACGCACATCTGGACAGCACGCCGATCGTAACCAAGAATGCAGTGAGTACGATGGCCATCAGTGCGCTGACCGCCGCGCACCGGAGCCATTGCCGCGTCATTCTCGCAGCCAACCGGGAGCTCGTGCCGACTGTATTCCTGCACATCGATGACGCCGAAGGTGCCGCGCCGTATCCTGTTCGTCTGTTGTTCGACGATGAACAGCCCAACGGGGACGCCGCGCCACTGGCGACGGGTACCCTGACGCGAGACCTCGCGCTGTCGGCTCCGCCGCCGCATCCCGATGGCCGCAGCGAACCGTACACCGTCGTCGATGCCGTGACGTGGTTCCTGTCGCAGGCAGATCCAACGCTGGAAGACGCGGAATTCGTTGGAGGTCTGCTTTTCCGACTGCTCGACGAGTCGGGAATCTCCGCTGAGTGGCGTGTCTTGCGCGAGCGCGCGTGGGCGGAGCGGTTAGGTGGTGCCGTCTGGCGTACCGTACTCGCAGTGCATCCTCAGGCGCTTCGCGCATTGCCGTGGGAGTTGGTGCATCACAAGAATCGTTTCTTCCACACCGAATCCCTGGGCCCGTGGTATCGTGCGTCCGAAGCACCCTCACGACCCTTGACACCCATCGCGCGTCCGGTGCGACTGCTGGTGATCGTTGGTTGCCGCGAGGACGATGACAAGGTGAAGTGGAGACAGGAGGTTGAGGCGATTTACGAGGTGACCTGTCTCAAGCGCACACTGTTTGACGTCGAGATTCTCGAACGGCCGAGCGCGGCGAAGTTGGTGGAGGTCTTAACCGAGTTCGAGCCGCACATCCTGCATTTCGTCGGTCATGGCACCCCGGCGACGCGCGGCGAGAAAGCGGCGCTCAAGATGTGGGATGACAAAAAGGGGGAGGGCAATAAAGGGGCTGACGACAAGGGCGAAGGGTGGAGCTGGACGTCCACCGAGATTAACCAACGGCTGCAAATGGCGCCGCCGCGACTCGCGGTGATCAATGCGTGTCGCTCGACGGCTTTCGCGGGCGAAGAGGGCGGCTGGCGCATCGCGGATGCACTCCTGGAAGCCGGTGTGGCGGCCGTGATCGGCATGCAGGGCGACATTGAGGGGGAAGCCGCCTCGCACTTCGCGTCGCACCTCTACAGCCAACTCGCCGCCGGCGCGCTGATTGACCGCGCCATGGCCAGTGCCCGACTGGAAACGTTTCAACTGCCTTCCGTGAAAGGACGACGCGACTGGGTGCTGCCCACCTTGACGCTGAGTTGCGCGCCGGAGTCGCTCCTCGAGCTTGAAGCCGGCATGTATGACGCAGTGGCTCCATTGGTGGCCACGAGCGATGTGCTGCGTCAGCTGCGTGCGTTCGTCGGGCGGCGTCGCGAGCGACGGCAGATTCGTGGACACTCCGCCGCGAAGCACGCGGAACTGCTCTTGCTCTCTGGTGGCAAAGCCATCGGCAAAAGTGATTTCCTCAAGACGTGTCTGGAAGAGTTTGCGCTGCGCGGAAGCCGCGTGGTCTACGTGGATCTCGCGACGAACACAAAGCACGACGCGATTGCCATGCTGCGCGCCATTCGTGGCCCGAACGCGCCGACGAAGATCGATCTGTTGCGCCCGGATCTCTCCGCGGCGTTCGCGGATTTCAACGAGGAACTCAACGCGTTGCTGGACGGCAAGCCCGTGCCGAGCGAACTGCAACGCACGCCGGAATCGGGCACGGATGCCGGTGTCGCCTACGACCCGAACCGCGCGCATCCCGAGACGCTGACGCGCGCTTTTGCGTCGTTCAATCGCGCCTTGACGACCAGTGCCGGCGCGCAGCCCTTGTTCATCGTCATCGATCACCTGGTCGATGAAAAAGGTGGGATGCTCCCGGACGAGTTCACCCGCTATGTACGACCGCTGTTCCTGGACGCGGTCATGCGTCATGAGCTTCCGGACGTGCATCTGGTGCTGGCAGTTCGTGACGACCAGGCCATTCAGCTCGGGTTGGTGGACTTGCTCGCGGGTGACTGCGGTAGAACGCTCAAACCGTTTCCCAGGCGCCAATGGCGCTGGTTGGCCAACGAATATCTGCAAGCGAAAAAGTTGGATCGGGCTGCCGCGCGAGCATCCATTGCGCATCTGGAAGCGACTCTCAAGACCGACTTCGAGCCGCGATTGCTCTCGCTTTTGGCCGAACTGATGACCTTGGAGGGCGTTGGTAGATGAGTGCCGGGCCATCGAGCGCACACGACCTGTTCATGAGCATGCTGCGCGACCAGGGGCTGGAGAGCACGTGGTTGGCGCGTTCCGAGCCCGTAAACTTGCTGCTCGAACTAAGCGCGCTGCCTCGGGTCTTCGATGAGGCGCTCGTGGATCAGGTACTCTTGCCCCTGAGCATTGAGTGGCGTCGACATGCGGACCAGGCCGGCAATGCTCGCGATGTCCCGTCGGCCGAGTCGCTCCTGGCACACCCTGACGTGGAATCAGTCCCGGGCAGTGACGCCCTCTACCGCGTGCGGTCGGCGCCGCGTGCGGAGCGACTGTCAGAGTGGACGCGAGCGCTGGAACGCAGTGGCCCGCGCCGTGGCGGAACGCGCGGGAGCACTGCGCGCCCGGCACGGGCCGCGTTTCTGGTGCGCGCGAGCCGTGAGATTGCCGCCGCGTGCGCGGCACGTGGACCGGAGTGGGAGCTGGAGCGACTGTATCAGTTGATCGCGGCCGATCCGCATTCGGCGGACGACGCGATACGCGCCGCGTACGCACTCTGCGACGCGCGGTTCAATCGGGTGCGATGCTATGAGCTGATCTGCCTGCTTGATGAACGAGATGCCTTGCTCACAGAGGAACTCGTCCACACGCGTGAATATTTGCGGCGTTACTTCGAGTCGCGCATTCTGTGGTCGGATGCGTACGCCCAGTCCGCCCACGCGCTGGAGCGCGAGTTCATGCGCGAGGCTTTCGACTGGGTCCAGTCGTCGTCGAAGGAATGGATCGGCGTGCTCGAAGCCAAGGGCGGGATGGGGAAGAGCATGTTTGTACGCTGGCTCATCGCCCGGCAGTGCGTGCCGGAACCGGTCCGCATACCGTGCGCGCGCATCGATTTCGACTTTCCGCTGCCCACGCTGCTCGCGGAATACCCGTGGATGATTCTTCCGCGGCTCGTTGAGCAGCTGGATATCCAGCTCCCGTCCGTCGGCGAGCGGAGCGGCACGTCGGAACTGCAACGTCTAGCCGGACAGATCGAGGAGCAGTACCGGATTGCGTCCCAGAGTCAGGGTGTTTCGCAGGGTGCCGGACGCGCGCTCTCATACGAGCGCTCGCTCAGCTTCGGCGCCGAAGCGGCCGAACGATTCGGCCGCGCGCTTGCCGAGCGTGCCACTGGACCGGTGCTTCTGGTGTTTGATACCGTGGAGGAAGCGTATCTTCGCCGTGAGTTGTTCAGCAGCCAAGGGCAGAATGTGCTCGACTCGGTCATGGTGCTGCTGCAGGCCGTGCACGCGGCACACCCGCCGCTCAAAGTGGTGTTCGCTGGTCGATTCTCGCCCGCAGGTCCCGATGCCACCACCGATTTTGCGTCGCGACATCAGGGACAGCTGTGCCCGATTCGATTGCGGCCCTTCTCGAACGCCGAGTCGGCAACCTATTTGGTGGACGTACGAGGATTGGCGGTACCGGGCGACGGCGCACGCGATGCGCGCGTCGCGGCGATTGTTGGCCGCAGCGAAGGACTGCCGTTGGTCCTCGCGCTCTGGGCAGATATCGTTCTCTCCCGCAACAGCATTACCGTCAAGGAGATCGAAGAATCGCCCGAGGCCGATCTCGCGTATCTCGTGGAGCGCGTGCTGGATCGATTGCACGATGGTCGACTGCACTGGGTGATTCGATACGGGGTGATCCCGCGGCGCCTCACGCGCGAGTTCTTTCGCGATGTGCTGCTGCCGCGCCTGCGGGAAGCGATGCAAGGGCGCGCTCCGCACGACGACCCGGCGAGCGACTCGATTCCCGGGAATGTCGCGCGGCAGCGTTTTCGCACCAACCTCATCACCGCGGACGAAGAACTCAATGCCGATGCGCTCTGGCAGGAGCTGAGTCTGTATGTGAGCGGCTCCTCCTTCGTTTCGCGTTCGGCTGAGGACGCTTCCGCCATGGCGTTTCATTCGGAAGTGGTGGGCCCGATGCGTCGTGTGCTGCGCAAGGATCAACACAGAACGTATCAGTCATTGCACGCCGATGCGGTCAGGTTTTTCGAGGGGCAGGCCCGCGCCGCCGCTACGGAGGGAGCGCGGGCAACGGCGCTGCGCGAAGCGATCTATCACCTGTTGCAAGACGACTCAGAGTCTGTGGCGAACACCTTTGAGCGTTGGGTGACTGAGGCCAGTACGAATGGCGATTCAGTGTTCGGGAAAGTGCTGGTCGACGAGTTGTTGTCGTTGCAACAGGAGTCCGGCGCAACGTTCACCAATCCGCTGGCGCCGGTCCTGTTGTTCACGGCGCACACGATGCGACTCGAAGCGCGACTGGCTGATATTCAGCGTGCGGCCACCGCCGACCGTGTCAACGAGTGGTTGTCGCTCGCCACGAGCGCCAGCGAATTCAGGCAGTTTCTCAGAGACCATCCGTCGTTTGCGAGTCCCGAGTTTCTGTTGCAACTGGCCGAGGCGAACGTGGTGCTGCACTTCGAAGGCGCGAAGGTCGCCCTGCCGAAGTTTGAAGCGGCCATTGCGGTGGCTGAGTCGCCCTTGCAGTGCTTGTCGGTCACCATCGGCGCCATGGACGCGGCGGATCGGCTGGGCCTTTCCGATCGCGCGCAGGCTCATGGTGAATCCGCCTGGGAGTTGCTGTCGCAGCACGCGCCCACCGGGGTCGCGCCGGCCGACGTCGCGCTGCCTGTGCGAATGGAGCTCGCTCGCCTGTACGGTACCCTGGGCAATTCGTCGCACGTCATCGAGCTGCTTGAGCCGGTGGTGGCCAAGGACCCGTCGCCGGGAGTTGAGTGCGTGACGGCGTTGGTGGCGGCGTATCTGGCCAGCGGACGGGCTGCGCACGCTGTCATGCTGACGCAACGTCTGCGTGAGCGCATGGAGGAAGATTCGCCGGATCCGATCGCGCTCGACGAGCTGGCGGGCATCCTTGCACTTTGTGCCCGCGCGCTGGTGCTGCATGGAGAAGAGGAGCGAGCGCTGGAGCTCATTGACGGATCGCTTCAGCAACAACGCATGCTGCCGCGCATGAAGCTTTCTTCCTCGCTCGATCCCTCGATTCCGCATCGGGCGTCGGCGATCGCCAGCGCCGCGGTGGCCGCAAGTGTCGCGGAGATCCTGGACATTGCGCGCGCGCTCGAGGCCGCGGAAATGGCCCAGCTGGAGTGGGCGGTGATCGGCAATGCTGAAGGGGCGGGCGCGGCACTGGTCCAGCGAGCGATACTCGCCCTGTTCGAGATTGGCGACTATCGGTTGGCCGGTTCGCTGCTCGATGAGTCGCAGCGCCTGACGCTGCCGCCGGCGTCTGAAGTGCGCGGCCACCTGTTGTTGCTCCGCGCGCTGCATCGGTATTACTCGGAGGAAGGCGGGGCCGGTCTCACCGAGCTGCGGGCCCTGCTCGATGATGTTTCTGTACGTCGGTGGCGCGGGCTTCGAATCCTTGTGCTGGGCGCGCTGCT
>JBBRFQ010000066.1:0-17324 GCA_038224035.1 Gemmatimonadales bacterium
CTGGTGGGGGACAATCGAACCTATGCGTTTGAACAACGACGCCCCGGTGCGGCTACGATCCGCGTGGAACGCGCGTATCAACCCATCGCGCTGTTGGCGGAGGAGCGCACGGAATGGGAGGCGTGGGCGAGAATGTTTGAACAGCAGGCCGCGAACCGACCGGCCGCACCGAAAGGGGTGATCGGTGGTGGGCCGCGCACGGTGAAGTACGACATTCCACGTGACAAGCCGCCCTTCAGCGAACTCGACAGCGATGCGGACGGCCGCATCTGGGTACGGCGTTACGCGCCGGCGGTGTACCGCAAAGCGCCGGAGCGCGCCGCCGGTGACAAGCGGCCCAAGCGCGAATGGCGCGAGCCGCCCACCTACGATGTGTTTCTCTCCGATGGCAAGTTCCTCGGCACCGTGGTGCTGCCGTGGAACTCGCGACTTGAAGAGGCCATCGGCAATCAGGTGTGGGTGACCGGGACGGGAGAGGCTGGCGAAGAGTTCGTGGCGCGCTACCGCATTGAGACGGGGTCGCGATAGGCACTGGTCTCGTTCAGTCGCGCGATCGAATCAGATAGAAAGCTTCCTGCCGCGGACGAAAGAAACGGTACCCGTCGCGCGTGAGATAGGCGTCGTCTTCGAACATCACAAACACTTTCTTGCCGTTCCATTCCGGCACGGGTGTAGCCGTATTGAGCTCGATCGAGATGTACGACCCGTCGCGCAGCCGCGCGTTCTGCGACGTGGTGTCGCTGCGCAGCGGACTTCGAAAATCGATGGACGCGCCGAGCCCATGCCCCTGTGCACCAATCGGATGCGAGTAGATCATGGCTTCGATGCCTCGCTCCTTCATTTCGGCCATCGTGGCGTTGAACACGGTACCGCCGGTCAGACCGGGCCGAGCGTGACGTAGCGTGAGCGCATCCTGCAACGTGTTGCTGTTCGCCATTGCCTTGCGCAATCCCGCTGGCGCTTCGGATTCACCCGGGCGCAGCACGTAGGCCATTTTCTGCCAGTCGGTATCGAAGCCCATGTACGTGATGCCGAAATCAATGTGCACGACATCACCCGGCACGATGGTCGTACTCTCGGGGGCTACGGCCAGAAACCCACGCGACGTGGCGATGTCCGCGCCGGCCCGCTGCACACGCAGGTCGGGCTGAAACCAGGTGCGCACGCCGGCGGCCCACAGCATGTCGTACAAGCTATTGCGCACGTGGCCAACGGTTGTGCGACCCGGCGTGATCACGTCGTTCGACAACGCGCGCTTGACAATCGCTTCCGTCACGGCCACGGCGGTACGATAGTGCTCCATCTCCTCGGGCAGGCGTGTGTCCAGGTATTCCTCCACCAACTCGCCGGCGCTGACGAACTTCTTTTCCGCTTCTTCACCGAGTGTTTCGGCGAGGAATCGGTGTGCATCGTAGCCGAGCGAGCGAGTCTGTCCACGACGTCCGCGAATGCCGAGCCCGATGGTGGCCGGCTTCCACTGCTGATACAACCCGCGCAGCGTTGCGGCCGGCGGACGCGGTTCGTCGCTCGGCGCGTCAAAGAAACGGGTGAGATTTTCTTCGGTGTACGAGGTAATCGCGTACTTCCGGAGCCCCTGCTCTCCCGCGTCCACAAACACGAAGATGTCCCGGTTGCCCGTGTACGGACGAGGCGGCGCGATGTACTGCGTAAGTGGATCGTCGTGGAACTCCTCGTTCACCACGATCCACATGCCGATGCCGTGCCGGCGCATCATGGGCAGCAACATGGCATGTCGCTTTGGAAGCCACGCTTCACGCACACGAATCTGTTCAGACCAAGGCAGCAGCGCGTCGCTCTCCGCCACCCGAACTGCGGTCGCTGCGGTGGCCGGCGCCTGCAGCGCGCCACCCGCCCGGGCGGAGGCGGTGACGAGCACCATCAGCAGCGCGATACGCGGTGCCCGGACGAAACTCGAAGCCGTGTTGCTCATCCGCTGTTCCTCAAACCCGCTGAGATGCCGTTGATGGTGAGATGGATGCCGCGTTCGATCCGATCCTCACTGGAAGCATTGGCGTGGCCGCCCTTCGCACGCTGGCGGCGCAGCAACGCAATCTGCAAGTGGTTGAGCGGATCCATATAGGGTACACGATTGGCGAGCGAGCGCGCGAGCAGCGGATTGTTGGCCAACAGATGCGGCTGGCGGGTGATGGCGAGTACCGCGTCATGCGTGCGCTGCCACTCGCGCGTGATGCGATCAAAGATGCTGTGTCGCAGCGCTTCGTCTTCCACCAGTTCGGCGTAGCGCGAGGCCACGGCGAGGTCCGACTTGGCGAGCACCATGTCCATGTTCGAAAGCAACATGCGAAAGAATGGCCACGTATCCGACATGCGCTGCAGTGTGGGCAAGCCATCGGGTACCTCGTGCAGCCACGCGTCGACCGCGCTGCCGAAGCCATACCAGCCCGGCAGCAGGACGCGGCACTGGGCCCATGAGAAGACCCATGGTATGGCCCGCAGATCTTCAATGCGATCAGAGCCGCCGCGCGAGGCGGGCCGGCTGCCAATGTTGAGCGTGGCAATCTCCAGCAGCGGCGTCGACTCGCGGAAGTAGCGCGCAAAGCCGGGCGTGTCATGTACGAGGTCGCGATAGGCCCGGAACGCGTGGGCCGACAGCTGTTCCATCACGGCGTGCGTGTCGTCGGCCGGTGGCATGGTGCCTTCGTGATCCGTGAGCGTTGCCTCGATGGTAGCCGCCATGAGCCGCTCGAGATTGCGGCGACCGACTTCGGGATTGGAATACTTGGACGTGATGACTTCGCCCTGCTCGGTAATACGAATCTGACCGCCAACCGCACCGGCCGGTTGGGCCAGCACCGCCTGATAACTCGGGCCACCACCGCGTCCGACTGAGCCCCCGCGTCCGTGAAACAGTCGCAGCCCCACGCCGTGCTCCCGAAACACGTGCATCAGTGCGATTTCACTCTGATACAGCGCCCACCCGGACGTGAGGAAGCCGCCGTCCTTGTTGCTATCTGAATAACCGAGCATCACCTCGTGCGTATTGCCACACGAGCGCACGAGCGCACGATAGAGCGGCAAGGCAAACGCGCGTCGCATGGTCTCGCTGGCCTGTCGCAGATCGTCGATGGTTTCGAAAAGCGGAATGATGTTCATGGACAACGCCGGCGACTCACCGCCCGTCATCAGCGCGACCTCTTTGAGCATCAGCGCAACTTCCAGCAGATCTGACACACCATCGCACTTGGAAATGATGTAGTTCGGCAACGCGGCAGCGCCGTAGCGCGCACGAAGATCGCGCGCCGCGAATATGATCGCGAGCTCGTCATGCGTTTCCGGGGAGTACGGGAGATAGGATGCATACAGCGGTCGCGTTCCCTCGAGTTCCCTGTAGAGCAGTGCGATGCGCTCGTCCTCACCAAGCGCGGCATAGTCGGCACAAACGCCCGCGCGTGCAAGCAACTCGCCGATCACGCGCGCGTGCACGTCGGAGTTCTGACGAAGATCGACCGGTGCCAGGTGCAGACCGAACACATCGATCGCTCTGATCAGCCGCCGCAATCGGCCGGCAGCAAGACGCTCCACCCCGTTCGCGGCAAGTGAATCCCGGATCACGCCAAGATCGTGCGCGAACGCGTCTGCGCTCGCATACGGCGGCGCATCGGCGACACCGGCCCGGTTCTGGAACGCGTGATCCAGCTGCGCCGCCGTGGCGGCCAATCGCGCGTAAATCAGGATCAGTGCGCGGCGATACGGCTCATCGAGACGCTGCGGCTGCACGTCGGGGGACTCATCCGACAGAGCCTGCAGGGCGACACTCACCGGCCGGAGCACCTGCGACAACGGCAGCTCCTCGCCCAGCGTGTGCACCTCGCCGAGGTAGAAGCTCAGCGCGGCTGCCGATTGCAGGCGTACCGTCTCACGAAGAATCTCGGCGGTGACAAAGGGATTCCCGTCCCGGTCACCGCCGATCCAGCTTCCCACCCGGAAGAAACTGGGGAGCGACCACTCCTGCTTCGGGAAGCGTGCCCGCAGCACGTCTTCCGTTTGTGTGTAGAGACGCGGCAGCTGGGTGAGAAACGTATGCTGAAAGTAGTGAATGCCGTTCTTCACTTCGTCAATCACCTGCAGGCGATTCGGCCGCACCATGCGCGTGTGCCACAACGTGAGCACGAGCCGGATGAGCGCGTCGTTCGCCTGCTGCTCTTCGTCGGGGGTCAGCACCATCCGGTCACCCCGCTCGATCAACTCGCTGATCGACTGCATCGCGCGCTGAGTGCTCTGGCGCTGCACTTCGGTGGGATGCGCCGTCAGCACCGGCGAAATCAGGGCGGAGTCGAAGAATGCGGCCAGCGCCTTCGCCGTACTCTCCTCCGGATCAGTAGTAGAGCGCGCCTGCCTTGATACCGCATCGAGCGCGAAGCCAAGGCTGCCTTCACTTGCCCCTTCGCCAGCGAGCGCGGCGGCCCGATGCGCACGAATCTGGTGCGCATCTTCCGCAATGTTCGACAATTGCAGGAAGTATGCGAACGCCCGCACCACCGCGAGCATCGTGGACTGCGGCAGATCGTCAAGCAGCTCATGCAAGGCGGTGCGGTTTTGCGCATTGCCTTCGCGCGCGAAGCGGACCGCCGTCTGCCGTACAGTCTCGACCAACTCAAAGGTGGGAACGCCCTCCTGTTCGCGCAGCGCGTCGCCCAGCAGCCTGCCAAGCAAACGAATGTCGTCACGGAGCGGGCGATCCTCGTCCTGCACGGGCGGGCGGGCGGCGTCGGGCATTGTGGGCGGGGCGGCAGATACGGCGGAAGAATGGGACTCGATTCGTATTGTACACGGGCGAACGCGCTCCGGGGCACCTCAATCGACGAACGGCTGTGGAGGCGCTAGACTTCGTTCGACTTCCCAAAAGCCACGGAGCAAACATGTCGACCGACCGCCGCCATTTCCTGCAGCATCTGACCCTGGGCGGAATCGCCATCGGCGCGCTTCCCTCGGCCCTGTACGCTGCCGGTTCGGCGTCCGCGTCCGCGCCATCCGTCCCAAACGAGTTCCTCGAACTTCCCCAGCCAGCCGCGCCGCCGTTCGATACCGCGTGGATGCAGAAGCTCACCGGCAAGTACAAGGCCGTCTTCGACACACCGGAGATTCACGCTGGCAGCGGCGTCTGGCGCGCTGGTATGTGGGGCACGCACTGCCGCGACCTGCTCGGTGCGCAGCCGACGGATCTGAGCGCGGTGATCGTGATCCGTCACGCGGCGATGCCACTGGTCATGAATCATGAGTTCTGGGACACGTACGATGTCGCCAAGACCTACAAGGTGCTGCATCCACTCACGGACAAAAAGACGCGTCGCAATCCCGTGCTCATGACGGTGGAAGACGATCAGATGCCGCCCACGTTCGCGAGCTACGCGCTGCATAAACAAATCGAACGCGGGGTCGTGGTGCTCGGATGCAACATGGCGTTCAGCAACATGGTGGCGTTGGTGAGCAAGAAAGACAAGCTGAAGGGCGCTGAAGCGCGCGAGAAAGCGCTCTCGATGATGGTGCCCGGAGTCCTCTTGCAACCCAACGGAATTTTTCCGGTGACGATGGCGCAACATCATGGATGCTCGTTCGTGGCGGCCTCGTAAAATGCGCCACCCGCTGGTGGTGCTGGCCGTGCTCGGCGTCGTCGCCTGCGGACGCCCGCTGGCAGACGGCGGTGCATCCGCGATCGCGACGGCCGATTCGCTCACGCCAACCGCGCGCGAAGGATTGATCGACGTTCCCGGTGGTCGCGTGTGGTATCGCATCCTCGGCGAAGGCGCGCCGGGTACTCCGTTGCTCGCGTTGCACGGTGGACCGGGCGGCCTGGCCTGTCGCTTCGAGCGTCTTGCCCCGCTGGCGAATGAGCGGCCGGTGATCTTCTACGACCAGCTCGGCTCTGGACGTTCCGATCATCCGACAGACACCACGTTGTGGCAACTGCCGCGCTTTGTGTTGGAAGTCGACGCCGTGCGGCGCGCGCTCGATCTCACAAGCGTGCACGTGCTCGGACATTCATGGGGCGGCGCGCTCGCGGCGGAGTACATGCTCTCCGGCATGCCCGTTGGCGTGGTCTCGCTCGTCTTGAGCAGTCCATTGCTCTCCACACCGCGCTGGATTGCCGACGCCGATTCACTGCGCGCCACACTCCCGCGCGCAGTGCGAGCGGTGCTCGACACACACGAGGCCGACGGCACGATTGACGCGCCCGCGTACCTCGCCGCCACCGATTCGTTCTACGCGCGGTATGTACGACGGCTGCCGATAGTACCGGAACCGCTGTGCGAAGGGCTGCAGAGCAACGACACGGTGTACCGGCAGATGTGGGGGCCCACGGAGTTCCGGTCCACCGGCTCGCTTCGCGAGTGGAGCCGCGCGGGCGATCTCGACGAGCTGACGCTGCCCGTGCTCTTCATCGCGGGTGAGTTCGACGAAGCACGACCGGGCACACTCGAGGAGTTCCGCGCCACGATGCGCGACGCGCGCCTGGTCGTGATCCCGGGCGCGGCGCACTCCACGATGCGCGAGAAGCCCGAGGCGTATGTGTCCGCGCTGCGCGCATTTCTGCGCAGCGCGGATTCCACGCGACGCTGATCAGCAGCAGCGCACATCGTTGGGGCCACCCACGGGGCGGTGCACGATGCGCCGCACCGTGCGATCGAGCAGGTCCTGCTCAATCCGCTCGATATCGTCAAGGGTTGGCACGGGAATCGTGTGACCGCGATGCGGGCACTCCGGACTCGCCGTCAATGATGCCGCGTGCAGCGCCGCCTCCTGCGCATCTGCGCGTGACGTAAACGGAATCTCCGTGCTGACCGGCGGTGTACGGCCGCTCATCACGTTCCACCACTTGGAGACGCTGGCGATCACAATGATCCATACCGACACCAGAAAGAATGCCGCCACCGCCGCGTCGAGGCGATCGTTGAGAATCATCGTGCGTGCCGCATCGATTGACGTGGCACCACGCGGAAGTTCGCCGGCGGCGAGTGCATCAGAGAATAGACTCGCGTGCGACAGGAACCCGATGCGCGGATTGGGATCAAAGATTTTGGCAAGCGCTGCGGTCGTCGTGACGATCACCAGCCACGTGAGCGGAATCATCGTCACCCATGCCACGCGAATGCGCCCCATGCCCACGATCACGCTGGTGCCGACACACAGGGCCACCGTGGCGAGCAACTGATTGGCGATGCCGAACAGCGGCCAGAGCGAGTTGATGCCACCAAGCGGATCGGTCACCCCCTGATACAGGAAGTAGCCCCACGCACTCACGAACATCGCACTCGAGAGCAGGACCGCAGGCATCCAGTTCGTGCGACCGAACGGCGCCCAGAGATGTTTGCCGGCGTCTTGCAGCAGGAAGCGTCCCACGCGCGTGCCGGCGTCCAGCGTGGTGAGGATGAACAACGCCTCGAACATGATCGCGAAGTGGTACCACAGCGCGAGCGCGCCTTCACCGCCGAGCACCTGGCTGAAGAGATGCGCCATGCCAACCGCAAGCGACGGCGCGCCACCGGTGCGCGAGAGCAGCGTCGCCTCGCCAACCTGCTCGGTGAGTCGAGCAAACTCGGCGGCGTCGAGCGAAAATCCCCAATTGCGAATTGCTTCGGCGGCCGTATCAATCGTCGGGCCGAGTGCCGCGGCAGGCGCGTTGATGGCGAAGTACGTGCCCGGATCAAGCACACACGCTGCGATCAGTGCCATGATGGCCACACCGCTCTCCATGAGCATTGCGCCGTAGCCGATGAATCGTGCATCCGATTCGCGGTCGAGCAATTTGGGCGTTGTACCGCTGGCGATGAGCGCGTGGAATCCTGAGATCGCGCCGCACGCGATGGTGATGAAGACGAATGGGAACACCTTGCCGGCGAACACGGGGCCCGTGCCGTCCACGAACTGCGTCACCGCCGGCATGCTGAGCGGCGGCAGCACGATAAGGATTCCGGCCGCCAGCGCGCCCACCACGCCCACCTTCACAAACGCGCTCAGGTAGTCGCGCGGCGCGAGCAACAACCACACCGGCAACACACTCGCTGCGAAGCCATAGCCCATCACCCACAGCGCGAGCGTGGGTTTGTCGAGCGTGAAGAGCGGGCCGAGCGTGGGATGCGCCGCGGCGTATTTTCCGGCGTACAGTGCGCCCACGAGCAAGAGCAACCCCATGAGCGTCGCTTCAATCACCTTGCCCGGTCGCACCCATCGCATGTACGAGCCCATGAACAGCGCAATCGGCACGGTGAGCGCGATCGTGACCACGCCCCATGGTGATTCGGCGAGTGCATTGACCACCACCAGTGCCAGCACGGCAATGAGAATGATCATGATCCCCAGAATCGCCACGACGGCCACCGATCCGGCGAGGGGACCGATTTCCTCGCGCGCCATCTGGCCGAGCGATTTGCCGTCGCGGCGCACGCTCGAGGCGAGAATCACAAAGTCCTGCACTGCGCCGCCAATCGCGACGCCGATCAGGATCCACAGCGCGCCCGGCAGATAGCCAAACTGCGCCGCCAGCGTGGGGCCAACCAGCGGACCGGGACCGGAGATCGCCGCGAAGTGATGACCGAACACCACCCACTTGTTGGTGGGCACGAAGTCGCGTCCGTCTTCAAGTCGTAGCGCGGGCGTGGCGCGTTCGGCGTCGAGCGCGAACACCTTCGCGGCGATGAACTTTGAGTAGAAGCGATACGCGACGGCGTACGTACAGACCGCCGCGGTGAGCAACCAGGCGGCGTTGATCGATTCGCCGCGTTGAAGAGCCATGACGGCGATGGCAGCGGCACCAGTGGCGGCGACGGCGAGCCAGGGAAGTGCGCGAACGAGGGAGCGCATGCGGCGGGGAGGGAGGCGGGAGGTGGCGCGACGGCGTGAACGCCGATGGCAACCCGCCAGAGATAACGTCAGGGCACGGGTAGCGGCAGGGCCAGCGTCACTTTGCCTCAGCTCCGACCTCGCTAATCCTCCACCGCGCGAAGCGCCCCCGCAATCAGATAGCCCGCCGTCCCGTCTTCAAACTGCACCCGGTACCATCGTTCACTTGCCCCCATGATCTGCACCGCCGTAGCGTTGGGAAGCTCCCGCAGCGCCGTGCTCGACGCGTGCGGCGCATCGCGCAGTGTGGCGTTGGCGATGCGCGTCAGGCCCGGTTGACCCAGCCGAGCCGTGTCGGCCAGAATCGGTGGTGGTTCGGCCGCAATCAACCGCACGTGCGCCAATGGATCGATGGGTCCACGGCCGCGGCGGTAGATGCCGAAATGAAGATGCGGTGCGGTCGTTCGGGCATTGCCGGTGTTGCCGACAAACCCGAGCGTGTCGCCCACGCGCACTCGCTGCCCGGCTCGCACCACATGCGAATCGAGATGCGCGTAGTAGAGGGACTGATTGCGGCGCTCATCGTTCAGCCACACCACATTGCCACCAAGGTTGTTCGGCGACACACTGCGCACCACGCCATCAGTGGCCGCCAGCACGGGTGTGCCGCGCGGCGCGAAGATATCAATGCCGTGATGCACACGACGCCCTCCGTCGCGGTCCACGCCAAAGAAGCTCTGAATCGCGCGGTTCCCCCGCCCTTCCACGGGAAACAGGAGCGACGGTTCAGCCTCCAGCGTGAGCTCGAAGCGCCCGCTGCGCAGCAGCTCCGGCTGTAGTCGCAGCACAAAATCGGCGTCCCGGGTCGCTTCATACGCCAGCGAGACGCGCCTGCCGATGCTGTCGCGCGCCACCGCGGTGTCCGCCGTGGCGCGATGGATGAATGGACGCACCGAGTCGCCCGTGACCTCGTACAAGTCGAGATACAACAGCGCCGGCAACCCCTCGGTCTCGAGCGTCGTCACCAGTCGCTGTCCATCGCGAAGTGACACGCGATAGGCGACGGCGCGCGCTTCAGCGCGTGAATACACCCCGACTTCGCGGGCGGGCAACCGGGCGTGGAACGGCGTGCGGATCGCACTGTCACTCGCCGCCAGCCATTCCCGACCCAGCGCCGTGGAATCCAGACCGGCGTCCACGAGTGATTTCGCGTACCGCTCGTGTGCGGTGGCCGGTATGGGACGCAACGAGCGCAGGCGCTCGGCCGCCGAGCATGCAACAAGCAGGCACGCCACGAAGGTCAGGAGTGCGCCACGCATCGTGGCGGCGACTATGTCAGGTCTGCGTTCGATGGCGGACGAGGCGAGCATACTGAGTAATACGCGTCAGCACCGCGATAGTGTCCTGGCCCACGTGTGCGAACTCACGGCGACGGCAGAGCCACACTGCCGCGAGGCGACCACACGGAAATCTGCCCATCACCGATTGTTCCCGGAAACGTGGTATCACGTTGCCAGCCGGCACGCACCCGACTGAAGAGGTCGGGGTGTTGCAGCGACGATCCGAACTCGAGTGTGGTGAGCAGCAACGTTCGCCCGCCGCGGCGCTCGGCCATCACAGCATCGAGCGCCTCGACGCTTCCCACAAACCGATACCGCGATGCGAGCGGGACCTCCAGACGTTCACCGTAAAAACGCACACCACGCGTGGTGGGTGTGATGGCCAGGACGAGATCATCGGCGCGGCGTACCCGCTCGACATATGTGAGCGCCGCAATGAACGGCTGTTTGGGAACCGCGTAATACCGCCGCAACGACAGCAGCGACACCATCGACAGTGCCGCGAACACCACGATACCGACGCGAATGCGGTGCGGTCGCCACAAGCGGACCACCACCACGTCGATCGTGACGGCCGCCGTGAGCACCGCAAGCATCAGCCACAACAGGAAGAAGCGCGGTGAAATGGTGAGACCACGTGTCACGAGCACCATCCCCGTCAGTACGCCGGGCAGCGTGAACGCCAGCGCGACCGCCCACTGCCGCCGCCACAGCACCATCCAGCCGCCAGCGGCGAGCAGCAGGAACGGTACGGCAGCAATCAGACCGCGTGTCCCGAAGCCGTCGCTGACACCGCGGGCGACATCGCGCATCAGCTCCATCGAGTTGGGCGCGAAGCCGGTGCCGGCCTTGGCATACGTGCTCGTAATCACGAGGTACGCCTCCGGCAGTGGCACCGCAAAAACGGTCACACACGCAAAACCGGTGACTGCGTACACGCCCGCCAAACGGCGCAGCAAGGTGGACGACTCGCCCGAACGACGATGCACCAAGTAGAGCGCAAGCAGGGCGATCAGCAGTTGTGCAGCGATGACGAAGACGGTGTTCAGCAGGGCCATCACGCCGAGTACGGTCGCCACGCCGTAACACGCCCAGTCCCGCCGCCGATCGTCGCGCAGCGCGTCAAGCAGCGCACGCGTGCTCACCAGCGCGAAGAACAGATACGCGATATAACCGCGCGCATTCTGCGAGAAGAACACGTGATGGTACGACACGGCCAGCAGCAATGCTGCACCGAGACTCGCCCAGCGGGTCATGACCAGCCGCGCGACGCGATACAGCGCGGGGATGGCGGCGACACCGAATGACATCGCCGCCAGTCGCACCGTCCACTCCGAGACCCCGAACAGCGCCGTCGATGCCTTCATGAGCAGCGACATGAGCAGATGATTATTGGAGGTGCGGTAGCTCCCCGCGATCACCGACCATGGCTGCAGCGCGTAGTCGCCCAGTGAATAGAGTTCATCAATCCACAGCTCGGCGTCGATGCGGTACACTCGCAGCGCGAGCGCCGTCAGCGTGATCACCAGCAGCCAGCCACGGGCGCGTGCACGCGTGAGATCGCCGTCTCCTTGCCACGCCCTGAACGCTGGCATGCGCGCGCCTGGCGGCAGCGGTGTCCATCGCCATCCCGAGAGCGAAACCGCTGCCGTCGTGACCGCGGCGGCCGCCAGGAGCAGCCGCAACAATACCACACCGCTCACGGGCATCGTCTCGAGACCGCGTTGCCGAGGCAGTGCAGCGTACCAGTCCGTGGGCAACAGCAGCGCCAACAGCACGAGCAGCGCACTGATCGACAGCCCGATCGCCGTATGCCGGCGTTCGCTCACCACAGGTTCCTGATCAGACACCAGACATACCGCCAGCTCACGCGCCACACCACGATATGCGACCGGCCGGCACGCCGGCGATACTCGTGCGTCGGTACTTCGGTGACGCGATGGCCGGCGCGAATCGCCTTGATCGCCATCTCCTGCTCAATCGTAAAGATCTTCTCGCGCGTACCGAGCGTGATCATGACCTCTCGGCGGATCGCGCGGAATCCGTTCTGATAGTCGGTGAGTCGAAGGCCGAATCGGTAGTTGATGGCAATCGTGATGATCGCGCTGCCGAACATGCGCACGAGCTCACGGACCGACGCAAACAACTCGTCGCTGCCACCACGCATACGTGAACCGAGCACCAGGTCGGCATCGCCGGACAGAATCGGCGCGACCAGCCGAGGGATATCCGACGCATCGTGCGAACCGTCCGCGTCGATGAACACGACCACGTCGCCGCGCGCCTCGTGCGCACCGCGGCGCAGCGCATCTCCCTTGCCCGTACCGTCGTCCGCGATCACGCGCCAGCCGGCGTCCCGCGCAATCGCGGCCGTGTCATCGGTCGATTGGCCATCCACCAGCACGCGGTCGCCGGAGAACCAGGCGAGCTGCGTGAGAACCCACGGCAGATTCTGCGCTTCGTTGCGCGCCACGATCACCACGCTGATGCGCGCGTGATCCTCCGGCTGCAGCAACTCTCGTGGTGCCAACTCCACCATCAATGAACGACGGCTATCGCTCGAGACGGAATCCTGCATCAATCCCCGGTCGTGTGGGCGAGTTCGCGACCAGCCATCCTGTCGTGTACAACCACCGTGTCATGCGCGTGAGCTTGGTGTAATCGATGGTGGACGGTTCATCGCGTGGCGTGTGGTACTGCGGATGCAGGTTGCTCGAGAAGAACAACGCCGGCACATTCGCACGCGCGTACGGCAGATGGTCTGAACGGAAGTACCAACCCTCGGGATGTGTCGGCCGATCCCAGAGCGAATCAATGGCAAACTTCGCCGTCAACTCATTCGCCTGCAACGCCATGTTTACCAGCGCTGTCGAGTTGCGATGTGGGGGCTGACTGCCGAGCAACGCCGCGGAATCGGGATGATTGCGGCCGAGCATATCGCCGTTGAGCACCGCGACGATCTGCGCAAGCGGCACCACGGGGTTCTGCACGTGATAGTTCGAGCCGAGCAGCCCGCGTTCCTCCGCGCCGTGATACACAAACAGCGCCGAACGACGACCGGGCTGCTGCTTGAATGCGCGAGCGATCGCCAGCAGTGCCACACTGGTAGTGCCGTTGTCGTCGGCGCCGTTCCAGATGGAGTCACCGGCAATATCGTAGCGCACCCCATCGTGGTCCTGGTGACTGCTGAAGAGCACGTACTCATCACGCAGCGCCGCATCCGTGCCACGAATGCGACCGACGATATTGACCGATGGGTACGTGAACGACTCTTGATGCAGCTGGATCGAGGCGGGCTGTCCGGCGGCCGCACGGAGCGCGGCGGCGAAGGAACGGTGCACCAGCAGCACCGGCGCCGCCTCGGCCTGAGCACGTGCGGCGGCGGCTGGATTATCCACGCGATACGTGCCGCGCGAGGCGATATTCGCCACGCCGGAGAACGCGATCTGCGCCGTGGAGTCAGCGATCAGCAGCACCGCGACCGCGCCGCGTCGCGTCAGGGCAAAGCCGAGCGACTGCATCGCGGAACGTGCGTATCGATACTCGGGCGAGTTCACGCTCGTCTGACGTCCACGCGTGGGCGGCGCGACCAGCTGAGCGATCGCCACCTTGCCACGCACATCGATGCTCGTATCCCGACCATCGCCGGCCCATACGGTAGTGGCAATGACGGTGGTCGCGGCGGTGCCGGTACCGGCGACGTCTCGCCACATCGCGAGCGAGTGCTCACCAACGCGCACCATGCTCGACGCGCCAATCCGCGTACGCCGGATATTCCACCACTGCAGAAAAGAGCCATTGTCGCCCAGTGGCTCAACGCCGATCACACGAAGCTGTTCGGCCAGCCACATGGAGGCGCGCAGCTCGTCGATGGTACCCGCCTCGCGGCCGCGCATGCCGTCGCCGCCGAGCAACGTGAGATCACGCGTAAGATCACCTTCACGGATTGCGGCCA
The DNA here is from genome assembly GCA_038224035.1 of Gemmatimonadales bacterium. Lineage (GTDB taxonomy): Bacteria > Gemmatimonadota > Gemmatimonadetes > Gemmatimonadales > Gemmatimonadaceae > JAABRT01. The sequence continues at coordinate 14,116 of JBBRFQ010000066.1, forward strand.
TTGCCGCGGGCGGCGGAGCCGTCGCGGGCTGCGCGCGTAGCGTGGACGCGGCGGCCAGCGAGGCCATCAGAACGGCGAACGTGCGCAGGTGTGTGGCCATGATTTCCAACCGGGAAGGGGCGTCGGGGCGTGCGACTTCACAACCATACTGTTGAGCGAACCCTAATGCATCGGTCCGCTTGACGGACCGGTTGACGTGCTGTTCTTTAGCGCGGAGGTCGGCCGTGCATCCTACGTCGAATTATGTATCGGCATACGTCATTCGACCGATAGAGCGGCCGGCTCTTCTTCCCCATGCTTGCTCTGTCATTCAACGGACCAGTCGTCATGCGGTCGCCCGCCGGTCTTTCACGAGATGCCATCCACACGGTGCGCGGCTTTCATCACGACGGCTCCTGCAATGACAGGTGCATCGGGAGCGCCTGACTCCCGCCCATCGAGTTCGGCCGTGCCGAACTCTCTTACTTTCACTATTGGACAGGAGGTTTCGATGAGTCATTCCAACTCAGGCTCGCGACCGCGCCCGCTCGCCCTTGTGGCGTTGCTCATGCTGGCCGTCGCGCAGCCACTCGCCGCCCAGCGCGCCTTCACGTCGTTCACCGTCTTCGGAGACTCGTTTTCGGATACCGGCAACTTGCAGGACCTGACGGGAGGCGCCATACCGCCGAGTCCGCCGTATTTTGACGGACGCTTTTCGAATGGTCTGGTGTGGACGGACTACTTCGCGTCGCGCATTGGCCGACCTGGCGACGCAAACCCGGCGTTTCTGACCCGCACCAACACGGGTAACTACGCCGTGGCCGGTGCGCTGACGGTGAACCCGCCGGGGGCACCGGCGGGCACCCCACCCAGCATGCAGCAACAGCTCGGGAACTGGGCCACTCGGCCCGGTGGTGCGACCGTTGATGCGGCAGGCCTTTACACGTACTTCGGTGGCGCAAATGATATCCGCTTTGCGGGAGGCCTTGCGGAAGCGGCGCAGCGAAATGCGGTTGCCATCGCGGCCGCGCAGAATCTCGCCGCCGGAGCCGGCGCCTTGGCCGCTGCGGGGGCACAGTTCATTCTGCTGCCGTACATCGTGAATCTCGGCTTGACACCCGAGGCACAGCTGAACGGTCGCTCGGCGGTGCTCGGAGAACTGAGCGCGCTCTTCAATCAGACGCTGGCACAGGAGCTCGGGGTGCTGCGCGGGGCGTTCGGCAGCACGATGTTCTTCGATCTGCGTCTCGACAATCTGTTCACCAACGTCATCGCCGACGCACAGAACGGCGGCGCTCAGTACGGCATCACCGACGTGACACGTCCGTGTCTGCCGCCGTTCGCGCCTCCGGGCGCTTCGCCGTGCGATGTCTCGCTCTTCGCCGATGCGTTGCACCCGACCACGCGTGGTCATCAGCTCGTCTCGGACGCCGCATACAATCTGGTCGCGTTTGACCGGAATGTGGCCGTCGTGCCCGAGCCGTCGACGTGGGCCTTGATGGGCTTTGGCCTCGTCAGCCTCGCCGCCGCGCGTCGCAAGCGCTCGGCCTGATCGTAGACTTGTCGGCCCCGTTGCACCGCATCAGTCGGTGCAACGGGGCTCGTGCGTTGCAGCGCAAGAAGTGGTTTGCGCGAACGGTGTGTGTGACGGCGACGTATGTTGGATTGGGAGTGATTCCTGCCCCATCGGCGCGCGCCGACTTCTACGCCGTCTCCTCTGCCGTTTGCCCCGCTCACTTCGGTGCCATGCAACTGACTTCGTTTCGTTTTTCCGTCGCGCTTTGCGCGCTTGCACTGCTTTCCTTGCCGGCGTTGGCGCAGCCCGGCGGCGGTGCCGCTCAGACACCCCGTGATACCACGCGCAAGGTGCATCTCGTGCCCGGTGTGCGGGACGGCGCAAGCATGTTTCCGCTCGCGAACTACAAGGAAATGCAGCCCAAACAGTGGGGGGTGATGGATTTTGAGCACTATCACACCACCGAAGAGATCAATTACTGGATGCAGCGGTGGGCAAGGGAAAAGCCCCAGATTGTGCAGTTGTATGAAGTGGGCAAGTCGTTTGGCGGTCAGACAATCTGGCAGATGACGCTCACCAACACCGCGACCGGCAAACATTCCGACAAGCCGGCCGCGTTTTTTGAGGGTGGCCGTCACTCCGGCGAGATCACGGCCAGTGAGAGCGTGCTGTGGCTCGCCTGGCATCTCGTCGAGAACTACGGCAAGGATCCGCTGATCACTACGCTGCTCGATACCAAGGCCATTTATCTGCGTCCGAACAACAATCCCGACGGCGCTGACATGTACAAGCTCACCGCGAACACAAATCGCAGCTCGGTGCGTCCGCAGGACAACGACGGCGACGGATTGTTTGACGAGGATCCCGCCGAAGATCTCGACGGCGACGGGCATTCGCGACAGATGCGCAAGTTTATGGGCGCCGGCAAAGGCACGCACGTGGTGGACACGATGGACGCCAAAGGCCGCTTGATGCGTCAGGTGGGCGCGGGCAACGGCGACTACATGGTGTACGCCGAAGGGATCGACAACGACAAGGACGGACGCATCAACGAAGACGGAGTCGGTGGACTCGATCTGCATCGCAACTATCCGTACAACTGGCGTCCGGAGCGGGAGGCCACGGGCCGAGGATTCACGCAGGGTGGCGCCGGTGAGTTTCCGCTCTCAGAGCCCGAGACGCGTTCGGTGTTCCTGTGGCAGGTGAATCACCCCAACATCAGCGTCACCAACTCCATGGACACGCAGGTACCGATGCATCTGCGCGGCCCGAGCACGTGCGAGGACAGTGAGTGCGTGTTTCCGTCGGATCTCAAGCTGCTGCAGCACTACGATTCGGTGGGTTTGTCGCATACCGAATACCCGTGGGCCGGCAATGTGTATCGCACCTACGCCACGCGCTTCTCTCCGCCGGGCGAAGGCACACCACAGCCGCTCTTTGGTCATGGTCCTGATTTCGGTTATTTCCAGATGGGGCAGATCTGGTACGGCGACGAGCTCTGGAACGGCGGACGTGAGCGCGACTACGACGGCGATGGACGCTGGGACCAGTACGAAGTGCTGCGCTACTGCGATGAAGAGTTCGGCGGCCGCTGCTTTCAGCCGTGGACCAAAGTACAGCACCCGGATCTTGGCGAAGTGGAAGTGGGCGGCATGAACCCGAAGTTCTGGTCGCAGAATGGTCCACCGGAAGTGCTCGAGAAGTGGGCCAGTCG
>JBBRFQ010000067.1:0-17188 GCA_038224035.1 Gemmatimonadales bacterium
CTCGCCGGAGACAAGCGAGGCGAGTGCCAGTCGACGCGCCGATGTCTTGCCGTTGTCGCGCTCGTTCCAGCCGGTATTCCACTGACCGTGGTTCGCGCGGTACATCAAAATCGCACTCTTGAAGTACGGCGTGCCCGGAGAGAACGACACCCGATCGTACTGTGTGAGGCCATTAAACGTGCTCACGTCACCATCATGCGTGCCGTGAATCACGAGATAGTTCACGTCGCGGAGCGGTGTGCCTTTGTCGGACGGTTTATACTGCCCGTCGACCGGCGCAATCGCGACCAGCGCACGGATGTCGAAGTTGAAATCGAAGCGCTGCGTGGCATCGTCGGGATAGTACTCGAGCCGATTGAAGGCGCCGGCCACGGCGACCGCTTCCCCGCCACGCGAGTGTCCCATGAGGGCAATGCGGGACATATCAATGCGACCGGCGAGTGGCTTGCCAGCCGAATCATTGAGCGCGCGAAACACTTCGAGGTGTTTGAGCAACATCCACCCACGCGCGTCGTTCTCGCTGCGTGAGTTACCGTTCAGAAAGTTCTCGTCGATCGATGCCAGGATGTAACCGCGCGAGGCGAGCAACTCGCCCAGCCACGCGTAGCCCGGATCGGAGAAATCCTTCATGTCGTGATTGCCATGCACGATCAAGACGAGCGGAAACGGGCCGTCTCCCTGCGGGTACCACACGCGCGCATTGAGCGGGAATGCCTTGGTGTCGAATCCCCAATATTTGCGGCGGTCTTTTGCCACGCCCCCGGCGTACGACACAAACGGTGAGGCATCCACGGTGCCGGTGCGGTAGGTCAGCGAATCCCGGTACTCCGGTCGGCGCAGATCCTTGCCGCTGCCGTAGAACAGGCGCTGCACCGCGAACGTACCCGGCGTACCCGGGTGTGGCGCCGAGATCGTGCGGTTCGCGAGCACGCGAGGCGCGTCGGACGGAGCCAGCTTGGGCGGCTGGGTGAGACAGGCGCTGGTCACGGCGAGCAGGGCCAGGGCGGCGATGCGCAGGAGAGCAATAGCAGAGTGAGGCACCTCGGGAGATTAGTCTCGCGTACGGTAGTTCGCCACGCGCGAAGCCTGGCACTCGCGCCACGCGCCCTCGCGCTGCAGTTTCCGACATGGACCGTCGCCGATTTGTCACCAGACTTTCGGGAGCCGCACTGGCCCCCGCCGTGCTGCCGGGATTTTTGCCGGAGGCCATTCGCCGCCTCGGGGAATCGACCGCGGTGGCCCATTCTCGCGGCGCGCCGCTGCCGCTCACCGGCATGCCCGACGCGTACGCCGAGTCGCTCGCCGCCGACGAAGATTTTTGGGAGCCGATTCAGCGGGCCTTTGATGTGGATCGCACGCTGACAAATCTCAACAACGGCGGCGTGTCGCCCACCCCCACGCACGTGCTCGACGCGATGATTCGCGATTTGCGTTTCTCGAACGAGTTACCGGTGCGCCACATGTGGCAGATTCTCGAGCCACGCATCGAGGTGGCGCGCCGCGATCTGGCGCGCGAGTTCGGCTGTGATATTGAAGAGATGGCCATCACGCGCAATGCGTCCGAGAGCATGGAAACGCTCATCTTCGGCCTTGATCTCAAGCGCGGCGACGAAGTGATCGTGAGCAACCAGAACTATCCGCGCATGCTCACCGCGTGGCGACAGCGCGAACGACGCGATGGCATCGTACTGCGCAGCATTTCATTTCCCGTGCCTCCGCCGTCGCAGCAGGTCATCGTCGACGCCGTGGCCGCTGCTATCACGCCGCGCACACGCGTTATCGAGCTGCCGCACATTACGAACCTCTCAGGCCAGATTTTGCCGATACGCGCCATCACCGAGCTGGCTCGGCCGCGCGATATCGCCGTGCTCGTGGATGGTGCACACGCGTTTGCACATTTCCCGTTTACGCGCGACGAACTCGACTGCGACTACTACGGAACGAGCTTGCATAAGTGGTTGTACGCACCGATCGGCACGGGATTCCTGTATGTGCGCAAGTCAAAGCAGAAAGCCATGTGGCCGCTCATGGCGGCCGATCCGGAACTCGACGAAGACATTCGCAAGTATGAGCAGATCGGAACGCATCCAGCGGCAAATCACAACGCGATTCCGATCGCGATGGCGTTTCATCGCGGTATCGGTGCCGAGCGCAAGTACGCGCGCCTGCGCTTTCTGCGCGACCGCTGGGCCAAGCGCGTGATTGCGGAGGGCGGTGGGCGCATCACACTGCTCACGCCCCTCGAAGGACGCGATTCGGGCGGGATTGGGTTGGTGTCGGTGGACGGATTGCCCGTAAATGACCTCGTGAGCTGGCTCTTCGCCAAGCATCACATTGTGTCGACGCCCATCAACCACCCGGAGTTCTCGGGGGTGCGGATCACGCCCAATGTGTACAGTACCCTCGACGAGATCGATGGGTTCGCGGAATCCCTGCTGCTCGCGGCCCGAAAAGGCATCGCGTAGCCGGGCAACTGAAACCTCCCGGCCGTCCGCTCGTTAGGAAGAACAAACGGAGGTCATCATGATGTTTCTTTTGTCCCTGGCGATTGCCATGGTGTTGGCGATTTCGGTACACGGCGCGACACGCCGCTTCGTACGCGATCGGCTGCGGTATGTGGAATCAGCGCAGCGTGCGCTCGCTCCATGGCTAGTCGGTGGTGCGGCGGCCATCGTGTCGGCGCCCGTGATGTGGCTGCTGCCGATCGTCGGCGCGGGCACCGCGATCACGGTTGGTATCGCGGTGGGTATGGGTGTGGCGAACGGGGCGCGCGACATCAAGCGCGGCACGTCCCCCGTGGTGTACGGACCGTAACACGATATCGTGGCATCGCGACGCAACGGTGCGGTGGTTACATCCAGTATTCGTACTTGCCGGTGAGCAACACGTACGCCGAGAGACACGCGTTCGTCACGGCGTGTACGAGCACGATGTCGCCGAGTGACTTGGTGCGCCACATCCACCAGTTATAGATCAGTCCGCACGCGAGGCCTACCTCCCAGTATGGACCGTGCTCGCTGGCGAAGAGGAACGCGGTTCCCACGAACGCGAGCGTGGTGTACGTGCCCAACTGGACCTTCTGCCAATCCGGATTCACGAGCCAGCGTGGCAACCAGCCTCGCCAGAACAGTTCCTCGATGACCGGCACAAGCAAGGCAGCGCGCGCAAATCGAAGTGCGACGACGAGCGGATCGGCAAACTCCTCGGGCGGAATCGTGGTCTTGATCGAGCCGGTCACGCTGTTCTGGAATAGCCAGTGATCGCGCCAGCCGGCGATCAACGCGTCCGGTGCGATCCACATCACGAAGACCGCGACGCCCAGCGCGATCGAGCCAAACGCGTGCTTGACGCGCATCGCGGCCATGATGTCGCGCGAGAAATACCAGAGCGTGCCCATGAGCAGCAGTACGCGCAGCACCGATTCGTACGGCTGTGGAATCGGCAGCTTCGGCATCACCACCAGCAGCAGCATGAAGATCGCAAACGGTGCGACCCAGCCGAGGGCGGGGTACTTGTCGGTCAACGAGGAGTTGGTGTCGGTCATCTGAGTTGGTGGGCGGGAGCGACTACGGGCAGGACGAGAGTTGCACCGGCACGGTCACACGTCGGGAACCGATCCGGGAACCGATCTGGGAACCGCGCCGGGAACCGCGCCGCTCTCACGGAAGCGACGCGGGTTCAACGTCCCGAACCACGATTCGGGACTCCGCCTGCGCGCCGGAGGCAGTCGTCACGCGCACAATATGTGCTCCGGGTGTCAACAGCCAGCGGGAGGTGGCGACTGGCTGTCCATCGACGGTCCACTTGAGCGATTGGGCGGCTGCGCTGCCGACCGCTCGCAGGGCTACGGTGGCCACCGAGCGGGCTGGTCCGACCGGGAGCACAAAAACGTCGCCATGGCGCGGCGACAGCACTTCCAGCGGCACGTCTCGGGTTTGAGCGGCACGGTGCGCGGTTGCCGATGCGAGCGTGCGTTGCACCTGGGCTCGTTCCCACTCCGCGAAGCGCGGCGGCAGCACGACCGCGCCGTCGCGGTGCCAGTCGTCAGGCACGAGCGGAGGACTTTCGGCCAGTCGCCACTCGTCGACGCCGTCGCACGCCGCAGTTGCCGCGAGCCCGGAGGTTCGGCAGACGCGCGCTCGCATCGCACCGTACTGCGCGGGTGACGGCAACAGCCCGGGCGCGCGCCGCTGCGCGGTGGCCAGCACGACCCGGCGCAGCAACGGGCCGGCGCCCGCGATGCCGGAGACCGCAGACATCGGCGTGCCATCGAAGTTGCCGACCCACACGGCGACCGTGAAGCCGCCCGTGACACCGACGGCCCAGTTGTCCGTGAAATGACGACTCGTTCCGGTTTTCACAGCGACCGGAAATGGAAAGTCGAACACGGCCGCTTCACCGAATCCGCTCAGTCGCGCATCCGCGTCGGTGAGGATATCGAGCGTCAGCGCGGCCACGTCCTCGCGCACCACGCGTGTCGCAGCCCGACGGGTCGAATCGCCGAGCAGTCGACGTACCGGCGTGTGCGTGCCACCATTGGCGAGTGAGCGAAAGGCATTGGCGAGTTCAAGCAGTGTGACCTCGCCGTTGCCGAGCGCGAGCCCGAGCCCATAGTGATCGGCGGTGCGCGTGAGCGACGCGAAGCCGGCGCGATGCAGCACGCCGAGGAACGCCGACGCGCCGAGTACGTCGGCCAGTTGCACCGCGGGCAGATTGAGGGAGCTGCCCAGTGCGACACGCGCGCGCACCGGGCCGCGGAACTGACGGTCGTAATTGCGCGGCCTGTACGGTCCGGTGGAGGTCATCCACGTGCGCGGAATGTCGTCGAGGATCGAGGACGCACCGTAACCCCGCTCAAATGCCAGCGCGTAGAGGAACGGCTTGAGGGCCGACCCCGGTTGACGCCGCGATGTGACCATGTCGACCTGACCGCGTGCAGCATCAAAATCTGGGCTACCGACCCACGACAGCACGTCACCGCTCGTGTTGTCGAGCACGACCACCGCGGCCTGTTGCACATGCTGTTCGGTGAGCGAATGCACTACCTGTCGCACATCACGTTCAACATCCAGTTGCAGTGCGTAGTCGAGCGTGGTGCGGATCGGCGCACCGCCCGGCGCGTCACGGAGCATGCGAACTCCGCTGTCGAGCGACGCCAGTACGCGCGTGGTGAAGTGCGGCGCGCGAAACACCGCGGTCGGCAACATCGCCGCACGAACGGGCTCGTTTTCGGCGAGCGAGCGTTCGCTTGACGACAGATAGCCGGCGTGCTCAAGCGATTGCAATATCACACGCCGACGCTCGGCGGCGCGCTCGGGTTCGCTGAACGGATTGTTGCGCGCCGGCGAGCGTGCGATGCCAGCCAGCAGTGCGGCGCGACCCGGACCGAGTCGGGCCGATGATGTACCAAAATACAGGCGCGCCGCCGCCTCGACGCCCACCGCGCCCTGGCCAAGCGGGACGCGATTGAGATATTGCTCGAGCAACTCGTTCTTGGAGTAGTGCTGCTCAAGACGAACGGCCCACGCCACCTGGTGCAGCTTGCCGATCAGACCACGATCGTGTCCACGCAACAGCCGCGCCAATTGCATGGTGATCGTGCTCGCCCCCGAGACAACGCGGCCCGCCAGCAGATTGTCACGGGCCGCGCGCGCGACCGAACTCCACGCGACACCGTGGTGGTCAAGGAAACGGTGATCTTCCGCGGCGATGAACGCCGCGCCGACCACGGGGTCCATTTCTGCGATCGGAACCCAGCGCCACCGCACGCCACCGGCTGCGCGCGTGCTGCGCAGTGGGACGCCGTGGCGATCGGCGAGGGTGAGCCCGAGTGCCTCGGGAGGTGCAAGTAACGCAGCGCCGGGCGGTGTGAACACCCAGGCCGCGGTGCACAGGCCTGCAACAGACGCTGCCAAGGCGACACCCGTACACAGGCGCCTCAACTGCAAGCGGGACGGTGACGCGAGGCGCATGTCAGCGCGGCGGCACGATGGTGAACACACTGCCTTCGGTGCGTCCGAACACGGACGGGTCGTACATCTCTTCAGCGAACGCCGGTGGTCGCACAAAGCGGCCCGGTGTCGTGGCTCGCGCGAGATAGCTGAGTGTGAAGCGACCGGCAAACACCGTAGTGGCGGACCATGTCACACGGTCATCCCGCAACTCACGATGTTCGAACGGTGTCCAGTAACCCGCGTCCCAACGACCGCTGCTCCAGGCGGTCATCGGATCGTTGTCATCACCCCACCAGAATGCATCGCGCGTGCCGACCGGCGTCTCGCTCACGCGTGGGCCCGATTCCGTAAGCACCGATGTGCGCAGCGTCAGATCGACCGGTTCGAAGCCCGCCGGCAGCGGATCTTCCACCGACACGAAACGTCGCTCGAACGGCACGGTAATGCGCACCCGCACGCGCACGAGTGCACCGGCATTGGCCTGAAGAATCGGATCGCCGGTATCCGGATTTTCGGTCCACCGTTCAACGGTAATGCCACGATCGAGCGGGCGATCCGGCGGAGTACGCGAGACGGCAGAGAGTGTCACGCTCGCGAACAGCGACGCACCCGGGCCAAGCGGCGTGACCGTGAGCGTCAGCGAATCACCGCGCGGTGCACCGGCGCGGCCGATCACTTGTTGCAGGGACAAAGTTGTATCGCTGGCCGTCGTACCAGCGGGAATCTCAAGCAGCGTACGATTGCCAACCGACACGCGAACACCACGTTGTGCGGCTTGCCGCTGACGCACATCCACGGCCAGCAGCGCACGCACCGCGGTAGCCATGTCAGGAGTCACACCGAACCAACCGCTGCCACCGCCTGCCTCATGCACCACCGATTCCACGAGCGCACCGACGAGCGGGTGCTCCGGATCAACCGCCATGGTCGCGCGGAGTAGCGCACCGGTGGCACGCATTGGCGTCGCAAAGTAGAAACCGTCGCGGCTCAACGTATCCGGCAGAAACGCCCGGCGTCCATCTCGTTGCACTTGCGACCAGAGTCCCTCGAGCAGCGCACGCGCCGGTGCGCGATCCCCGCGTTCGGCCACGATACGCGCCAACCGTGCGCGATCAGCGACGGACAGGCGAGAGGCCTGGCGCAGGAGATCGTTCTCGGCCGACACGTTGGCGCGACCCAACGCACGCAGCGCATCGACAGATGCTACGTATTCACCAAGTACTACCGATGGTGACGCGTAACTTCTTGAGATGGGTGTGCGCCCGCGCGACGGTGCGTACTCCGATTCTGCTTCACCGACGGCCTGCGTGAGATAATCCGCTGCTCGGCTGAGTACCGAGGAGTCCACCGCAATGCCGACCGCACGCGCTTCCACCAACACCATCGCGGCATGCGCGGTGAGCCAGGGTGTGCTCCAGTCGCCGGCGCTCCAATATCCAATCGCACCGTCGCTGCGCTGCCGCTGCTGTAACGCGCGCACAACGCGCGCAAGATCAGCACGCGCGGTTGGTGGCGCTTGCTGTGCAGCGAGCAATGCAATCAACGGCAGTGCAGTGCTGGCGATCTGCTCGGTGCATGCCCAGGGATACGTGCGCGCACGCTCCGCGGCCATACGCACGAGTGCGAGCGGCGAACCGCCGAGCGCGAGCGACAAGGTGGAGCGCGCGAGATCGGCGTTGTCGAGGAAAGGCAGGCTGAGCGTGCTCGCGCCACTGGCCATCACCGACGCACTTGTCACAACCGGTCGTCCGTCTGGGCGAACAGGGATGGTGAGCTGCACCGCATCGCGATCGCGACCACCCTGCGCGTCGAACCGGAACGTGACGGCTTCGCCAACGGGAACGTGGAACGGGAAGCGCACTTCAACGCCTGTCCCGGTTTCTACTCGCACTGTGCGATTCTTGCTTCCCGTGATCGTGGCGCCGTCCGCGCGTGCAGCAACGCGCACGTTGCCACTCGGCCCCTCGCGCCGGTTCACAGTGGTGCCGGCGTCGACGATATCACCCGGTCGCACAAAGCGCGGCAGCGCCGGCCGCGCGACAAGCGGACGCGTGACCAGCAGCGAGCTGTCACCGCTGCCGTAGCGATCGCCGCGCGTGACGGCCACCGCCATGATGCGGAACGTGGTGAGATTGTCGGGTAGCACGGCGTTGGCTGTCGCCACGCCCGCGGCATCGGTGATCACGCTGCCAAGGAAGAACGCGGTGGTGCGAAAGCGTGAACGCAGCACGCCGTCGTTGTCACCACCGCCACCACCACCGGGCTCGCGCGTGGCCTTCTCCCCTTCCGGAAGTTGTGGTGCGACGTTCGCCAAAGTGCTGGCCAGCGTGAGTCCCACCCCGCGGGGCCGATAGAGCAAGTCGAGCGGATCGGGCGTGCGGAATCCGGTCAGCGAGAGCACGCCTTCATCCACCGCCCACAACGTGACTTCACTGCGCACGCCTCGGCCGGTGGCATCGCGTACGGCCAGGCGAACGCGGGCGGTATCAGCCGGTCGATACTCCGGCCGTTCCGGCGCCACGTGCACAATGAGGCGCTTCACCTCGGGCGTCACGCGCAGCTCCGCGTAGCCCACACGAATCGCCGGGCGTCCGGGATCGCCGATGGTACTCGGTTTTTCCGTGCGCCCCTTCGTCACGAGCATCGAGACAAACACGTTCGGCGCGTGCGCTTCGGTGATCGGCAGCTTCAGTGTCGTGGTGCCGGCGGTCAGTCGCAGCCGCTTCTGTTCGAGCACCCCTTCACGTTCCACCGTGATCCATGCTTCGGCATCGGTGAACGGCGAGGCGAACATGATCGTCGCCGTATCGCCCGGTGCGTAGCGCGCTTTGTCCGCGATGACATCCAGCTTGAGTTGGTTGTCGTCGCTCCACGGCACCCACTCGGGTCCGGTCACCCACCGGGTAAACGCGGTGACCGCTTCGCGTCCGTTGGCATCACGCGCGGTGAGAATGAGGGAGTGCGCGCCGCCTTTGACGGGTGTGACCGCACACACGGCGTCAGCGGCTGATGTTGTCACGCTGCAACGCGACACCGTATCGGCTACCCATTCACCCACCATCTCCGGAGTGCCACCGCGCACACGCTGCACACGATGCCACTCACGCCGCACGAGCACGCCGCTCACGCGCACGCCTGTTACCCGTTCGCCGCTGGTACGGACTGCACCAACGCGCACGCTGCGTGCCACGTTGGATGTCCAAAACCACTCATCGCCGGTGGGCTGCGCCGCGATGTAAAACGCGGCCGGATGCAGGACGGCCGATGTGCGTGCCCCCACCATGCGGCGGTTCACGTCGCTGACGTTGGCTGAGAGCGTGAGACGTACGGGCTGACCGGGCGTGATCTCCGGCGCCGCGATGCCCAGGTCAAGCTCACCGTTACCGTTGAGTGAATCGAGTCCGCTGGTGATGAACTCCGGACCATCATAACGCGTGTCGTTCTGCCAGCCGTAGTCGCTGTCACCCACCATCCAGTTGTCGGTGCCCGGAATGTTGAGGTCGAAGGCCGACAATCTCGTCTTCGTGAGTGACCACTGCACACCGGCACCACCCATCGCGCCACCGAACAGATAGCGCGCGCTGAGCCGCACGCCGAGCGTATCGGCGGGTCGTGTGGGCTCTCTCGTGGTTGCGATATCCACAAGGAACTCGGGCGGTCGGTACTCGGCGATGCGATACGACACACTGGCCAGCTCTTCCCAACGCAACCGGCGTCTCCACTGCAGCGCCACCTGGTACGAACCGATACCGGCATCCGCGGCTACGGGCAGCGACACATTCGCAGTGCCGAACTCGGAAAGCACCACGGCTTGTGAATCAACCACGCGGTATTCGCGATCGCGTCGGATCCAGCGAACCGTGTCGCGCGGGCCGGGCGCTTCGAGCGCCCCGAGCGCTCCGCCGCGTACGATGGCTTTGGCGTACACGGTTTCGCCGGGACGATAGAGATCCCGTTCGGTGAACACCGTCGCCGCGACCTTTGCGCGGTCGGTGCCGTAGGCCTCCGAAAGACCGAAGCGCCACGGCGCGAGATCGGGATCCTGATTGCGCACGGGTAACACCGCGCGATCATCACCGAGTTCGACGGTCACGTAGCCCTCATCAAGTTCCTCCTCGTACCCCTCCGTCTCAGATCCTTCGGCAGGGCGTGCGACCGGACGCCGCCACACAAAATTTGAGAGCGGAACCATACCGTCGGCATCGCTGGTACCGCGCGCGAGCACGCTGCCGTGCTGATCGTGCAGTGCGACACGCGCGTTCGCACGCACGCGGCCGTCCCGCGCGTCGGTGACCCACACGACCCCGTTGTCATCGCCGATCCTGGCGTGCACGCCGAGGTCGGTGACCTGCACAAGCGCGAGTCGGTACCACTCGTCTTCGTCTCCCGCCTTCGTGCGTGTGGCCGCGTAGTGATCACGCACACGGACGAGCTGCAGCGCGGGCGCGGGGCGTGCGGCCGTGCCGGCGGGCAGCGCAATTGCGACAATGCGCGCCCGGTCGGGCGTTCGCGTGAGCGGGGTACGCTGTTTGACGATGCGTGCCGGCTGCGATTGCCAGTATTCACGCCATGTCCATTCACCGCCCGCGAGCAGTTTCGCGACCATCGTGTCGGGCACGGGCAGACGCTCCACCAGCAGCGTGTCCACATTCATCGTGCGCACCGCCAAGGTGCGGAAGCCGGTCCGCTCGACGGTCAAGCGACCGTAGGGTGCTTGCACGTCCGGTGCGTAACCAGTCGTGCGCACGCCGACACTGGGATTGCCGGTGAGCGATTGACCAAACACGTCGCGCAGCCCGGCATTCATGATCAGCGCGTACGTGCGTCGCGGAGAGAGATTCGTCCCGAGCCGCCACGTGTCAGACACATCGGCGGTGTCCAGTTCCACCGGCACACTCGGCGCGATGCGCAGGGCGTCAGCCAGATCGGCGCCACGCACCGGCGTTGAGAACTGCAGCACGATCGGCCCGTGCGGGCACCATGTCACGCCGACGCAACGTGCGCTCTGCACGCGGAACGTGCCGTGTGTACGGAAGGGCCACCGAACGGTGCCGAGCGTCGCACTGCCCGAACTAGCCGCCATTTCCCGCGGCGCGACAAGGTTCGCGAGACAGTCGGCCGGGAGCGGCCGTTCGCCGACCAGCGACACGCTATCCTGCAGCCCGCTGCCGATCTGTGCGGGCACGAGTCGCACGGGCGCGACGGCGCGACCGTTCGCATCACGGCATGTGGACGCCGGTTGCAGCAGCGCAGTACGCGCGACATCGTCGGCGCGTACCGGCGCATCGTACACCAGCGTGACACGCGTGCGCTGCGCCACATGGATCGTCGTATCGCGTCCACCAATCGGACTGCCTGCCACGAGCGTTGGACCGCGCACGCGAAACGTGAACGTGTGCGGTGCGGCGAGGGTGCTGCCGTCCATCGCGCGGAAGTCGGCGGAGACCACCACGGCGTACTGCTGGCCGCGCGGCAGCGGCGTGTTCGGGATCATCCGCAACGTGACTGGATCGCGCCACTCGTAGCGTCCGGCGATCGCCGGTGTGATGCGCACGATACTGGCCGGATCGACCGCGTCGTCGAGCGCGCCGGCAACGGGGCGATCAAAGCTGACGATCAAGGTATCCGTGGGCGCGGCCGTGTCTCCGGGAGCGGCGCGAAGCACGCGCAGCGGATCGGGCGCCGCGGAGAACGTGACGGCCAGCGCAACCGCAGCGAGTGGAGCGAAGGGCAGGCGCATGAAATGTGCAGAAGAGGCGTCAGGGACCAGCGCGATTGAGAAGACGGCTATCGCGAGCGTTTTGGAAACGTGTCGATCAGCATCACCCGACGCTCGGCCTTCATGATGCTCTCGAAAGCGCGGTTTTCGAACGTCATCCAGCGTGCGCCGACTCGTTGGAATAACCCGTTCTTCGGCAAACGATTCATGCGTCGTCGCTCCGTGGAACGGCCGCGTCCTCGCGAACGAGCCAAGCCAGGGCGCCTGCGAAATCAAGTATGAGCACGTCACCCACACCGTGCGAGATGCGTACGCTCATGGAATGGGGCGCGGTGGGATTGTCGGTGACCAGCGTGTCGCCCTCAACGCGGTAGTGCAGGTGAATGACCTGATCGGAGCCGCCGACATCGATATGATAGAGCAGTGTTCCATCGGGCTTGAATTCCATGCGCACACCGGGCGCGAAGTCGAGCGCCGCATCCGCGCGCATGAGGCGCCACGTACCCAGTAACCAGTCCTGCATACAACGAACCGTTACGGAGTCCAAGGCGTCGGGGCGCTGGCAACTCCAGAGCGGCTGATCGCCTGTACGGCGATCGCGCTTACGGCCCGACCTGCATTGTCGGCCGGTACGCTGACGGTGGTGGTGCCGCTCGGCAGCAAGCGCGAGCGCCACGCATTGCCGTCACGCCAGCGTACCAACCACCAGCGCACAACGGCATCGGGCGCGCTCGTCACACGCACACTTCGGGTACCCGCTGCAGAGGCGGCGCCGACAGTGAAGACCGGAGCCACCGGTTGCGACGCATCGAGCCAGGGCGACGCGGGTACCACCGCGTCGCTGGCGTACACGGATGCTTCGAGCAGCGTTGACAGTCCGCCGCGATTCTGCATAACCGAGGTGGTGTTGTATAGAATCGCACCAGTGGGACCACCCGCGACATTCACGCGCGATCGCGTCGAGGCAATCTGTCCTTCGATTTCGCTGGCGGCGTACGCGCTGGCTGAGCCATCGGCCACACGATAGGCTGCCAGACCGGGCCAGAGGTGACGTTGCATCGTGTTTTGCGTCGCCCACCAGTCGAGCAGGGTATTGAACGGCTGCCCGCTTGAACTGCGTGCCCAGTACAACTGCGGCGAGAGGTAGTCTACCCACCCACGATTCAGCCAGAGACGCGAATCGGCGAAGATGGACGCGTACGAATCGAGCCCCACGATGCCAGTTGGCGTACCGGGGCGCCAGATGCCGAACGGACTGATCCCCACGCGCACCGTGGGTGACTCGAGGCGCACCTCCCGTTGCAACTGCTCAACAAAACGGTTCACATTGTCGCGGCGCCAGTTGTCACGCGTCAACACACCGCCCTGCGCGACGTAGCGTGCATACGAGCTGCTATCGGGGAACTGCAAGCCGGCACAGCGCGAATCGGGATACGGGTAGAAGTAGTCATCGAGGTGTACCGCATCGATGTCGTATCGCCGCACCACATCGCGGATGACGGCGAACGTGTGCGTGTGCACGTCGGCTTCACCCGGATCAAACCAGCGCTGCGTGCAGTAGGCCCGCGAGAGATCAGGACGAGTGCGCGAGAAGTGCGTGGGTGCGCGCAACAGCGAGTCTGAGAGATTCCCGGCGCGGAACGGATTGAACCACGCGTGCAACTCTATGCCCCGCGCGTGCGCCTGTGTGACGGCAAATGCGAGCGGATCCCAACCCGGATTGGCGCCTTGCGTGCCGGTGAGCGAGCGGCTCCACGGTTCGAGATTCGAGGGATACAGTGCATCGCCCGCCGCGCGGATCTGCAGGAGCACGGCATTGAGTCGCAACGTCTGCGCGCGGTCGAGAATGTTGATCAGCTCACTCTGCTGCGCCTCGACGGCGAGTCCGGATCGCGACGGCCAATCGATATTCGCCACGGTCGCGATCCAGAGCCCGCGGAACTCACGGGGAATGGCGGGCACGACCACGTTCTCCCCTCCGCCGCCACCGCCCGATCCGCCATCGTCGATCGGTGCCGTGGGGGAGTCGCCGCCGCACGCGGCGAGCAGCAGTACGGCGGAGACGGCAGCGCGTCCTATGAAGTGCCTCACGCATTATCCTCTTCTGGTGGTCGTTCCTCAGCGGTGCCCGCAGTCGCCAGCACCTGTGCTCTGAGAAATCCGGTTGGCACCACGGGCAACCACTCCCGGAACGCTTCACCGTAAATGTGCCATACCGTCACAAAAAGCGCGGCAACGATCGGGCCGACGATGAAACCCAGCGCGCCGAAGACTCCAATGCCGCCAAGCGTGCTCAACAGAATGAGCAAGTCGGACATGCGAGCATCGCGGCCGATGAGACGCGGACGGAGAAAATTGTCGATCGTGCTCACGACGATGGCACACCAGAGCAACAGACCGATCGCGGGGGTGGAGTTTCCCGTGGCGAAAAGGAAGATCACGGCGGGAACCCAGATGAGCGCGGCACCAATAGCCGGAATGATCGAGAGCACCACCATCACGGTGCCCCAGAACGCGGGTGCAGGCACACCGCTCACCCAGAATGCGAGCCCCGCCAGCGTTCCCTGCAGCGCCCCGATGAGCAACGATCCTTTGAGCGTCGCGCGAGTCACCGACACGAAGCGCTCGAGCAGCTGCATTTCCGCGTTCGCGCCAAGCGGGATGTAGTACAGAATCGTGCGCAAAATCGACGGTCCGTCCACGAGAAAGAAAAACATCGCGTACAGGCACACGAAGAGCTGCAGGAGGAAATTGAGCGTGCCGCTGGCAAACCCGGCGGCCTTGCCAGCGAGAATCGGACCAGCGCGACCGGCCAGCTCTCCGATCTTGGCAATGAGATCCTCGCTCTCCGGGATCAGCCGCTCGGCGAACGGGATACGCTCGGCAAGGGTGCGGAACTGCTGCATGCGATCCGGACCACTCTGCAGCCACGCACTCACCGATTGGCTGAGCGATACCGACTCCGAAACAACCAACGCCATGAAGCCGGCGAGTGGTACGACAACACCGAGGAACAACAGCAGAATGGTGACCACCGAGGCGAGGTTCTCGCGACCATTGAACAGCACACGAAGCCGCCGAAAGAACGGGTACGACATGCCGGCAAAAATCGCGGCGAGTAGCACGGCCACCAGAAAGCTGGCGATCATTTTCAGGAAGATCGCCGAAATTCCCGCGACCAACAGCAACAGTGCCGCGCGCCGAAAGCGCATGGCAGGATCCCGCGGGCCGTCGGTGAGCGAGTCGGAAATGGTAGGGTCCGTCATACCGTACAGAGGGTGACCGCTTCGCGCAGCGACGTCATCGCATCGCGGCGCGGCAGGAACTCGTGGGCGACAAAACCGGTGAATCCGCTGTCGGCGACCACCGTCGCAATACGCCGATAGTTGAGTTCCTGCATTTCGTCTATTTCGTTGCGACCGGGGACACCGGCGGTGTGATAGTGGGCAATGATCGGGGAGTGCCGCTTGATCGTGGCAATGACATCACCCTCCATCACCTGCATGTGATACACGTCGTACAGTAGTCGAAATCGCGGCGAATTCACGCCTGCAGCCACCTCGGCTGCCCACTGCGTGCGGTCGGCGTGGTAGTCTGTGTGATCTACCTTACTGTTCAACATCTCCATGCAGAGCGTGACGCCGTGTTGCTCCGCTAGCGGCATGAGTCGCTTGAGCCCATTCACGCAGTTGGCAATGCCTTCGCCATCGCTCAGGCCAGCGCGATTGCCGCTGAACACGACGATGCGTTCGATGCCCGCCGCCGCGGCCCTGGGGATCATCCCGCTGCCGGCCGCCACAAGTTCGTCGTGATGATCGGGGCGGTTGAAGCCTTGGGTGATACTGCCAAAGCCATTGGCGATGGCGCACCGCAAGCCATGCGCTGTCGGTACCGCCCAGTCTTTCTCGTCGAGCAAATCGATGCCCGTAATCCCCATCGCTTTCGCCGACACGCACAAGTCGGAGAGCGGCGTACGCGCAAAGCACCATCGCGCGACGGACTGATTCAACCGGCCACGCACCGGTGCTGCGCTGCGCTCCTCCTGCGCCGTGAATGGATCGAGTGCTCCTGTCATCGCCGCGGCACCGAGTGCCGCGATCGCGCCTCGTCGGTTGATCGGCGTGTGCATCAGAGCTCCCTCTGGTCGAGCAGCTCCACGGCGCGGGCCGCCGCTCGCGCGGTCAGTGCCATGTAAGTGATGGACGGGTTCTGACACGCCGAGCTCGTCATGCACGCACCGTCGGTGATGAACAGGTTCGGGACGTCCCACGCCTGGTTCCAGCTGTTCAGTACGGAGTCGCGTGCGCTGCGTCCCATGCGCGCACCGCCCATCTCGTGAATGCAGTGACCAGGCGGCCGGATTGATCCATACGGTCGCACATTCGTCGCGCCGGCCGCTTCCAGTGTTTCCACGCCGCTCGCCATGATGTCCTTTTGCATGGCGCGTTCGTTGTCGCCCCACTTGACGCTGATGCGCGCTGCCGGAATTCCCCACGCGTCCTTCACCGTGGGATCGAGTGCAATGTGATTCGACGCAACGGGCAGCGTTTCGCCCCACCCGCCAAGGCTGATCGTCCAGGGCCCCAAGTCGTCGATTAACGACTCCTTGAACTGCGCCCCGTATCCCGGCGTGCTGCCGCCTCGATTCCATCCGGAGCGACCGGAGCCGCCCTGCATCCCGTAGCCGCGCACAAAGTCGGCGTGCGGCGTCGACACATTGCGAAAGCGCGCGAGATAAGTGCCGTTGGGACGACGGCCCACCATGCGCTTGTCGAGGTGGCCGGGCATCACGCCCGATGCTCCGGAGCCGTAGTGGTGGTCCATCACGTATTGCCCGACGGTGCCACTGCTGTTGGCGAGACCGTTGGGATGCTGCGACGATGTGGAGTTGAGCAACACGCGAACACTTTCAATCGTTGACGCGCACAGGAAAACAACGCGCGCGTTGAACTCCATCTCCTCGCGCGTGCGCGCGTCGATCACACGCACACCACGCGCGCGGCCGGTGTCCTTGTTGAGCAGGACTTCGGCCACCACACTGTGCGGACGCAGCGTGAGCCTGCCCGTGGCTTCAGCCGCGGGTAACGTCGACCCGAGGCTGTTGAAGTACGAGTGCGTGATACAGCCACGCTCGCACGGACCGCAGTAGTGACACGCGGCGCGACCGTTGTGATTCTGCGTGAGAATCGCCGCACGCCCGATCGTGAGCACGCGTTCGCCGCCAAAGCGCTGCATGATCTTCTCGCGCGCTTCACGCTCCACCACGGTCATCTCCATGGGCGGCAAAAACTCGCCGTCGGGCAGCTGCGCCAGCCCCTCGGGCGCGCCGGTGACACCAATGAAGCGCTCGACGTGTGAATACCATGGCGCGATGTCGGCGTAGCGAATGGGCCAATCGATGCCATGGCCATCGCGTGCGTTGGCGCTGAAGTCGAGATCGCTCCACCGATACACCTGTCGCCCCCACATGATGGAGCGGCCACCCACCTGCCGACCGCGAAACCACTTGAACGGT
>JBBRFQ010000068.1:0-16936 GCA_038224035.1 Gemmatimonadales bacterium
TGTCCACCGCAGCATCTGATCACGGTGCTCGATCGTCGCGGCCAGCTTGTCGCCCGTCATGACCGTGCCGCGTCCGTAAGTGTGTTCGTAGATCGGATACACGACCGCGCGCCCGCTTCGCACGAGAAAGTTCGCGTTGCTTAGCGAGAGCGCACGGATGTCGCGCAGGACGAACGCGTCTGATGCGGGCCAGAGCACGATGGTCTGATACGGCGGTTGTGCACGCTTGGGCAGGAGCAGCACGGCCGCCATGCGAAGGTCGGTGCCCGGGAGATCGAACGAGACATCCTCTCGAATCCAGTCGGCGTGCGAACTGTCGCGTGCCGATATCTGCGGGTTGAGCGGAGTGAGATCGTAGTCGTACAGCGCGAGATAGCCGCGGAAGGTGGCGTCGTCCACGGGTCGAAGGCTTGCAGAGTCTCGCGAGCTTCGCGGAATCGGCGCGAGCGCTCGGGCGAGATCTGGTGCGTCGGCCGTGCGGCGCACCAGTCGAATGCCGTTGATGGCCGAGCGGTCGAACTCTCGCGCGGTGTAGAGCTCGTAGAACAGATAGGCGGGGTCCGACCATCCGCCCCCGAGGATGTAACGCGTGCCATTCTCCCGGGCGTTCAGCGTCCACTCGCGCACGTTACCCGCCATGTCGAAGACGCCGCGCGGACTGACGCCCCCCGCCCCCCCTCCTTGCACGGGCCGATCGGCGTCGTAGCGACCGTTGGGAACGACCCAGCGTGCCGCTTCGGGGATTGCCGCCGCATTCCATTCCAGCACGGTCGGGAGATCCTTGCCAACGAATCGCGCGTAGGCGCGCGCTTCGTACCAGCTGACGCCACCGAGAGGCAGGTCTTCCGTCCCCGGTTTCGGCGCGGAACCCTCCCACGCAGCGGGCCCGGGCTGGCCGGTCTCGTCGATGAGAGACGCCATCGCCTCGCGCCACGCGATCGGCCGCCCGTCACGCACGATGCTCGAATCCCACCAGCGGGCGTTCGCGTAGCCCCCGGCATCGATGAACGCCTTGTATTGCCGATTCGTGACCTCGAGCTTCTCCATCAGGAAATCGGCGAGGTCGAGCGGCGCGGCAAGCGAGGGGCCGTACAGGGTGTACGCGAGGCCTCGGCCACGCAGCAAAATCATTCCGGAATCGGGATCGCTCACCTTCTGCAACGGCACAGGGCTCGGGATGGGCGCGTAACTTCCCCCGAGTCGCGCGCCCAATACGGTCACGGGGCGATAGCCGGGCAGCGTGTACCGGTAGAACCACGCGTTGCGCGGAATGCGCACGGGCGCCGATGGGGTAGTGGCCACCGGAAACCAGTGCGTGGTGTCGTTCACCGCGGCGCGCGTGACCGTGGCCCCCTCTGGCTCGCTGAGAAACGACTGGGTCAAAGAAATCTGCCCCCACAGCGAGGCCAGCGCCGAATCACCGGGCGCACGCGTCTCGGCGCGTTCCGCCAGAGCGAACGCCGAGTCGAGTTGGTCGGCTTCCACAAGTCTTGTGAGTTCAGGCATCGCGGTGTCACGAACCCACCGGGCTCGGCGATCTGTCACGAACATGACGCCGAGCAGCACGACGCCGACAGCGGCAACGCCGGTGACGAGCGCCATGGTTCGCGTGCGGCGTCGTGGCCCATCGGGCTCGGGCTGCGCCACCGCGCGCAACTCCGCCAAGAGTTGCTCGGCTGTCGCCGGGCGTTGCGCCGGATCGCGCGCCAGGCAGCTCGCGACTATTCGTACGAGGGGCGGCGGCACTAGCGATGTCGCCGTCGAGGCCGGCGTTGACGCATTGGACGATACCACTGGTGCGTCCGCCGTCATCTTGGCCAGCATGACTTGCTGAAATGTGCCGGTGAACGGCCGGGTCCCCGCCAGCATCTCGTACAGCACGGCGCCGATGGCGTAGAGGTCCGCCCGATGGTCCACCTTGGTATCGCCCGCTGCCTGTTCCGGCGCCATGTAGGCCGGGGTACCCAGCGACATGCCTTCCGACGTCAGCATGGTCGCGTCGCGCGCCGCGCCCACCGCCTTCGCGATGCCGAAGTCGACGACAATCGCGTGGCCTTCCGAGAGCAGGATGTTGTCCGGCTTGATGTCGCGATGCACCACGCCGTGCGCGTGTGCATGCACCAGCGCCTCGACAGCATCACATGCGATCCGAAGGGCGTCAGCGATCGGGAGCGCACCGCACGTACCGAGCCGATTGCGCAGCGACTGCCCGGTCGCCACCGGCATCACGTAGTAGAGGATGTCTCCATTCGCGGCCGTCCCTGAGTCGAGCAACGCAAGGATGTGCGGATGGTTCAGCTGGGCGGTAATCGCGATTTCCCGAAGGAAGCGGTCACCGGTAATCGACTGCGCAAGCTCCGGCCTGAGCACCTTGATGGCAACTGGCCGATGGTGCTTGAGATCCTGCGCGAGGTACACGGTGGCCATGCCGCCGGCACCAAGTTCACGCTCGATCCGGTAGCGACCGGCGAGTGCGGCGTCGAGAGAGGTGACGCTGTCCGTCATGCGCAGCCCTTCGTGAGAGGAAGCACGTTACCAACGTGGCCGGGGCTCATTCGACTGGAATATACGCATGGGCGGGCGATCGCACGGCGATGGTTTTGTCCATCACGGGCACGGGTCGTACCGAGCGGCACGAGCCCGATCCCCAAGCAGCTGCGCGCCCCCGGGCGCACTATGCCTGACACGAAGGGCTTGCCTCTTCCCCGACACCGACGCCAAGCTCCACGCATGCGCGACTCCTTCCAACCAATCCTGCGAATGTCCCTGCCTCTTCGTTTTGTTGCTGCGGCCGCGATGTTGTGCTCGTTAATCTCGACGCTGTCGGCTCAAGGCGCCACGCGTGATA
The DNA here is from genome assembly GCA_038224035.1 of Gemmatimonadales bacterium. Taxonomy (GTDB): domain Bacteria; phylum Gemmatimonadota; class Gemmatimonadetes; order Gemmatimonadales; family Gemmatimonadaceae; genus JAABRT01. The sequence goes on from JBBRFQ010000068.1 coordinate 2,849, forward strand.
TCACAGCGACCGAGCGTTGGCAGAGTGCGGAACTGGCGTGGCAAGGCGGGGAGTATGTTCGCGCGCTGACGGGTCTCGACGCCGTGCTTCGCGGAGCCGATGCCCCCGCCTTTCGCGAGCGCATTGCGCTGCTCACCGGAGAGAACTGGCACACCAGCCACGTGGCCGACGACGCGCGGGCGCCGCGCTGGTCGCCCGATGGCCGGCGCGCGGCGTATGAAACGGGGCAGGGAGCGGCACGCATCACGCGCGTCGTGGACATACGTGACGGATTCCCGCTCGTGGCCAAAATCGAGGGCGCCGGACTCGTGTTTTCCACCGACGGCGCTCGCGTGGCCTTCCTCACCGGACAGGGCGAGCGGACGCAGCTCATGATCCGTGATCTGGCGTCGGCGCGGGCTGAGGCGGTTCCGCTGGCTGGCTTCGTGCCCGCGCAGGCGCTGTTTCATTCCGATGGCTCGCTGTTTGTGGTAGCGGCGACAGCGGGCGACGTGCGCACGCAGGTGTATCGTGTCACCCCAGGCGCCACGCCCGTTCGGGTGAGTCGCACCGATTCCGTGGTTTCAGAGCTGCGCAGTACGGGCGACGCCAATGTGTTGCTCTACGGCGTGGGCGGACGCAGTCCTCTTCAGATCGGTACTGGACGCGCGTTCGCCGGCGGGCCGGCGCGTCGTCAGTTTGCGATCATCGACGTGGCCACGGGCGCGGAGCGAGTCATCACGGGCGAGAATCCCGTGCTCTCGGCCGACGGTAGCACCGCTGCGTACATCACGCGCACGAACGGCACGAATCGTGTGTACACCGCACCGGTGCGCGGCAACGAGCCGGCCACTGAGGCCTATGCCACGACCGATCCGCTCACGAACCTCGCGATTACTCCCGACGGTTCGCGCGTCACGTTCCAGCAGCAGCCGCGCGAAGACTGGGAGCTGTTCACGGTGCGTCGCACTGGCGGAACGGCCGAACGTGTGACGCGTGAAATCCAGCACGACTTGCTGCCGCAGTGGCTCGATGACAACCGCCTGCTCGCGGTCGTTGGTGAAGCCCGCCACCGCCGCTCGTATCTGTATGCCGGTGGAGAGCGCATCCGACTGTTCCACAACAATTCGGTGCGCACCATCGCGCCCGAATACGAATGGGTCCCAGGCCCCGATGGCACGAAGCTGCTCGTCGTGGCGGAACGCGATGGCGACACGGTCACGCCGCATCGTCATCTCTGGTACATCGATCTCACTCGCGAGGTCGGCGTGCCGGAGCTGATCCGTCGCGTGCAACAAAACCTCGAGGCGGAGCGCCGCCTGGTTGCGAATGGTGAACGGATTTTTGCGCCGATCGCCGCCGAGGTGCGCCGCGCCGTGAACGAGGTGAGCACGGACCGCGTGTACGGATACGCGCGCGATCTCTTTTCGTTCGACTCCAAGCATATCACGCAGCCTGGCAATGCGGCGGCCCGTTCGTATCTGCAGGAGCGTTATCGCGGCTTCGGCTACGCGGACGTGCGCGCGCAGGCATTCGAGGCACGGACGTCGGTGAACCAGCCACCGGTGAGCACAGCAAACATCCTGGCCGTACTTCCCGGTACGACGCATCCGGAACTGGTGTACGTGATCTCCAGTCACTTCGATTCGCGCGCCGAGGGACCCGGTGCCGATGACAACACCTCCGCTACGTCGGTGCTGCTCGAAACTGCGCGCGTGCTCGCCACGCGACCGCAGGCGGCCACGATCATCTTTGCGTCACTGACCGGCGAAGAATCAGGTCTGCTCGGTTCGCGCGAGTTTGTGCGCGTGGCAAAGGCGGAGAACCTGCAGCTCGCGGCCGTCCTCAACAATGACATGGTAGGCTGGGCCAACGACCAGCGGCTCGACAATACGATTCGCTATTCGAATCCAGGCATTCGTGATGTCCAGCACGGTGCCGCAATCCAGTTCAGCAATCTCATCACGTACGACGCGTTCTACTACAAGAGCACCGACGCGCAGGCCTTCTACGATGGATACGGCGATGTCGTGGGCGGCATCGGTTCGTATCCGGTACTGGGAAACCCGCACTATCACCAGCCGCATGATGTGCTGGAGACGATCAATCACCAACTCGTGGCGGAGGTTGCGAAGACAACGGTCGCGTCCATCATGTATCTCGCGTCGGCGCCGTCACGTTTGACCGGCCTGACCGCGTCGCCGTCGGGTGCAGGCGCGGCGGAGCTGTCATGGCGTGCGAGTCCTGAAAAGGACATCGTGAATTATGTGTTGGAATGGGGGCCCGCCGATGCGCCCTCGAAGTACCGCAAGGAAGTCTCGGTGCCGCGTGCCACGCTGGCGAACGCGCCGGCGGGAACCTCCGTCGCAGTTCGGGCCGTGAACAAGCGGGGGTTGCACGGCTGGGACTGGGCGCGTGTGCACGTCGCTGCGACACCGTGAACGGCCGTCGCCGATGCCGCAGCGTGAACGCGCAGCTGGCGTTCCAACGGCTATCACACCTCGCGCGAGTGCTCCAGCGCCTGCTCGATATCCGCGATCACATCGCCCACGTGCTCAAGGCCCACGCTCACCCGCACCAGCCCCGGCACAATCCCCACACGCTGCCGCTCTTCTTCGGTGAGTTTGGAGTGTGTGGTGCTGGTGGGGTGCGTCACGATGGTGCGTGTATCGCCCAGATTGGGCGAGTGTGAGCAGAGCGCCAGTGCATCGAGAAACCGGCGACAACGTTCGATTCCGCCGCGCAATACCAGCACCACGATTCCGCCGCCGGCGCGCATCTGTCGCCGCGCGAGTTGATGCTGCGGATGCGACGTCAGAAACGGATAACGCACACTTTCGACATCGGCGTGCTGCTCAAAATGCGTTGCGAGGGCAAGCGCATTCTCACAGTGCCGATCCATGCGGACGGCCAGCGTCTCCAGGCTCTTGGACAGCAGCCACGCGTTAAAGGGCGAGAGAGCCGGTCCGGTGTGTCGCGCGAAGAATCGCGCGTCGGCCACCAGCGCCTTCTCGCCAATGATGGCCCCGCCCAGTGTTCGTCCCTGTCCATCGATGAACTTGGTCGCCGAGTGCACCACGAGTGAGGCACCAAACTCGAGCGGTCGCTGCAGATACGGCGTGGCAAAACAGTTGTCCACGATCAGCGGGATACCGCGGTTACGAGCCAGCGTACCCAGCCACGCGAGATCCACCAGCTCGAGCCCCGGGTTTGAAGGTGTCTCGACGAACAGCAGTTTGGTGGCAGGTGTGATCTGTGATGTCCACGTGTCCGGATCGTTCGCCTCGGCGTAGCTCCAGCTTACGCCCCACTTCGGCAAAATGCGCGTGAGGATCTGGTGTGTGGAGCCGAACAGTGCGCGCGACGCGAGCACGTGATCACCGCTCGACAGGCGTGACGCCAGCGAGGTAAACACAGCGGCCATCCCTGACGCCGTCGCAATGCCATCGTCGCCCCCTTCAAGTGCACAGAGCTTTTGTACGAATTCGTCGGTGTTGGGGTTCGCGTAGCGGCTGTAGACGTTGCCGTCGATTTCGTCGGAGAACAGGGCGCGGGCCTGTTCCGCGCTGTCGAACACGAAGCTCGACGTCATGAACAGCGGAACCGAGTGCTCGCGCTCACTCGTGCGCGGAACCTGCGTGCGGATGGCGGCGGTTTCGAAGTGGCGCGGGTCGGTCATGCGGGGCTCCGGCGCGGTGCGCGCCTCACTGGTCCGAAGTGGATACGGCTTTGTAGTTTACACGCATGGACAACCCCCGCGTCATTCTGGCGTCGCAGTCGCCGCGTCGGCGCGAACTGCTCGATCTCATCGGCATCGCGCACGAGGTCATACCGGCCCACATCGACGAAACGCCCTTCGAGCGCGAACTGGCCACTGTACACAGCGAGCGACTGGCGCGCGGAAAGGCTGCGCTGATTGCCGAGCGCCACGCCGGAGCGCTGGTGATCGGGGCCGACACCGTGGTGGTGGTCAATGACACGATCCTCGGCAAACCGGGAGACGACGCAGACGCGCGCGAGATGCTGCGTCGCCTGTCGGGACGCACACATCAGGTGTACTCAGCGGTCGCGATCGCACGTGATGGCATGTTAGACTCGGAAGTCGAGGGGGTGTCCGTCACCTTCCGAGAGCTGAGCGCGGCCGACATCGATGCCTACGTGGCCACCGGTGAGCCGGCGGACAAAGCCGGAGCGTACGGGATTCAGGGCTTCGGCTCGACGCTGATCGACCGCATTGAAGGGGACTTTTTCGCCGTGATGGGGCTGCCGCTTCGTCGACTGGTGGCGCTGTGCGAGCGGGCGGGCTACCGATATGCCTTTGGCCCCCTGCAGCGAAGCTGATCATGCTGTCAGCCGCTCCTGCAAGGCCGCCAGCCGCGTCGAGCGGTACGCGTGCTCCCAGTGCTTCACTTTGTCGAGCACGTCGCTCACGGTGATCCGCTCCATGCGCCCGTCGCGGTACACCATGTCCACGGGGTAATCTTCGCCCGGATCGCCGTACGCATCGATGAGCAAATCATGCGCGAAGTTGTACGGGCCAACGCGTTTCGGGTTGGTGTAGCCCATCAATCCGATCACGGGCGTACGCAGTGCGACCGCGAGATGCAACGGGCCCGTGTCCGGCGAAATGGCGAGCGCCGCGCCGTCGAGAATGGCGGCGAGCCTTCGCAGCCCACTGCCGAGTGCGGATTGCACAAATGGCGCGGCGGCCAGGATGTGTGCCTCGGCGGCCACCTCGCGCGAAGACCGGCCTCCCACAATCACCGGCTGCAGCCCGTGATCGTGGTACAGCGCGTGACACACCGCCACCCAACGATCGGCCAGCCAGTCTTTGGCCGGCTTGCTGGTGGCGACGACCAGCGGAACGATCGGTCGCTCGAACTGTGAGAGGAACTCACGCTGCCACGTGCGCTCGTCGTCGTTCCACGGGGCGAGTCCCCACTGCGGCACCTCGTGTGGCACCTCCAGCGCGTCAAGAAACTCAAAGTACTGATCCTGCACGTGCTGACCGACATGTGGCGCGATGCGATGCGTGGTGAACAGCCAGTTCGCATCACGGGCCCGCGCGCGGTCAAATCCGAGCTTCACAGGCGCCCGCGTAAATCCCGTGATGAGTCCGGCCTTGAAGTACACCTGCAAGGCCAGCACAAGATCGAATTGACGCGTCGCCAACGCGGCACGCACGTCAACAAAGGCGCGCCATCCGCGTAGACGATCGAACAGAATGATGTCGTCCACCATCGGATGACCGCGCACGAGCGTGGCTGGCCCGGGTTGCAACACCCAGGTGATGTGTGCGCGCGGATGCGCGGACTTGAGCGCATGGATGATCGGCATCACATGCACCGCGTCACCGACGGCGCTCATCATGACAATACAGATGCGATCGAATCGCATCCCTTGTGGCAGCGGCGGGCTCGTACGCGCGGCCGAGGTGTGAAGCGCGGCGTGACGCACCAGGTTGTTCACGTTCTCGCTCACGTGCTGGCTCACGTTCTTGCTCAAGTGCTGGCTCACGTGCTCGCTCACCGGGTGGACGCCAACGCGGACTCCGCGAAGCCCGTCAACCATGGTGCATCGAGCGGCAGTTCGTGCCGGCGGTGCCACTTCCGGATGGAACGCGTGAGTCGTTGCACATTCATGGCCATAACCGATTCGGCCGCGACCTGACGAAACGAAACCACATCGACATCGAGCACCCACGCGTGCAGCAGCCCCGCACCGTCGCGTACGAGCAGGATATTTTTTACGTTCAGATCCCGATGTACCGCACCAACTGCGGCGAGCTGCGCGAGCAGCGGCAGGATCGCGTGACACGCCGACTCGCGATCGATCCCTGGTGCCGAGCCGGTGAGCACCGCGCCAAAGTCCCACGCATCAGGGATAAAGCGCGACACCACGTCAACGCGGCGCATTGCCGGTCCGGCGGGATAGAGCGCATAGCCGATCAGCTCAGGTGTTGGAACGCCGTGTGTACGCAACAGCACGTTGGCGGCGGCCTCGCGGGGAGCGCGAGTGGGCGCGAGGAAGCGATCGCCGGTCAGCGGCGCGAAGAGGCCGCCGTGCCATGAATGACGCACCACCACCGTTGCGTCGCATTCTTCCATGTGCGCGACAAATACAACACCGCGTCCCTGTAGCGCGCGCGCCTGAGGCGCCTCCGCGGCCCAGTCGTACAGCGTGTGGTGTGTCGTGATCCGCTGCGAGAGCGCATTGAACAACGTGGGCAGCGCGACGACGGTTGTGTCGCCGACACGACCATAACGGAACGGTGATCCATCGCGGGCGACCACGCCCTCGGTCGGTGCGGGCGGGACTCCGGCCACCGTCAGGAATCGCTCCCGGGACGCTTGATCGCCGCGCGAATAATCGTGCCTTGCCCCATCGCCTTCGGCGCCACACTCGGCGTGCCGAACATGCCGGTGGCCGCGAGCGGATGCGCGATGTCGCGCTGCACACTGTACACCGTCACCGCCGGTCCCCGATGCCGCTCCGGCACGAGCTCCGGTCGCAGCTGCAGCGGCAACGGATCGGTCATCTGTTCGCGCACCGCGTCGCTGATCAGAATGTCGCCACCACGGGCCAGACCGCACAGCCGGCTCGCGAGATTCACGGTGTCACCGATCAAGGTGTACTCGAGGCGCCGAGGCGAGCCGATGTTCCCGACGAACGCTTCCCCGGCATTGATGCCAATGCCGGCGTGCAACGCGGACCGTCCGTCTGCGGTCCAGCGCGCATTCAACGCCTCAAGCTCGGATTGCATGTCGAGGGCGGCTCGGATCGCGCGATCCGCATCGTCGGCAGACGCCACCGGTGCACCCCAGTAGGCCATGAGCGCATCACCGATGAACTTGTCAAGCGCGCCTTCGTGGCGGAACACACAGTCCACCATGGCGGCGAAATACTCATTCAGCTGCGCCGCCATCTGATCGGGCGGAAGCGACTCCGCAACTTCGGTGAACGCACGAATATCACTGAACAGCACCACGACGCGCCGGCGATCGCCACCGAGCACGACATCGCCACGCTGATTGGCGATGCGCTCGGCCAGCTGCGGCGTGAAATAGCGCTCGAAATTTTCGCGGACACGAGTGGCTTCGCGGAGTCGTTCCACCGATTGCTCCCGTTCCATTGCCGCCGCAGCGATTCCCGCGTACGCCACCAGAAAGTCGAGGTCTCCGTCCGTAAACGCGTTCACGTCGCGCAGATTGTCGACGTACAGCACACCGAGCGTGCGACGCCCTTCACCGATGAGCGGTGCCGCAAGCGCGGAGCGCACTTCCTGTTCCACCGCGGATGTACTGGCCACACGCGAATCGCGGGCGGCATCGTGCAGCAACCACGACACCTGTCGTTCCGCGACGCTGTTGACAATCGTGCGTGGGACGGAAACCGAGAGGCGGGAGCGCTGACGGTCGCGCCCCATGCGCATCTCAAGCTGCTGTCCGGGCGCGCCCTCACTGTTCACGAGCAGCACGGCGACGCGATCCGCGTCGAAGGCTTCGAACGCGTCGTCGACAATGCGCGTCAAGAGCGCTTCGAGGCGAGCCAGACCACCCAATCGCTGTGCCACCGCCACCAGCTGGGCCAATCGTTTGCCGGCCACGGCCTCCACGGCTTCGGCCTGCGACCGCATCGGGCGCTCGCGCACCATGGTAGCAGCCCCATCGAGCGCAAAGGGAGGGGTGCGCGCAGTGCGCGGCGCGGCTTCTTCTACCACGACGAGTTCAACGGGACCGAATGACACCAGGTCGCCAATGGTGACCTGCGCCCGGCCCACACGCTGTCCGTTCAACCAGGTGCCGTTGCGCGAGGACAGATCCTGCACAAACATCGATTCGCCAACGGCCCGCACTTCTGCGTGACGACGTGAGACACCGGGATCGAAGATGGGCAGATCACTGGTCGGCTCACGCCCAAGCACCAGCGTGCTTCCCTCGGGCAGGGCAAATCGGCGATCGCCAGACGGCGAGACCAGCGCGAGCGGCATCGGCGCTCAGCCCGCGGCAACCGTGGTGGAGACGGCCGCACGCGCGCGTCCGATGGCCGTCAGCAGGGCCCGCGCCTTCGTTTCCGTCTCCTCCCATTCGCGCTCGGGCACCGAATCATGCACAATCCCCGCGCCGGCTTGCACGGACGCGACGCCGTCCGCGATAACGCACGTACGAATCGTGATGGCGAGATCCATGCGCTGATCACCCGCCGCAATGAATCCAAGCGCACCGGCGTACGGCCCGCGGCGCTCCGGTTCCAGTTCATCGATGATCTGCATCGCGCGGACTTTCGGGGCGCCCGTCATCGTACCAGCGGGAAACGTGGCACGGAACGCGTCGAGCGCACTGAACCCCGGGAGCAGGTCGCCTTCGACCTGACTCACCATGTGCAAGACATGCGAATACCGTTCCACCTTCATGAAATCCGTCACGCGCACGGTGCCGTACTGCGCAATGCGTCCCACATCGTTGCGGCCGAGATCCACGAGCATCACGTGTTCGGCGCGCTCCTTTTCGTCGGCGAGCAGTTCGGCCGCAAGCGCCGCATCGTCTTCGGGCGTCGCGCCGCGCTTGCGGGTACCGGCGATCGGGCGCACGGTGACCCGGCCATCGGCCACTCGCAACAGCAGCTCGGGCGATGATCCCACAATCTCCACGCCGTCGAGCACGAGATGATACATGTACGGCGACGGATTCAGCGCACGCAGGCAGCGATACAGCGTGCTCCCGTCAAAATCGTGCGGGGTACTGATGCGCCGCGCGAGCAGTGCCTGAAACACATCGCCGGCGAGGATGTAGTCCTTGATGCGCAGCACATCGCGCTCGAACTCCTCACGTGTATACGACGACACGCCCGTAGCCGGCTCGGCGTGATGCGCCAGCGTGATCGGCTCCAGCTGATCAGGGCCGTGCAGGCGCGCGATCGTCTCATCGAGGGTTTGCTGTGCCTCGTCGAACAGCTCGCCGATGAGTTCGTCGCGGGCCTCCGCCGGAACAGGGACCGAGACAATGACACGCGCCTGTCCGCGCCAGTTGTCGATCATGACAAGCGCGCGCGGGAACATGAAGCAGGCATCGAGGGCGGCCACGCCGCGCGCGGGCGCGTGTGGCAACCGTTCGATATGACGCACCACGTCGTAGGAGAAGTAGCCCACGGCGCCACTCCAGAACGGGCCGAGCTCCGGCATGTCCACGGGGCGCATCCCCTGCACGATGGTCTGCAGGTCGGCGATCGGATCGATGGGCGTGCGCGCGCCGTGCCAGCCAGCTTCCGGCGTCCAGTCTTCCACGACGCCATCGGTCAGCCGCCACGCGCCGCTGGGTGCGCTACCGAGATAGGTGTAGCGCGCCCACGTCTCGCCACCGGCCGGCGCCGATTCCAGCAGGAACGCGAAGGGTCCCTCGCGCAGCTTCGCGTAGGCGGCCACGGGGGTATCGAGGTCCAACAAACAATCGCGCCAAACCGGCACGAGGCCGCCGTGCGTTCGGCAGCGGGCGGCGCGAGCGAAGAAAGCATCACGAGTGGGCACGTGGAATACTCGCCGCCGCGCTCCCATACTGGCAAGCGTCGACGCTAGGTTGGTGAGATGACCGTGCCGATGGGAGCCGATGGTCGGGTGGGCATCACGCCCGGCGTAGTGGATGTGTGTGTCCTGCACCGAATGCCGGTGCACGGTCGCACACGCGCCGATGCAGGCTCGGGGTTTGCCTGGCGCGTGTTGGTGCTGCAGCGGGGCACGCAGACGCGTTGTCCGGGCTCGTGGGAGCTGGTGCACGGCCGCATCGAACGCGGTGAGCGCCCGGAAGCGGCGGCGCGCCGGGAGGTGCTCGAGGAGACAGGGCTGCCCACCGAGCGACTGTACTGCATCACGGTGAACGCGTTCTATCTCGCGGGACGGGACGTGCAGGCGGCAATTGTGTTTGCTGGCGTCGTCGGCGAAGGGGCGGAACTGCCCTCCGCAGTGCTCGGACCGGAACACGTGGCCTTCCGGTGGCTCACGATCGAGGGCGCGCGGCGGGTCGTTACGTGGCCGCGCGAGCGGGAGGCGCTGGTGCACATCGCGCATTTGCTTCGGTCAGGCGACGCGGGCGTTGCGGAGGACGTGCTGCGGGTGGTGGACGGGTAAGACGCTCAGGACGCGGTGAACTGCAAACGCAACCGCGAACTGCCACCCCAACCGAGTAGGGGAAGACGCGAAAAACGCGAAAGCGCGAAAGACGCGAAAGCGCGAAAGACGCGAAAGCGCGAAAACAGCAACAGCGTTTGAAGGCCCACCCTGAAAAATCGACGCACGCCTGGTGGTACGGGTGGCGACGTCGCTCGAGGTAGTTCTTCGCGCTTTCGCGTCTTTCGCGCCTTCTGTTTCTCGGTTGGAGTTGCCGTTGCCGTTGCCGTTGCCGTTGCCGTACCTCAACACGACTCCAAAACGCTCACGACTTGAGAACGTTCGGTGAGCCTACCGCAGCGCCATCGTATCCCGTCGCTGCTGCGCACCGGCGCGTGATCGCACCAGCACCCGCTCCCGCTCCACGCGTTGCAACACCGTTTGCCATCCGCCGCTTTCTGTGGTCTCCACCACAACGGACAGCGGCTGATTCGGATCCACCTGACCGTCGAACACGAAAATGGCCGACTGCGTATCGCGCTGGCGCAAGCGGTATTCGCCAAAGCCCGGCGTCATCGGGATCACATCGAGCGGACGGAAATCGCGACCGACGTTCCGGATCACGATCTCCATCGGACTGAACCGTGTTTCGCCCTGCTCCTGCGCGAAGAAGTTGAGTACCCAGAGCGAGTACGACGGCATGCGCACCCGTTCCTTCACGCGATCGATCTCTACCTGCTTGCTGTTGAGCAGCTCCGTCATCGCGCGATACGAGTCGGGCGACAACAACCGGATAAACGATTCGTCCATCGGCGCCGCGCGCACCTGCAATCCCCCCGGCAGCGCGAGCCGAATCGCGATGTCATCCTGACGCAGCGTGCCGAAGCCCGGTGGCACGAGGGCCGGATTCGCGCCTGACACTACGGTGCCCCTTGCGCCGGCGGATGTCTCCGCGGCCGGCGCGGTCGCACAGCCGGCCGCGGTAAAAACCACGACGACCACGACAGCCAATCGCGCCACGCTCCGAGCACCGGCTGCGCGTCTCACTCGTCCTCCTCCGGCTCCCCGTCGACCGGCGCCGTCACCAGCGACACCACCGCTTCCGCCAGCGCGTCACGCCCTTCACCCGTACGCGCCGAAAACGCGATCAGCTGGTCTTCGTCAATACCCATCGCGGCGCACAACGCGGGAATACGATCTTCGCGCTCCTTCGCGCGCAGCTTGTCGATCTTGGTGAGTACCACGAGCGTGGGCACACCCACATCAGCCAGGAAATCAAGCATGTGCCGGTCGTCGTCGGTGGGATCATGACGCGCATCCAGCAGCAGCACCACGCCTCGCAACTGCGGATTGTCCTTGAGGAATCCCTCGATGAGTGGACGCCATGCGGCCTTGCGCTCCTTCGAGATGCGCGCGTAACCGTAGCCCGGCAAATCGGCGAGCACGAAGGTGTTGTTCACCTTGAAGAAGTTGATCTCGCGCGTGCGCCCCGGTGTGTTGCTCACGCGCGCAAATGCCTTGCGACGCACGAGCTTATTCAGCAACGAGGATTTACCCACGTTCGAACGGCCGGCAAAACCGACTTCCGGCAGCGTCGACTCGGGACGCCAACCGCCCGCCTCGGCCATCGGACCAATGAACTCGAGCGAACGAATGACCAGCGGATCAGGGTTCGTCGCGTTGTGCGCTGCAGGATCGGACATCACGAGTGCACCTCGGCGGAAGCAGCACGGCGTGACCGGCGGCCGGCCGAGGTGCGCACGGGTGCGCTCACGGGCAGCGGAAGCAACGCGTGTGCCAGCACTTCATCCATCGAACGCACCGATTGCCAGGTGACACCGTCGCGCGCGTCTTCCGGTAACTCGCTGATCTCGCGCGCGTTGCCAAACGGCACAATCACCATGGTCATATGTTGCCGATGCGCCGCCACACCCTTCTCGCGCAGGCCACCAATCGGCAGCACACGACCACGCAACGTGACTTCGCCGGTCATCGCGACATCGCCGCGAACCGCGCGACCCGTGAGCGCGCTCGCCATCGCGGTAGCCATGGCGATACCCGCCGAGGGACCATCCTTCGGTGTGGCACCAGCCGGTACATGCACGTGCAGATCGTGGCGCTGCAGCGTGTCCGGCGCGAGGCCGAGCACGTCGAGTTTGGACCGCACCCAGGTCAGGGCGGCTGACGCCGACTCCTTCATGACGTCACCGAGTGTACCGGTGAGTTGCAGCCGCCCACGACCCGGCACGACGCTCACTTCGACTTCGAGCACTTCACCACCAACACTCGTGTACGCGAGGCCGTTGGCGACACCGACGCGATGCTCCGTGCTCGCCAGTTCGGCGTCGAAGGGCGCAACACCGAGATACGGATACAGTTGTTCCTCGGTGACCGTGATCGGCAAGGCGATGTCACCCTTTTCGGCGATCGCCCGCGTAAGTTTGCGCACCAATCGCGCAATGCGGCGCTCCAGATCGCGCACACCGGCTTCGCGCGTCCATCCACGCAGTACGGCGGTAAGCACGGTCTCATCGATCACGACGTCGCCCGCCACCAGTCCATGCGCTTCGAGCTGACGCGGGACGAGATAGCGAGACGCAATCGCCAGCTTCTCCGGTTCGAGATAGCCGGGCAGTCGCACCACTTCGAGTCGGTCGCGCAGTGCCTCGGGAATGCCGGGCAGGGAGTTCGCGGTGGTTATGAACATCACCTGCGACAGATCATAGTCTACTTCGAGATAGTGATCGGCGAATGCGCGGTGCTGCTCAGGGTCGAGCACTTCAAGCAACGCCGCCGACGGGTCACCGCGCCAGTCGCTGCCGAGTTTGTCGAGCTCATCGAGCAAGAGCACCGGGTTGGTGACTTCGGCGCGACGCATCGCTTGCACGATGCGACCGGGCAGGGCGCCGACGTACGTGCGACGATGTCCGCGGATCTCGGCTTCATCGCGCACACCGCCGAGCGAGATGCGCACGAACTTCCGGCCCATGGCACGCGCGATGCTCCGGGCGAGCGACGTTTTGCCCACGCCGGGCGGGCCTACGAGACACAGAATCGGACCTCGCACCACGCCCACGCGTGCCATCACGGCCACGTGATCGAGGATGCGCTCCTTCACCTCGGTGAGGCCGTAGTGATCGGCATCGAGCACGTCACGTGCGATCGCGATGTCGAGGGTGTCTTCGCTGCGTTCGTGCCACGGCAGCGCGGCAATCCAATCGAGCCAGCCGCGCGAGACGGCGGCTTCCGGCGACATCGGGGACAATTTACGCAGCTTGCGCACTTCCCGTGCGGCGCGCAGCTGTACGATTTCAGGGAGCTGCCGGGCGGTGAGCTGACGCTCGAGTTCCTCGAGGTCGTCGCCGTCTTCGTGGCCGAGTTCCTTGTGGATCGCCTTGAGCTGCTCCTGCAGAAAAAACTCGCGCTGATTATGGAAGAGGGAGCCGCGCACCTGCTCATCAATGCGCCGCTCGAGTCGGAGCAACTCGAGTTCCGTCACCAGGACATCAGCGACGCGCTCGACGAGTTCCTGCAGCGTTGCCTTGGCGAGCAGTTCTTGTCGGACGTCGAGTGGCAACTGCAAGTGCGCGGTGATGCCGAACACGAGTCGCACCGGATCTTCGATCGACTGCAGCACGCCGACAATCTCCGGCGGAATGCGGCGTTGCAGTCCCGCGTATTCCTCGAACAGGGACACGACATGCCGAATTCGTACCGCCAGTCCATCCAGCTCCGCTTCGATCAGCGTAAGCGGAAACGGGCGCGCCGTCGCGTACAAGGCGGTCGCGGGTGGCGCAATTCGGTCCGGGGCCAACTCACCGCCGGCTTTCGGACGCTGCGCTGCTCCCTTTTCAGCGCGCGGCGAAGTGAACCGCGTGATGATGACACGCTCGCGTGCGTCCACGAGAATACGCGTGGTGCCATTGGGCAGGCGCGTGACCTGCTGGATGCGCGCGACGACACCCACGCGATGCAACGCACTGCCTTCGGGATGCTGATCGTCGGGATTT
>JBBRFQ010000069.1:0-16890 GCA_038224035.1 Gemmatimonadales bacterium
TGTGGCAGGCGACACGACGCGTGATGTTGATGGGATTCTCCGTTGATGACGTACGGCGCGGCCTCGCGGCCCTGATGACCGAGCGCTCTGAGGCCCGCGCCATGCTGAGAGCGGATCACGCGTTTGTCCGACGGCGCCGAGTACGGCTTGCGACGGCGATTGTCGCGATCCCGCTCGCGTTCGTGGTATGGGGTATTGCGAACCGCATGCGCACGCAGATCGGCGAGACGTCATGGGACGTGCCGCCGTTGGCGGAGGCGCTGTTCGTGCTGCGCTCCATCCTGCTGGGCGTGGGTGTCGTGACGTTGGTGCGCAGTCCGCTGCGCATGCCGATTGGCGAGCGGTTGTTCCGGTGGACCTGGCTCGGCCCGATTGGACGCCTCATGCTCCGTCGTGCGCAAGGCCGGACAGAAGCCATCTCTCGACCACCGTCGGGTAAGCACGCGGCCGTCAGTTCCAGATCGGCTCCCGCCTCAACCATGACACCACCGCCGAAACTCGACAGTGGTCAGCCAACGGCTGCATTAGCCCCCAGGCTCGATGCCCTCACCGCACGCGTTGAACAACTCGAACGTTGGCGCGATTCCGCGCGTGGTATGACGGATAGCGGCAGGTGAGCGATCGCCACCCCGAGTGCGTCCGAGACGACATGTCTCGGTTTGTGCGCGACGAAGGCGCGAAGCAGGAGTGCGGGCGGTTTCGTGTACGACGGCGTTACGCGGATCCAATTCGCGGCACCCGTGTGCCGACAGCGGCATTGAACAAACCATCCGATTCATCGTACACATACGGCGTCACCTCGAGCGATCGCTCATCGGCCACCACCGTCACCAGACTGCTGGGCCGAGCCCCGCGACTGCGATTGCTCAGCGTGCCCGCGGTGCTCGCGACAAACTGTCCACCGTCACGCTGCACATGCTCGATTTTTTCCTGATGGTCGTGACCGGAGAGCACCACGTCCGCGCCAGTCGCCACAATCGCGTCGAGCATGGCGTCGTGCTTCGTGAGCCCCCACCGCTGTGACAACTCGCCCGGCACCACATTGTGATGCACCACGAGCACCTTGAGATCACCCGCCGGTGCTGCCGCGAAACGTCTGCGTGCGTCGTCCAGTTGCGCGTTGGTGAGCGCTCCCTTCACTGACAAGTCGCGTGGCCGCTTGGTGAGTGTATGCAATCGCACGCCGGGCGCCGAGCAGAGACCGACAATCGTGGCGCCGGGGACATGCAGCGTGGGTTCGAGATCGGCGTTGATCCAGCGCCGATAGCCAGCGTGAATCATCGATGTTGGGCCCACGCCGAGCGGTGCAAACCACCACGCGGCGTCGTGGTTGCCTGGCACTACCAGCACCGGCGCGATCGCACCCAACCGTTGCAGCAACGCACGCGCATTCTGAAACTCACGCCGACGCGCGCGCTGCGAGACATCACCCGAAATCACGATCGCATCAAACGAACCAGCCGCCGCAAATGCTTCGGCCGACGCTACGTGCGCGGGCACATGCGGTCGACCGAAGTGAACGTCTGAGAGGTGCAGGATGCGGGTTGGCCGACCGCTCATGCCAACGCAGCGATCACGGCGTCGGTGAACTCGTCGGTGGACGACTCACCGCCCAGATCACGCGTGCGCACGCGTCCCTCTTTCACCGTGTGCTCGAACGCCGTTCGCACACGCGAGGCGACGTCGCCCTGTCCGATGTGATCGAGCATCATGCACGCAGCGAGCAACAGCGCGCCGGGATTGGCAATACCCTTGCCGGCGATGTCTGGTGCGGTGCCGTGCACGGCTTCAAAAATGGCCGCGTTCACGCCGATGTTCGCACCGGGTGTCATGCCGAGTCCGCCCACCAGTCCCGAGATCTCGTCGGAAAGAATATCGCCGAAGAGATTCGTGGTCACGATGACGTCGAACTGCTCAGGCCGCATCACCAGATGCATGGCCATCGCGTCGATGATGCGATCCTCGAACTGCACGCGGCCCTCGTATTCACGCGCTACCATGCGTCCGACATCGAGAAAGAGTCCCTGCGAAAACTTGAGGATGTTGGCCTTGTGCACCAACGTGACTTTCTGGCGGTTGTTCGCGAGCGCGTGTTCGAACGCGTAGCGCACAATACGCTCCGACCCGTGACGCGTAATCAGCGCGATCGACTCGGCGGCCGCGCGAGGATCGTCGCCGATACGGATGTAGTGTTCGTTCCCGATGTACAGGCCTTCCGTGTTTTCGCGCACCAGCACGATGTCAACGTTCTCGAAGCGCCCACCTGGAATGATGGTGCGCGCCGGCCGCACATTGGCGTACAAGTCAAACGTCTTGCGCAGCGCCACGTTGACCGAGCGATACCCCTCACCCACGGGCGTTTCGAGCGGGCCCTTGAGCGCGACATGCGTTTGCTTGATCGAGTCAAGCGTCGCGTCGGGCATGGGATCACCCCATCGGCCCACGCCGGCAATACCGGCGACCTGATGGTCCCAATCGACCTGAGCGCCGGCAGCGGTGACGATGCGAACGGTGGCGTCGGCAATGGACGGCCCGATGCCATCGCCGGGAATGAGCGTTACGGTAGTGGACATTCGTACAATCTGGCGTGGGGGAGTCGCGAGGTCATGGTCTGCCGAGAAAAGTCTCGGCTGCACCCCGTCTGCGACACCCCCTCTCTCTTAAAACTGCGATTGGCAGGCGACCGCGCGGGCGGCCATAGTCTCGGGCAGCAGGAAGTCGAAGGTCCCGCTGGTGGGGAATCGGCCCGCCGGAATCACGGACTGCGGATTCTCGCGCAGACGCTGTGCGGCGCCGGGCATGAGGCCGAGCACCGGGCCAAGTACCGGGTCGTGACGGTGTCGGGCGGCTAGCGCGGCCAGTTGCTGCTGACGCTCCGGCGCAAAGCCGAAGATGACTTCCCGCGTGTGGTTGCAGGCACCGCGCACGACGGCGTACAGCACTTCCACGCGCACCGCGAACGGCAGCTTCTCGTCATCGAACAGCTCCATCGCCATGGGCGAGTTCGGGTCGGCGGCATCCCGGTCGGCCTCGCGTGACAACACGCGGAAGGCAAGCAGGCCGGGCGTGGCCAGGCGTTCCAGCTCGCGGGCACGCAACGCGACGTCCCTGTGTCCTGCGAGCTCGGCGGCTTCCGCGACAAGACGCGAGCCGCGAAGCACCATCATCTTGCCCACCGCGAAGTCGAGCATGAACGGAGAGTCGAGGTAGTGGCGACTGGCGGCCACATTCTCGAGCCCGCGCTCAGTGGCGGACGCTGCGTCGCCAGCGCGCAATGCCAGCCGTCCGGCCAGCTCATTAAGCATCACCAGGGTGCGAATGCCGGAGACGTGGCGCGAGGGGAGATCAAAAGCGCTGGCAACGCCGGGCAGCTTGTCCCGATATCCCCACATGGGCGGAAGCGGCGCACTGCGCGCGTGTTGGCGCCAGATGGCGAGCCACGGCGAAAGCGTGTCGCTGGCTGATCGGCTGAGGAACTCGCGATCGAGGGTCGTATCGGACGCAAGCACATTCAGCCGGGCGTTTTGTACCACCGGCGTACCCGCCGGGAGAACGCCTTTGGGCAGTCGCTCCCACACCGGATGACTGTTGCGCTGACCGGTCCAGAGATGGACCATGAGCGCGGTATTGACGGAATCCGCATCGGAGAATGGAGCCAGCGGGGCCACGAGCGAGTCGATGAGCGAACCCATGGACTGCAGCGCCTCCAGTTGTACGCGCGCTTCACTCAGCGATTGCGGCGTGGACGCATCACGAAGTACTGCGGTGCGTTCGCGCTCACGCGTGACATCCGATGCCACGATGACCGTGGCCGCGGTGGCACAGACCGCCAATCCGATCGCGATCGCGGCGAGCGTGGCGAGAATGACAGACGGTCGTGCAGTGGTCTTTGTGGTGGACACGGCCGAGGAGTGGTGCGGTGGGGAAGTGCGCATGCTCCGCCACCGTGTGACGGACCCGTACGACCACCAGACGCGGGCGTGTGCGGCTGGTCACGCGAGCGTTACAGGAAGCGACACGGGCGTCACAGCGGTGGCGCGTGCAACTCGCCGCATTTGCTCACGGACACTACCTTGCGAGGTCCTGTCGGACGTTCCGAGGGCGCGATGCACTTCGCCGGGAGCGACCGGCCCTGCAGTCGCCTCGACCCGACGGCTCATGATTTTCTCGCGCTCGACCCTTCGCTTGGCCCTGTGGCCGTGCCTCGCCCTGACGCCGCTCAGCCTCATGGCGCAGCCGGCGGCGGCCCCGTTCGACCTCTCGATCGCGAACATTATGCGCGGTCCTGAGCACTACGGTCGCGAACCGGCGCAGGTGCGCTGGACGGCGGACGGCCAATGGCTGTACTTCCGCTGGGCCCCCGCCGAGTCGGCGTGGGATGCGCCGACGTCAAACTACCGAGTGCGGCCGGTGGCGGGATCGCAACCGGAAGTCGTGAGCGAGTCGCACGCCGATTCGATCGCGCCCTACATCGCGGACGGGCCGTTGACACGCGATCGTCGGACGCGCGCGGTTTCGGCCAACGGCGATCTGTGGCTGATCGACACGCGACGAGGCAGTGTCCGGCGTCTCACCGAAACGGTCGCCAGTGAGACCGAACCGCGTTTTTCGAGCGACGAACGCAATCTGCTCTTCATGCGCGAGAGCAACGCGTACGCGCTCGAGCTGAGCAGCGGCGCGGTGCGACAGCTCACCGATGTGCGCACGGGCGCCGCGCCGCGCGATTCGGCGCGGGCAACCGGGATGCGGGGTGTGCTGGGGCAGGATCAGCAGGATCTGTTGCAGGTGATTCGCGATGGGGTACGGAGCGATTCGGTGGCACGCACATCGCGCGACGCAGCGGCGGCTCGACGCCTCAAGCCGCTGTATGCGCCAGCGGGAGAGCGTGTAGTCTCGGTGAGTGTCTCGCCGGCGATAACGTCCGCCATTGTGCTCACGATGGCATCCGGCGTGGGCGCGCGCGCGAGCATTGTGCCCAACTACGTGACTGCCAGCGGATTCACGGAAGACATTCCTTCGCGCAGTAAAGTGGGCGACGCGCAGGGCAGCATGCGTGCGTGGCGACTCGATCTGGCGAGCGGGGCGCTGTCGGCGCTCGCGCTGATCGGGACAGACACGGCGGCCCGCGCGGCGTCGGCGCAGGTGGTGGAGTGGCGCGCCGACGGCAGCATGGCGCTGCTGTTCGCGACCACGAGCGACTTCAAGTCGCGCTACGTGCTGTCGGTGCCCGCCGACTCAGGCGCGTCCCAGGTGACTGATGCGCTGCGCGACAGCGCCTGGGTGAACGGGCCGTGCTTCTCCTGTGCGGGGTGGTTGCCCGACGGGCGTGCCTGGTTCGTGAGTGAAGCGAGCGGCTACGCGCAGCTCTACGCCGCGCAACCCGACGGCAGCGCGCGGGCTGCACTCACCAGCGGTTCATGGGAAGTGCTGCAGGCCGAGCTGTCGCCGGATCGTGCCTGGTTCTGGATGCACACGAGCGAGACGTCGCCGTTTGTGCGCGAGTTCTGGCGCATGCCGGTCACTGGCGGCGCGCGCGAGAAACTCACGCGTGACGCAGGCGGGCATACGGTGGTGGTCAGTCCCGACGGACGACGCGCGGCGAATGTGTATTCTTTCTCGAACACGCCGCCCGAACTGTATGTGCAGGCATTCAACGGCGCCGGTCGTACTCAACTCACCACGTCCACGAGTGCCGCCTTTCGCGCGGCCACGTGGATTGTGCCACAGATCGTTCGCATTCCGGCCAGTGATGGTGTGGCCGTACCCGCGCGGATGTACACCCCGGAACAGGTCGGCGCGCCGCGCAATGGTGCGGCCGTGATTTTTGTGCACGGCGCCGGCTATCTGCACAACGTGCATGAGTATTGGTCCACGTATTCTCGCGAGTACATGTTCCATCACCTGCTCGTGCGCAAAGGCTACGTCGTGCTCGACATCGACTATCGCGCGTCGGCCGGTTACGGTCGCGACTGGCGAACGGCAATTTACCGGCACATGGGCGGTCGTGATCTGCAGGATCACGTGGACGGATCACGCTGGTTGCAACGTGAACACGGGATCAACGCGGAGCGCATCGGCATTTACGGCGGCAGCTACGGCGGGTTCATCACGCTGATGGCGCTGTTCAACGCGCCGAAAGATTTCGGAGCCGGTGCTGCGCTGCGTTCCGTCACCGATTGGGCGCATTACAACCACGGCTACACCGGGCGCATTCTCAATCTGCCGCAGAATGACACAATCTCGTACCGGCGGTCGTCACCGATTTTTTTTGCTGACGGGCTCGAAGATCCGCTGCTGATCGCGCACGGGATGGTGGACATCAATGTGCATTTTCAGGACGTCGTGCGACTCGCGCAGCGACTGATCGAACTCGGCAAGACAGATTGGGAAATGGCGGTGTATCCCGTTGAAGACCACGGCTTCGTGCGACCGGACTCGTGGACCGATGAGTATCGCCGCATTCTCGAACTCTTTGATCGCACCATCGGACCAACGGGAAGCAAATCCCGATAGCATGGGCGCGCCGCACATCCGACCGAGCGACTCAGACGGATGTGCGGTTCTGATGCTGCGGCGCTGCCGCGTCAAGCTGCTCGTGCACCGCGTGCACCAACACACTCGGGGTGAACGGCTTTTCCAAAAAGCCGGTGTTGGGCATCGCGAGCACGGCATCCAGCGCGTCGCTTTCAGGATAGCCCGACACAAACAGCACGGGCAGGTCACTTCGCCGGGCGCGCAGCGCGGTGACCAGCTCCGGGCCGCCGAGCCGCGGCATGACGACGTCCGACACCACCATGGATAGTCGGGCGAGCAACGCGTCGTCGCACACGGTAAGCGCATGCTCTCCGTCGATCGCCGCGATGACCTCGAAGCCGCGCTCGCTGAGAATGCGTGTGACCACGGCGCGCACCGACGGTTCGTCTTCCACGAGCAGTACAGCGCGTCCGCGTGAGGGTGGTGTCAGCACCCGCGGCGGTATCGTCGCTTCGACGGCACTGCCCTCCGGCGCCGGCGGCAGGAACATGCGCACCGCCGTCCCGTGTCCGGGCGCGCTCTCCACCCACAGATGTCCATCGTGCTGCGCGACGGTTCCGTACACCATCGCGAGACCGAGTCCCGTGCCCTTGCCTATCGGCTTGGTCGTAAAGAACGGTTCGAAGGCACGGCCGAGGACGTCCTCGCTCATGCCGGCACCCGTATCGCGCACGGCCACCATGATCCATGGACCGACCGGTACACCGTGCGCGTGGTCGACATCGCCACTCTTCAGCTGCACATTGCGCGCCGTGATCACCAACTGACCGCCGTTCGGCATCGCATCGCGCGCGTTGACCGCCAGGTTCACGATCGCCTGTTCAACGGAAGTAGTATCGAGCCGTGCCAACCGCAAATCGGGATCGATCTCCACGGCGAGCGAGATGTGTTCGCCTATCAGTCGTTTGAGAAGCGTGGTGACATCGCCAAGCATGTCATCGACGCGCACCACACGTGGTGCCAACTCCGTCCGCCTGGCGAACGCAAGTAATTGCCGCGTCAGCGCCGCCGAACGGTCCGCCGCATCGAGTGCTGCATCGAGTTCGGTCCGAGCCGGGTGCTCGGGGTCCAGCGCATCTCGCGCCATTTCCGCGTTGCCGATGATCGCCGTGAGCAAGTTGTTGAAGTCGTGCGCGACACCGCCGGCCAACTGCCCGATACTCTCGAGCTTCTGCGCCTGCCCTTCGCGTGAGCGACGTTCCTCAAGTCGCTCGGCCATCTGATCGAAGCTACTGGCCAGCCGGCCCAGCTCGCCGGAATGCTCACGCCGCCCGGTTCGCACTGAGAGATCACCCGCGCCCAGCTTTTCGGTGGCGGCCAGCATCGCGCGCACGTCACGCAGCACAAAGCGATCCGTCGCCCACCAGGCCAGGGCAGCCACGAGCACCAACCACGCGGCGAGCACCAGCAAGGTGTTGCGAAGGGCGTCGTTGACGCTCTGGTATACCGCCGTCGCCGGGAGACCGACGCTCAGCCAAACCGGAGCGCTGTCGGGAGACGGCAGGCGATCATACGCCCATACACGGCGCACACCATCGAGACCAGTCGCGTCGAGCACCCCGCGCGACGCTCCAGCCAGTTCTGCCGCAATCGGATCGCGCGTCGTCTCCGCCGTACCGGCGGGAAGCGCGGGAAACCGCTGCAGAATCGCGCCGTCCTTCCCAACGATGGCCGCCACGGCGCCGGACTTCCCGGCGAGCGTGGCGGCAAGTTGGTCAAACCAGCGCACGCGCAGTCCGGCGGACAGCGCACCCTCGAACTGACCGGTCTCATTCAGGAGCGGCACGTTGACCGGCAGTAGCAACTCGGCCGTCCCGGTGCTCCGTATGTAGGCGCCGATCACCGGCGCGCGCGTTTCGCGCATGGTCAGGAATCGAGGATCCGCGGCCACGTTGCGCGGCAGCGTTTCGAGGCCACGCGTGGCACAATCCTGCAGCCCCGTGGCCCGCGTGCGGACGACGGACCACCCCTCGTCGATCATATTGCTCAGCGTACCCAACGCTCGCTGACACGCCGGCGAATCGCCGCTCCGAATCTGCGGGAGCATGCCGATCGCGCGCAGAATACGCAGTCCATCATCGATCGCGGCTTGTTGTTCGTGAATACCGTTATCGACGAACTGCATGGCCGTGGCCTGCGCCGCGTCAACCCGTACCTGCCGTTCGCGCCCGATGAGCACGACCAGCAGCACAAACGACGGCACAAGCACAACCGCAACGAGCAGGAGCAACCGAACGCGAAGACTCGACATGAACATGGGAAATCGATTCTCGGAGCGCCATCACGGCGCGCACCGTGGCAAGGGCGCCGGTCTCTGCGCTGAGGCACAGTCGCACAAAAGTAAGCGGGAGTCCAGCGTTCAGCGCCGACTTGCGTCCGGCCGCGCGAGCGCGCAGCGTGTCACGATGTCGATGCTCCGCCCTGCCGCCAGCGTTCACACGCGCGCCGATCGCCGATTGCGAGACCTGCGCCCTCTGCTGTCTCCGCTGCACGATACGCTGTGCCTGAGAGACGCCGCCACGCTGGCGACGCAACTACGGCTGGCGCAGCTGGCGGCGCCGACCGGCGCCGAGTCGCGACGCGCGGCACTTGTCGCCGACGCGTTCCGGCTTCGCGGCTTCACATCGGTGCGCGTGGATGGCGTCGGAAACGTGATCGCCCGTCGTCCGTCGCGGCTCCCCGAAAACGCCCCCGTCGTCTGCATGGCCCATCTCGATACGGTGTTTGCGGAGGACACACCACTCGTGCTCCGTCACGAGGGAGATCGGGTCGTGTGCCCCGGAATCGGCGACAACGCCCGCGGATTGGGTGGCATGCTGGCACTGGCCGATGCGCTGGGCGTACCGGGTCTCGACCACGGCGCCGTTCCGCTATCACGCCCGGTGGAGTTCGTGGCCACCGTCGGCGAGGAGGGACTCGGCAATCTGAAGGGAGCACGTGGGTACTTCGATGGACTCGCACACGAGGGCGTCGTGCCCTATGCTGTGCTGGCGCTCGACGGACCGGGGGATGAGCGCATTGTGCATCACGCACTGGGATCACGGCGATTCCGCGTCACGTTTGCCGGACCGGGTGGCCATTCGTGGGCCGACTTCGGTCGCCCGAACGCCGTGCACGCGGCGGGGCGCGCCACGTACTGGCTGTCGTCGCTGCCGTCGGAGTTTCGTGGACGCGTGGCGCTTTCGGTCGGGCGCATCGGCGGCGGTGAGTCGCTCACCGCGATCCCGGCGAACGCGTGGATGGAGGTGGACGTGCGCGCCACCGACGAGGCGTCGCTCGTGAACGCCGAACGTCAGCTCAGGGCGTTGGTGCGCCAGAGTGCCCTGGACGAGAATGCCGGACGACGAACCGATGTCCTGACGGCCGATGTGCAGCTGATTGGTGAACGACCAGCCGGCCATCTCGACATCGATCACCCCGTCGTGGCGCTGGCCATGGCGGCCACGAGGGCGATCGGCCGCGAACCACTTGGCGCGGTGGCCAGTACCGACGCCAACATTCCGCTCTCACGAGGGATTCCCGCCATCACGATCGGCGGGGGCGGTCGCGGTGGCGGCGCGCACACCGCTGACGAATGGTACGAAAACGTGGACGGCGCGAACGGGCTCTCGCGTGCGATGTCGATTGTGGTCGCGTTGGCGGCGTAGCCAAGGCCGACCCCTTACCCCAAGCGAATCTCGAGCGCGGGCGGCGCAGGACGAGTGGTAAACCACGACGCGCGCGCCGCAATCTCCGGTGAGGCCGCGTTGTACGCCGCGCGCCATCGGGCCATGAACGCGTCGGCCTGATCGGCCTGGATCATCGCCCAGACGCTGCCGCCGAATCCCGCACCGAACGCGGACGCGGCGATGGCGCCTTGCTCCACGGCTGAGCGAGCGAGCATGCGTGTCTCCGGCACCTGATTCTCGAGCGCGCATTCGGCGGCATGCTGAGAGTGCCGGACGAACGATGCGAACGCCGCCAGATCACCAGTCGCCAGCGCTTCTGCCGCGCCCGGTACGTAATCGTCGGTCTCCTCGCGAAACTGCTCAAGGCGCCGGCGCAGATGCGGCGCAGTGAATTCCGCGGTCGCGTCATCCTCCACGAGTTGATGGAGTCGCTCATACGCTGTATGACTGGAGCGCATCGCCTCACCGAGGCTCGCATCGTGCCGATGGGTACGCAAATTCCAGGTGCGGAGCAAATGCGCGACGGTTCGCGCCGTCCGGTTGTATTGCCCGCGCACCGCGCCTGCCTTTGACGCCACGACGCCGCTTACCGCGATGGCAAACACGTGATCCGCATTCCACGGCACCCAGCGCTCAAAGCGCGGCGGCGCCCACGCGAACATCCCCAACCGCTCCGGCGCGCTACACAGGATCGCAGTATGATCCTGCGCGCCGCCCATGGTGCCCACACCGGTGTCACCGTCAAGCGATTCAAATCGAACGCCGTTTTCGAGCGCGCCGAGATAACCTGCCAGCGCCAGCCGATTCGGTAACGCCGCCCGCCACGCGTCCGTGTTGGCGAGCCCTCCGCATTCCGTCACTGCCAGTGCGAGACCCACCGTGAGCGCGCTGGAGCTGGACATGCCCGCCGCCGAAGGCAGTCCGCTGGCCATGGCAATGTGCGCGCCACCGACGCTCTCGCCAAAGTTTCGCACGAGTCGCCGCGCGACGGTGTGCGGATAGAGCGGCCAGCCTCGTGCGCTACGTGTGGTCGCCGCCTGCGCGAGATCAATCTGCACGCGGCCCTGACGCACGGCATCGAGTACGTGCAGCGTACGGTCGTCACGCGGTGCGGCCACGATCACGAGTCCACGTTCGACCGTACAGAGCAGCGATCGTCCACCGGAATAATCGGTGTGCTTGCCGAGCACTTCAATGCGCCCCGGCACCACCCATCGTCGTCGCGTATCACGCGGCACGCCCTCGGCATCCAATGCGCGATTGGCCGCCTCGTGCTGCGTGGCGTAGCGGGCGATCGCATCCACCGGCAGTCCCTGCTCAGCGAGCGCCGCGATGAACATTTCGGCGCCCATGTCCGCTTTTCGCTGCACCGGTAGCGGGCCCGTCACGTGTGCACCACCGTGTCACGCAACCGCGCGGACACGCGTGCGATATCGCGTCGGTGCGAAAGATCGAGCACCCCCTCATGGCAATACACCACGCGCACGCGCTCGCCTTCGCTGATCGCCAGCGCCATCGCCTCCGGCAGCTCGTACTCACCGCGGCGTGACATTGCAACGCGTCGACAGGCACGGACGAGCGGCGGCGTGAGCGCCCAGAGATTCATGCTGACCCAACGTGCCTGCTCGGCGAGGGGATGCACCGAATCGCCAGGCTTCTCCTCAATGCCGCGCAGCAGATCGCCGGGCGCGACATCAAGAAGAGCGAACTGCCGGATACGATCGCCCTCCATCGCGCCGTCCGCGAGCAGCGCGTCACGATCAAACGCGACGACTCCTGCCGCATCCTGCGCCGCGAGTGCACGCACGGCGGCAGACGGATAGTAGTTGTCCGCATTGAGCACGAGGAACGGGATGTCGCCGATTTCCCGCGCGGCCGCGAGCACCGCATCGGCCGTACCCAACGGCTGCTCCTGCACCGCGAATCGTACGCGCACACGCGTAGTTGGAGCGACCGATGTAAAGTGCTCACGCACGACCGCGTGATCGGGCCCGATCACGAGCATCACATCGGTGATGCCCGCGTCCGCCAGCGATGAGATGACGTAGTCGAGAAACGGCCGGTCGATGGGAATCATCGCTTTCATTCCCACATCAGCGCGAGCCGCCTGTGCGGCGTCGAGCACGACACCGTCGTCGACTCGGCGCATGCGCGATCCGAGTCCGCGTGCCAGGATCGCGGCCACCTGAATCACGTCACGCCGCCGGAGCGCCGGACCAGAGGCGAGGCACGACCCGGAGCAAGCCCAGGCCGCTCACCACCGCGATAACGGCCCACACGGTGGCATTCGTTGTGTTCCCAAACAGGAACGAACCCACACCGAAGAGCGCGCCGTACACAAACGCCAGCCCGAGCATCCACGCCAGCATCGCCTGCGGCAGTGAGTCCGGTGCTGCGGCGACTCCGGACTCAGCGCGAATGTCCTTCCAACCCGGTCCGGACGGACGCACCAGCCGATAAAAACTCAGCAGCGTCGCGTGGTCCGTGCGTGGACCAAAATATGCGACGGACAACCACACGACCGACGTGACCGCGACCGAAACGATCAGCGCGACTGACGAGGGAATGCCCGCGCCGTTCTTCTGTGCGATCGCGATCGTCACGGCAATCGCGAAGGAGCTCGCCATGGCCGCGATTTCACTCCACGCCGTGATGCGCCACCAGAACCAGCGCAATAAATACAACAAGCCAGTGCCAGCTCCGATCGCCAGCAGCAACTCAAAGCTCTGCCGTGCCGTCTCGAGCACGTAAGTGAGCAGCGCCGCGACGATCATGAGCACCGCGGTGCAGAGGCGCGCCATGAGCACGTAGTGACGTTCGTCAGCATCGGCCCGGAAGAAACGCCGATACACGTCGTGCACGAGATACGACGTGCCCCAGTTGAGATGCGTGGAGATGGTGGAGATGTACGCGCTGAGCAAGCCGGCGACCATCAAGCCAAGCAGGCCGGCCGGCAGGAATCGCAGCATGGCGGGATATGCCATGTCGTTGCCGATGAGCTTGGGATCGACGTGGGGCAGCGCGGTACCGATGTCGCCGACCGTGGGATACACGAGTATTGACGCCAGCGCCACAATAATCCAGGGCCAGGTGCGCAGTCCGTAGTGCGCCACGTTGAACAGGAGCGTGCCGCCAAGGGCATCACGTTCCGAACGCGCGGCGAGCATGCGCTGTGCGATGTAACTGCCGCCACCGGGTTCGGCGCCGGGATACCAGACCGACCACCACTGCACGGTGAGCGGGATGATCATCACCGTGAGCGCAAGATTCCAGTCGTTGAAGTCGGGGATGAACGAGAGCACCGACGGGTCGAGCTTTTCAACCAGTCCGGAGAGGCCGCCTACTTCGGGACGGCGCAGCGCGTACACTGCCGCCGCCACCGAGCCGGTCATGGCAATGCCGAACTGCAGGAAGTCCGTGACCATGACGCCCCACAGGCCGCTTGTGGCCGCGAACGCGATGTTGATGACCGCGCACACGAGCAGCGTTTGTGTCATCGGCCAGCCGAGCAACACGTTCGCGATCTTGACGGCCGCGAGGTTCACGGTGGCCATGATCACGCAATTGAAGAATAACCCGAGATACACGGCGCGGAACGCACGGACCGCCCGTGCCGGTTTGCCTGAGTACCGGACTTCGTAAAACTCAAGGTCGGTGAGCACGCCGGAACGACGCCACAGCCGCGCGTAAAAGAACACGGTGGCCATGCCGGTGAGCAGGAACGACCACCACGCCCAGTTGGCCGCGATGCCGCCGCCCCGTACGAGATCCGTGACCAGATTTGGCGTGTCAGTGCTGAACGTCGTAGCTACCATCGAGACGCCAATCAGCCACCAGGGTGCCGACCGGCCCGAGCTGAAAAATTCCGTGCTGTTTTGTCCCGCACGTCGCGCCAGCAGCACCGCCGGCAGAAAACTTACCAACAGCGAAATCGCGACAACAGTCCAATCGAGTGAGGTCAGTTGCACGGATCAACCGGTGCTCGTGACGCCCGCCCAGGCGCCACGCGTGAAATCCGGGAATCGCACCGGTGCGCTTCCCTGAGCCACTGAGGCGTCACTCAATGGGCCGGGAGCGCTCCATGCCGCGGCGTCGTACACATCAAAATCAGGGGCCAGACCTTCACGCAAACACTGGATCGTGCGATAGCACATGATGAAATCCATACCACCGTGTCCGCCGAGCTTTCGGGCCAGCTCACCCACATTCGTCCAGAGCGGATGTTCGTACTGCGCCTTCACGGCGTCGATGCTATTCCATCGTTCGCCGCCCTCCATGCCTTCGAGGTACACACGCGCCGGATAGTCGCGGAACGCGCCTTTGGTGCCGGAGATCATGTTGATGCGGTCGTATGGCCGCGGACTCACCACATCGTGCTGCAGCATGATGGTGCGCCCCTGCTGCGTCTTGATGAGCGACGTATTCAGGTCACCGCACCGGTACTTCTCGTGCTGCTTCGGGCTCTCGGCCGCCACATGCTGCGCGCGATATTCCGAGAGACCAAACTCCGGTGTGCTCATGGACACCACGTAGTCAAATCGGTCGCCGCGATTGATGCCGAGATACTGAGAGACCGGACCGAGGCCATGTGTGGGGTACAAGTTGCCATCGCGCGAGAGGTGTGGCGTGCGGCGCCAGATTCCTTCATCCTTATCCTCGAAGAGCAAACGCCGCAGATCGTGGATGTACGCGGCTTCCGCATGCTTGAGGTGACCGAACGCACCCGCGCGTACCATGTTCAGCACCAGCAGCTCGTTATAGCCGTAGCAGCAATTCTCCATCATCAGGCAATGCCGACGCGTCGCTTCCGACGTGTCCACCAGCTGCCAGCACTCGTCGATCGAGAAGGCCGCGGGCACTTCAACGCCCACGTGCCGGCCCGCGCGCATGGCGGCAACCGCCTGCGGCACATGCCAATTCCACGGCGTGGCGATGTACACAAAGTCGATGTCGTCACGCTGCAGCAAACGCTCGAAATCGCGTTCGCCGTTCGTGAATAGCGCGGGCGCCGGTTGTCCCCTGTCGGTGACCATCTTCGCGGCGCGCGATGCCTTCTCCGGCACGATATCGGCGAGCGCGGTAACGCGTACGCCCTCCACGGCGAGAAACTCGCCCAGCACCGACCGGCCGCGCAGCCCGGTGCCGATGACCGCCAGGCGTACGGTTTCGTGCTTGCCAAACGGCACGCCGAGCATGCGCGACTGTGTAAGCGAGGGCACGGGCGGTGCGAGCAGGTCGGCGCGCCAGGCGGGTGTCGAGGCGATCAGTGGCGCGGGCGCAAACGCCGCGGCCGCGGCGACCGCGCCCAACCCGGCGATCGCTTCACGGCGCGTGACGACACGCGGCGCGTCACCGGACTCATCGCGATCCCGTACGCCGGTCATAGCGCCACGCTTCCGCGCACCACCCCGTCGTCGCCGATCGACACGGTGCCATGCACGTGATCGATGACGACACGATCGCCCACGAGCGAGTGCTTGAGCGTGGCGTGACTGATGTGCGTGTTCGCGCCAATGATGGTATCGGACACTTCAGCGTGCGTGATACGGCTGCCCGCCAGCACCGAGACGTTCGGACCCACCGTCGCGTGTTCGATCGTGACACCGTCCTCGATGTACACCGGCTCGACGATGTGTGCACCGTCACCGAGTGTGGACGGTTTGCGCGCACGACCCTTCTCCAGCATGGAGCGGTTGGTATCGAGATACGTCTCCACCTGCCCGGCGTCGAACCAGCCCTCGACATCCACCACCTTGATGCGCGCGCCGTGGTCGATCATGTACTGAAACGCGTCGGTGAGGTACCACTCGCCCTTGTTCGCGGGCTGTGTGAGCACATACGCGATGGCCTCGTACAACAGTTGCCAGTTGCGGATATAGTACAACCCGATGTTGGCGCGTTTGGAGATCGGTTCCTTTGGCTTCTCGACAATGCGCGTCATGTGTCCGTGCTCGTCGGTGACCACGACGCCGAAGCGCTGATAATCCTCGACTTCCTTCGTCCAGATGATGCCGTCGGCATCGGTGGTATTGACGATCGACAAATCCGCGTCGAAAATCGTGTCCACGAAGATGATCAAGACGGGCTGATCGACGTACGGCTTGGCGAGGGCCACGGCCCCCGCAGTGCCGTCCTGCACCAGTTGCTCCACGAACACACTGGGCAAGCCATACGCGCTCTTCGAGTATGCCTCAACCTTCTCCTTCAGGTGGCCGGTGATGTACACCACCTGCTCGACGTTGCCGAGACGTTTGACGTCGTCCATGACGTAGTCCATCACCGGACGACCAGCGACCTTGAGCATCGGCTTGGGCGTGATGTGCGTGTGCGGACGCAGACGCGTCCCCTTGCCGGCGAGGGGGATGATGACCTTCATCGCGTGCGGGGCTGAGAGGCGGGGCCGCTGCGGCTCGGAGGCCACCGACGGCGGGTGTCACGGGGATCGCCGCAATCTCACGTCGAGAGCCGAGCAGGGCAACAGACAGGGTGCCGGAGTTCTCTTCAGGCCGCGCTCGTTCCCTCTCGGCCGTAACGATCCTTGAGGCGAACCACGTCGTCCAGCTCGGGTGTGGAGGCCTCGAGCACGTCGCAGTCCGTGACCGCTTCCATGTAGTGGATCGTGCCGGGCGTGATGCGGAACGAGTCGCCGGTGCGGAGCTGCTGGTCGCGCAGTTCGGTATCGCCGGGC
>JBBRFQ010000070.1:0-16812 GCA_038224035.1 Gemmatimonadales bacterium
CCAGTAGGCCGAGAGCATCGGATCGAGCGAGAACGACACAAAGAGCGACACCAGCACCGAGCAGGCGATGGTGAGCGCCATGGGCTTGAACCACTGACCCGCCGTACCGTCGAGGAAGGCGATCGGCACGAACACGGCCACAATCGCCAGTGTGGTGGCCGTCACGGCCAGGCCGATCTCGGCCGTTCCCTCGCGGGCCGCCGTGTAGTGATCCTTTCCCATCTCCACGTGACGCACGATGTTCTCACGCACCACGATGGCATCGTCGATCAGGAGGCCGATGGCGAGCGACAGGCCCAGCAACGACATCGTGTTGAGCGTGAACCCGAAGACCCACACCGCCACGAAGCTGGCCAGCACCGACACCGGCAGCGCCAAGCCAGTGATCACGGTGGAGCGCCACGAGTTCAGGAAGATGAACACGACCAGGACCGTGAGGATCGCGCCCTCCACCAGCGTGGACTGTACGTTCGACACGGAATTGGCCACTCGCACGCCGGCGTTCTTTACCACCTTGATCTGCACGCCAGGCGGCAGCGTGGGGATGAGCTGGTCGATCTTGGCGATCAGCTTCTCCGACACGTCGGTCGTGGAGAAGCCGCTGGTCTTGGTGATCTCGATGCCCACGGCGTCCTTGCCGTTGAAAAGCGCGAGCGTGCGCGCCTCCTCGGTGCCGTCCTTCACGGTGGCCACGTCGCCGAGGCGGATGAGGCGGTTTTGCCGCTCCGACACAACCATCTGCGCAAAGTCGTCGGCGCCGTTGAGCCGGCCCTTGAGACGGATCGTGCGCTCGTCGAGCGACCCGCTGATGCGTCCTACCGGCACGGCCAGGTTCTGGCTCTGCAGCGAAGAGACCACCTGTGGCACGGTGACGCCCGCCGCCTGAAGTCGAATGGGGTCGAGCTCCACGGTCATCTCGCGCTCCACCGAGCCGGAGACCTGTACATTGGCCACGCCCGACACCGAGCGCAGTTCGCGCGTTATGCCCGGATCGGCGACGCGCGTGAGCTGCGCCGGAGTGAGCACGTCGGAGAAAATGGCGAGGGTCACGATCGGCCGGTCCGTGGGACTGAACCGGCGGTACAGCGGTTCCTCCATCTCGGCCGGCAGGTCCTGCCGCTTGGCACTGACCGCATCGCGGATGTCCTGCGTGGCCTGCTGCAGGTCCTTGGAGAACACGAACGTGGTGACGATCTGCGCGAAACCGTCGCGCGCGTCACTGGTGATCTTGTCGACCCCCTCGATGCCCTGGATGGCCTCCTCGACGATATCGAGCACCTCTCGCTCCACCTGGTCGGGGGAGGCGCCGGGGTAGATGATCGTGGTGAGCACCACCGGCGGCTGCACCTCGGGGAACTCGTCGGTCTGCAAAACGAACAAGGCCACTGCACCAAACGCCACCAGTGAGAGCATGGCAACAACGGTGAGCAGCGGCTTCTTGATCGCGTAATCTGAAATAAACATCGATCCTGTGCCTCGGAGCGGGTATGCGAGTCGACGCTGATCTGGCGATCAACGACGCTCAGAGTCGGGCGGTGCCACGCGCGCGCTGTCACGCGCCGCTGGCGTGGACGCATCACGCGGGTCGCTCACGCGCACCGACGTCCCAATGGAAATGGCGCGCGCGGCACCGAGCAGCAGTGTGTCACCCACACTGATGCCCGTCAGTATTTCAAGCCGCTCACGGGCCGCATCGCGAACGCCAAGCGTGACGTCCACCCGCTCCACCACGCCATTGCGCAGACGCACGGTGTACGGGGAGACGCCGCGCTGATCCACCGCCACCTCCGGGACCACGACGCCTTCGTGCGTCTCCGTCGCCACCCGGCCTTCCGCGAACAGTCCGCCAACGAGCGACCCGCTCAGATTGGGCAACGTGGCAATGATGCGCACCTGACGCGTCACCGGGTCGGCCACCGGATTCACTTGCGAAACACGGCCGACAAACTCACGATCGGGATAGCCGTTCACCGCGAAATCCACCCGCGCACCTACGGCCACGCGCCCCGCCGCTTCCGCCGGCACCGAGCCCTCGAGCCGCAAGCTCGACGGGTCGACCACGGTAAACATCGCGGTGCCAGGCGAGACGACGTCACCCGCATTCACCGAACGCTCACTGACCACGCCGGCAAAGGGTGACCGTAACACGGTGTTGGCGAGCGCCTTCTGGCGAGTCGCCAGACGGGCTTTGGCATCGTCGCGTGCCGCACGCGCCTGCAGCGCCGC
Source organism: Gemmatimonadales bacterium (assembly GCA_038224035.1). Classification (GTDB taxonomy): domain Bacteria; phylum Gemmatimonadota; class Gemmatimonadetes; order Gemmatimonadales; family Gemmatimonadaceae; genus JAABRT01. The sequence goes on from JBBRFQ010000070.1 coordinate 2,227, forward strand.
GCGTTCCGCGCTTTCCACATCACGCGTGGCAATCGCACCGGCCGTCGCTAACGTGCGGGCACGTTCGAGCTCACGATCCGCCTGCGTCGCGGTCAACTCAGCCGTGACCAATCCCGAGCGCGCTGACAAGACGTCATCGCTGAGCGCCGCATCCTCAACGCGCGCGAGTACGGTGCCCGCACTGACGCGCTGGCCAGCCTCGACCGACGTGCTGATGACACGACCGGAGACTTCAGCGCGAATGCGCGCCTCCCGCGACGGCACCAGTGCGCCTGTGAGCAGCGGACCGCCCACGATGCGATCGGTCGAAGCCACCACCATATTCTCGGCGCCGATCTGCTGCGTGACCGGGGTGTCGTCGGTGGCCTCTGCATCTTTGCCTCCGCAGGCGCCGAGCGCGCTGATCAACGTGAGAGCGGCCAGGACAGCGGCCGGCGCGGCTGCGCGCCGTGTACGAGTACTCATTCGGAAAAGCCTCCGCTCGGCGTGCCGGGCTGGGTGAAACCACCGGGCGCGCCGGTGGACTGGTTCGGTCGTGATGCTGGTGGGGTACCCGACTGCGCACTGCCTGCGGTTCCTGACGGCGAGAGCGGCAGCTCACGAAGCAGCGTGATGCGAACGCGCGCGACCTGCAGATCGCGTGCGGCTTGCGCTCGATTGGCCAACGCCTGTTGCAACTGCACGCGCGTTTCCGACAGTTCGATCTGTGTGGAGATGCCCTCGCGATAGCGCACCTCCGCGATATCATAGCCGCGCTGCGCCTGCTGCGCCGTGCCGATGCTGGCCTGCCACGCCGACTGCGCCTGTTCGAGCTGCATGATGGATTGCTGCATGTCGAACTGCGCGGCTTCGCGCGTTTGCTGCAATCGCAGACGCGCTTCTCCAACACTGGCTTCGGCCGCCATGATTTCCCCCTTCACGCGTCCACCGGTGAAGAGCGGAACGGTGGCACCCACACTCACCGACCAGTTCGGGAAAAAGTCCGCGAGCGAGCCGGGCACTCCGTTGTCCGGATAGGCGAAGCGCTGATAGTTTGTATTGAGCGACAACTGTGGCCAGCGCTGCGCGCGCGTGGACTTGAGTTGCTGCTGTGCCACATCCACACCGAGCGACGCCTGCCGCACCGGCAAGCGATCATTCACGCTGGTGTCTGCGGTCGCCAGCACCGATCGCATCGCCTCGCGCACGCGCGGATCATCGGCGATGACGTCCTCGCGTGATACCGACAGCGACGTGGGGCCTGCCACCTCGGCTCCGCGGCTCTCGGGCGCTTCCTGAATCGGGCTCGTGAGCGAGATGTCGTCATCGAGCGGCAGATCCAGCAGTTGCTTGAGGCGCACATAGGCCAGATCACGCTGCGTGCGCGACTGCAGATACTGCGGCCGTTGATTGTCGCGCGTGACGCGGGCGCGAATGAGCTCGAACTCCGACGTGTTGCCCACATCGAACGTGAGCTGCACCTGACGCGCCGTGCGTTCGGACTGCACGAGCGACGACTCCGCAATCGCGACGAGTCGATCGGCCAGCACCGCGTCGTAATACGCGCCGGTGATGTCCAACTGCACCTGGGCCATCGCGCTCGTGATGCCCAGCTCCGACGACGAGCGCCCGAGTCGCGCGGCCTCAACGCCCGCGCGCGCCCGCCCACCGGTGAACAACGGTTGGCTCGCCTGCAGTGCGAACGTCACGGTGTACGGTGATGCGAAAATCCGCGTGATCGGATTTTCCGCTGCTCCGCCGCCGCTTGAATCACTGCCGCCACCGTCGCCCGAGCTGAACCGACGCGTGATCGCTTCGAACTGGTTTTGCAGCTGCTTCTGGTAGTTGAGACTGGTGGTGACCTGCGGCAGCAGCGCGCTGCGCGCCTGATACTGCTGCCCGCGTGCACGCGTGAGCCCGGCACGGGCGAGTCCCACGGATTCGCTGCTTCCCGCGGCGAGGCTCAGCGCGTTCTCGAGCGAAAGGGGTCGCGGCGGCATCGGTGCACCGCCTTGCGCCGACAGGGTGCCAACGGGAAGCAACAGTATCGCGCCGACAGTGGCCGACGCGACACCTGCACGAAAGGACATAAACGCTCTCATATGGAGGTCGAAGACGACAGCGACACGCGCACCTTACGCGCGGGACTGTCGGTTGGTGACGGGTCAGATGTCCCGGTCTGAGGCGCGCGATATCCGATGGCACGCAGGAACACCCGCACGTAGGCGCCGGCTGCCTTCTCGGCCGGCGAGGGAAACATTTCGGGCATCATCTCGCGACTCATGGCGTCGGTAAATGACGCGCTCATCAGCATGGCGACCGCCGCATTCACCTCGAGCGGGCGCAATCCGGTAGGCTGCGCGACATCGAGCAATCCGAAGCGCCGCAGTCGTACCACGTAGTCACGCAGCTGGTTCGCCGCGTCGATCGGCCCATGCCCGACGCACGGCGCCATGTCGGGACGCGCCTGCAACTCACTCATCGTTTGCAGAATCAGTTGCCGCAGGCCACGATTGTGGGCCATTCGGGCTTGAATCCAGGCCGTGAGTTCGGATTCGGGATCGGCCGGTCGCGACGGCAACGGCGGCACACTTTCGGAAAGGCCACATTCGTGTGCTACACAGTCGAGCAGCGTCCCTTTGTTGCCAAAGTGACGAAACACCGTGATTTCGTTGACGCCCGCCGCTTCAGCGATGCGTCGCGTAGTGGCGCCGCGGTAGCCGTACTGGGCGTACACGCGCGCCGCCGCTTCCAGAATTCGAGCGCGATTGTCTTGCATAGCCTCACTATACTGCAAGCACATACTTACATGCAAGTAACGGCTTACTTTCAGTCGAGCTCGCCAAGGTGTTGGGTATTGCGTTCACGGTGCGTGAGTTCATTTTCCCCTCATGCCCCTCACCGCTGTGCCTGAGACCATGCGCGCCGCCGTCATCACCCGTCCGGGTGGTCCTGACGTGCTCGGCATCGAACTGCGACCCACCCCCACGCCACACGACACCGACGTGCTGGTCCGAGTTGTGGGTTCAGCGCTCAACCGGGCCGATTTGATCCAACGGGCCGGTCGTTATCCCGCACCGGCCGGTGCGCCCCCCGACATTCCAGGCTTGGAGTTCGCCGGTGTCGTCGTGGACGTGGGCGCGTCGGTCACGCGATGGACCGTTGGCGACCGGGTGTTCGGGCTGGTGCCTGGCGGTGCGCACGCCGAATATCTGGTCACGCACGCGGACACCGTCGCCCGCGTGCCGGCCTCGCTCGACCTCCACACCGCCGGCACGCTGCCCGAGGCCTGCATCACGGCGCATGACGCCTTGCTACAAGCCGAGTTTGCGGCCGGCGAGTCCGTCCTCATTCACGCCGTCGGTAGCGGGGTCGGGCTCGCCGCCGTGCAGATTGTGCGCGCACTCGGCGGGGTGCCGTTCGGTACCGCGCGCTCCGAGGCCAAGCTCCATGCGGCCGGAGCGCTTGGCCTCGAAGCCGGCTTTTTACCGGGCCGCGACGACGCCGACGCGCCGAGCTTCGCCGCTGAGGTGGTAGCGCGGACTGAGGGACACGGCGTCGATGTGATATTGGATTTGGTTGGTGGCCCCTATGTGGGCGAGGGTGTGCGTTCCCTCGCGCCGCGCGGCCGCCTGGTCCTCATCGGCCTGCTCGCCGGGCCGGACACACATGTGGATCTGCGCCGCGTGCTGTCGCGCCGGCTGAGCCTGCGCGGCACGGTGCTCCGCGCCCGCGCCCTCGACGAGCGACTGCTGTTCACGCAGGCGTTCGACGAAGTCATTGTCCCGCTGCTGGCGGACGGCCGTGTGAAAACGGTGGTGGATCGCACGTACACGCTCGATCAGATCGCCGAGGCGCACGCCGTGCTTGAAAGCAACGACACCGCCGGAAAGATCGCGCTGCGGATCGGCGACGAATAAACAACACTGAACGAGGAGCTGCCGGTGCGCTTCGCCTGATGGCGTCACGCTCATCGTGACACGCGGAAGCCCCATCGATCCTCTACAGCACGGCACCACCGCCTCCGAGCTCAGGTCGGAGACGGCCGTCGCACACGTTCTGTTCACAAAAAACGTCGTGCCACTAACGCTGCACGAACCCACGCAGCTCAATCCGGCGCTCACGTGTCGCCGCATCGTACTTGTAGGCATAGGCAGTCGGATACGCACCAGGCTTCGGATAACGGGCGGGTGTGGCGATTGCAATGGTCGTATCGGGGCGAGACAACAAGAACGTGCGCGTCATCATCGGCTCGAGGAAAATCATGCCACCATCAAAGAAGCCGTAGACGAAGGTGGACGCGAACGGCGCGCCCCGGAACTCGGGCCCGGCGGTGGCGCCAGCATGCACACCCATGCGCGGGACCGCCGCTGGATCGAGCGTGTAGCCGGGCGGGAGCTCGTCGGCAGCCGGCTGCCGCAGCGTCTTGGCGGCGTACGAAGGATCCGCAGGCGTGATCGCCGCTCGCTGCTGCGGCGTGATGGTGTAGAAGTGCACGTCGAAGTGCGGCGTGGTGTAGATGCTCATCGGCGGGTGGCCGACGGGCTGCCAGTTGACGACCACCTGGTCGAACACCATTGGCGGCGCGCCGACGGGAAGCGGCAAGATGTACTCCTGACTTGTCATCGGGGGGAGCTGTGTCGGCAACCCATCCAGCGCATTCTCCGAAAGCACGACGGCGACCGAGACCACGTTCGTGCCCTGCACCTGAACTTCCGTCCGTGCTACGCCATTGCCGAACGTGACATCGGCCCCTCGCACGGTTTCCACATTGGCGGCCGTTGGCGAGTCGTTGCTGCACGAGACCATCACGGCCAGCGCAACCCCGGAGAGCGCCACGGCACCCGCGACGCGACGCTCGGCGATGCGCATGAGATAATGCGCGACTGACGACCGGTGTGAGTTTTCTGACATGGTACGCTCCTTTACAGTGTGGTGCGCGCTTTGCTGTCGCGCGCTATTGACGAGCTGCGCTCTTGCTGCAGCCCGTGGACGGCGGCTAATTACGGTCACGCGGTCAGCGCCCGGTCAGATTCTGGTCAGGCGAACAGAGTAGAGGGATCCATGTATCGCCTGATCACGTTTGGTGGGCTCAACGTCGAGCGGGATGGCGTGTCGTTGCCCGCCATGGCGGCTCAGCGGAAGGCGATTGCGTTGTTGGCAGTCGTTGCCGCCAGCGGTCGTACAGGAGTTTCCCGCGACCGTCTGCTTTCCCTGCTGTGGCCGGAAAGCGACTCCGATCGGGCACGCGGCGCGCTCAAGCAGATGTTGCACTCGCTGCGACGACAGTTAGGTCCGGACGATGTCTTGACCGGCACCGCGTCAGTGTCGCTCGACCCGACATACATGGACTCCGACATCGCCGGCTACACACTGGCGCGACGTCACGGACGGACGGCCGAGGCTGTCGCGCTGTACACGGGTCCGTTCCTCGACGGCGTGCATGTCGACGGCGCCGACGAACTCGAGCGGTGGGTGGCCGCGCGACGGCAGGAGCTGGCCGACGATTTCGCGGCGGCGCTGGAAGAACTTGCGCGCGCCGCCGAAACAATCGGCGACTGGCCAGCCGCAGTGGAGTGGTGGCGTCGCCGTCAAGCGGCCGAACCGCTGAGCAGTCGCGTCGCTGTCGCGCTCATGCGAGCACTCCACGCGGCAGGCGACGCTCCGGCGGCACTGCGCCACGCGCACGTGCACGAGACCCTCGTGAATCAGGAACTCGGATCGTCAGCCGACGCGTGCGTTGCCGAGGCCGCTGCGGCCATCACAGCAGGCGAGCGAGCACGAGCCTCAACTGCCGGCCCGACCACCGCGAAACTTCACGCATCACGTACCGGGAACGGACATACCCGGACCGTTCCCGCGGATGACGCAAGCGGCGTCGCACCGATACCGAGCGACCTGCCGCCGGTATCCGATGGCACCGTTGCACGGCGCGGCGTGCCCGGTAGCAAGCGCTGGCGAATGCGGAGCAGTATCGCCCTCGGCTTGGCCGCAGCGGCCGTGCTCGTCGCCGCCCTGTGGATGAACTCCCGCGAAAGAAGGGACGTCAACGCGTTTGTCTCGAACGCAGCGGTACTGGCGCTCGAACCGAAGCGGGTCGCCATCACGGTCTTCGAGAACGAGACCGGTGATAGTTCGCTCGCATCGCTCGGGCTGATGGCCTCTGATTGGGTGAGCCGCGGCCTCATGCGCACGGCGCTCGTGGATGTGCTCGACGTGGGCACGCTGTACATGCAGCGCAACGCGCCCTCGGGCGAACGCAGCGATGCACGCGAAATGGCGCGCCGCTCGGGCGCCGGTTTGGTCGTCGACGGGCGCTACTATAAAACCGTCGACACCGTGCGTTTCACGGCGCGCGTTGTCGATGTCGGCACGGGCCGCGTGCTGCGCGTGGTCGATCCGATTGGCGCTCCCGCGGATAACCCGCTGGCGGCTGTCGACGAACTCCGGCAGCGCGTCACTGCGGCGCTCGGCACGATTGTCGACCCACGCGCGAGTTTCTTTGCGACGCCGTCGATGCAGCCGCCGCGCCTGGAAGCGTATGAGGAGTACGTCGTCGCGCAGGACCTCTACTGGCGCGGCGCGTTCGGGCCGGCGTTCATTCATTTTCGTCGCGCGTCGGAGCTCGATCCCGCGTTCGACGCGGCGGCCGCGTGGCTGACGGTGAATGCGGTGGGCATCGCGCGCTGCGATATCGTTGACTCAGTATCCCGCCTACTGAGTTCGCGTTCGGCGGCGCTCGGGTTATGGGAACGGTTCACGATCTCCGTCTCGAAAGCGCGTTGTGCGAGCGACTGGGCGGAGCACAACCGCCTGCAGCGCGCACGACTCGAACTGCAGCCGCACTCGTCGCACGTCATGTGGACACTGGCCGTTGGATACAGGCAGCTCGGAGCGCCGGGCGCGGCACAAACACTGTTGACCACGCTCAACGCTGAGCGCGACCTGGCGTGGATGTCCGACGATGCCAAGCTGCTGTACTGGCGCGAGCTGACGGCCGACCATCACGCACTCGGTGAGTTTGGCCGCGAGCTCGCGATTGCCGATCGCCTGACACGCGAGGCGCGCGCGCCACTCGCGGCGGCGTACATCCGTGCGCGTGCACTGGCGGGAGCGGGGCGTGCAACCGACGCGCTCGCGGCACTGGACAATATTGACGCGATGTTGCCGGAACCCGCGCTGGTCGCGGGTGTCACGGGCGGGTGGATGCGCGCCCCGGAACTCGCCTCACCGGGATGGGTGATGTATCAGATCGCGACGGAACTCGCGGCGCACGGAGCGCCGGCGTCCGCGTCGCATGCCGCCGCGGAACGAGCCGTCGCGTGGTTTGCACGCACGGCCACGGCCGGCACGATTCCGCCAGAGCAGCGGTTTGTGCTGGCGCATGCGCTGGCGTTGCTCGGTCGCGCGGACGAAGGTCACGCAGTACTCGACACGTTGGTGCGCGCCGCGCCAACGATCGTCGCACTGCGCGGCGCGCTGGCGGCGATGAGCGCCGCTGGAGGGGACCGTGCAGCCGCGCAGAACACGATGACGTGGCTCGCATCACGACCGCCACAATTTCCGATCGGCATGCCGACCTTTTACCGCGCGAGCATCGCGGCACTGAGCGGCGATGCCGCGAGTGCACTTGATCTTCTCGAAGCGCTGCCGCACGGCGCGCACCCTTATGACATCGGCCTGCTGCACAACGATCCCGCCTTCGCTGCACTGCGCGACAATCCTCGATTCCTTCGTCTGGTGGAACCGCGACCGTAGCGGAGGATCGGAATCTGAATCGCAGCCTTCGGAACTGGACCATCATTCCGTTCCACTTCGGGAACACCGACCGGAACCGTTGCCACCACTGTTCGTCGAACGTGCTGAGGGCCAGCGGATTGCCGTTGGCCACGTCCGCTTCTTCGCCATGGCGCGCGATGGCCAACTCGAATGATGAGATCACGTAAATCTTCTTGTCGCCCCTTCCCAGCGCCGCCACCAGATCGCTCGGCGCGCTGGGTCCACTCGCCGTGTGATTCCATCGTCCGTCAGTGAGATGCTCGCGGGTCACCGACGTTGATGCAACGACGGTCTTACATACGCGGAAGTTACGACGGGCGCGACCTCAGCTGTCACTCCCACACGAACACACGATAGCATCGAACAGCTATCTCCTGGGGTCGAAGTTGCGACTGCACCATCGACCCTCGTGAATTTCTTCCCTGTGACGAACAGCGTGTGATGGCTCGTCTTGGCAGATTGCGAACACGCCTTCGCGATCACGCGCCGCGCGCATTCGCGCTCCGTAGCACCGCGATGCCACCGCTTCGAGCAGGCCGGTAGGGCTTCAGTCGCCCGGCGTCCGACATCGAACAGGAGAAGCAATGATCAGTTCACGGCGAATTGCGCTCGCAGTGTTGGTTGCGGCGTCACTCGGTTGCCTCGACGACGACCCGACGGGGCCGGGTTATGAGTCCAGTCCGGTCGATCCCGACAGCTACAGTCCGACGGTCTGGGCTGCCGAACATGTGAGCAAAATGGGCCTCACTGTTGACAACACACTGCCGCTGTACGTGCCACCGGAAAACATCGTCTCACCGGGGCTCTGGATCTGGGACTCATGGCCGGTACGCACCCGCGACGGCCAAATCGCGAAACTCAACGGGCAGTACATCATGGTGGCTCTCACCGCGCCCGATTCCGTGGAACCTGCCAAGCGTACGCCACTCTCGCGGTTGCGGTACTTCCTGTCAGGCGACGGCACGAACTGGCGCCTGGGGGGCCTGCTGTTCGGCAACAGCAAGCCTGAAGGACGGGCGCAGTGGGCCGGCTCTGCCATGTATGACGAGGCGAGCGGCAATCTTTATGCCTTTTACACCGCCATCTCCGGTACACCAGTGCCCCAGCTGGAAGGACTGGAACGCACCATACAAAAACTTGCGCTCGGCGTGGCGCGCCTCTCGGCGGACGCCGACAGTGGATTCGCGTTCGGTACGTGGAAACATCGCATCATCGCCGAACCCGAAGGCCGGTATTACGAGCTTCCCCAGAACGCCGATACGATCGGCGTTGTGTATGCGTTTCGCGATCCATTCTTCTATCGCGATCCAGCCAACGGCCGGGAGTACGTGCTCTTTACGGGTAACGCGGCCGGACGAGATACGTCGTCCGGTCTCAATCGGTCATTCAACTCTGTCGTCGGCATCATAGAAGCGCGGTCGACTGCACTGCAGAGCTGGAAGATCCTGCCGCCGCTCTTCACCGGATTTGGCGTCAATCGACAGATGGAGCGCCCGCACATGATCAACACCAACGGTCTTTACTACGTGTTCTGGCTCTCGCACAGCTTCACGTTCAGCGAAGGCTTCACAGGCTACGAAGGACTGTACGGCTACGCCGGACCATCGCTGTTCGGCCAGAAGGAGCCACTGAACGGATCGAGCCTCGTGGTGGGGAATCCACCGGTGGTCGCGTCGCAAAGCTACTCGTTCGTGGCACTGCCTGCCGGCGAAGGTGCCGCCAAGGTCATCAGCTTCCTGAACATCGTCGGGGACAAGCCGTACGTCACATTCGCGCCAGCCGTTGGTCTGACACTGGATGGACTCACCACCCGCATCATCTCTGCGAACGCAGGCCCGATGTTCTCGCTTCAGGGCGTGGACACGCGATCGGCCGTCATGCGCAGTCTGATCCCAGGCGTGCAGCGATGACCGATCAACCACGACTCACTGGAGGCTGCATCATGCCCAGACTGACACGCAAGCTCGCGCGACAACTCGCGCTGAGCATCTTCATTCCGTCGCTGCTGATTGCGACCGGCTGCACGGACAGGGATCCCGTGGGTCCCGATCCACTGATCAGCGAGCCGAGCGACGAGTTCCCCCTGAATTTTCCCGGGGCCTTCACCTCGCTTTGGACACGCAGCGTCGTGAAGGATCTGTCGCTCACCCCGACCAGCACCCTTGCGGTCCTTCCGCAACCCAACGAGCAAATCTTGCCGGGCTACTGGCTGTGGGACTCCTGGCCCGTGCGCACCCCCGATGGCACCATCGCACGCATTGGCGACTGGTATGTGCTGGTCTCGCTTACTGCGCCGGACTCCTTGCTTCCGGGTCAGCGACACGGCGTGGCGGAGCTGCGCTATCTGATCTCTCGCGACGGTCAGAATTGGACGCTCGGCGCGCGACTCTTCACCGACGGCAACGCGCAAGGCAGCGCACAGTGGGCTGGATCAACGGTATACGATCCTGGCACCAACCGCATCACGGTGTTCTACACCGCGCTCGGCTTTGCCGACGGCACGACGGCTGACGACGGCACCGCCGGTGAATCGCGCCAGGCGTCCGATCAGCGTATCGTCATGGTGCAAGGCACGGCCACCGCGTCGGCGAATGGCGTGACGATGTCCGGGTGGGGACCGCACCGCGTGATCGTCGAGCCGGGTGGACAGTACTACGAACGCAAAGCAAACGCGGAGGGGATCTGGGCGTTCCGTGACCCGTGGTTTTTCAAGGATCCCCGCAGCGGACGCACCTTCCTGCTCTTCACGGCGAATCTTTCGCTCGGCGGGCCTGACGGCAATGCGGCGTCACCGTCCGGCATACGCTTCTGGCCAACGGTTCCGGGCACACCGGACAACGCGGCAGGCATGCCGCTCTTCGGTTCGCACGGCGGTGATGTTCCGGGATCTGGGGATCCGAACGTGAACGGTGTCGTGGGAATGGTCGTGGCCGAGGACGATGCGCTCACCAGCTGGCGCGAGCTACCGCCGCTCCTCGCAGCGATCGGTGTGAACTCACAGCTTGAGCGGCCTCACTTCGTCCTCAAGGACAACCGCTACTACCTGTTCTTCTCGAGCCATGAGTTCACGTTCGCAGAAGGTCTGAGCGGACCAGACGGCCTGTATGGGTTTGTCGGTGACAGCTTGGCGGGTCTGTACAAGCCACTCAACGGAACAGGACTCGTGGCTGGCAACCCCACGGCTGCGCGTTTCCAGACCTACTCGTATCTCGTGTTGCCCAGCTTGCAGGTGATCAGCTTTGTCGGCTACCAGAATCTCGGCGGTGTTGGGCTCGGCGGCATCGGCGGTCAGACACCGGCGTGGCAGCGTGATCGGTTCGCCGGTACGCTCGCGCCAACGTTCGGCCTGACGATCAGTGGATCGCAGACGAGCGTGACCGGATTCAACGGAACGGCGTTCAGGCTCAACCCCTGAGCAGCGGCTCGCGTTTCGAAGCCGTGATCGCTGGCGTCTCGATGGGGCGCTGCGGCCGACTCACTCTCGGGGGCCGCGTATCCGGTCCATGCGTTCCCAGACCCGTTCCTTGACTTCGTCCACGAACAGCTGCAAGTGCGGGAACGGAATTTCGATACCGGCGGCGTCGAGCGCCTTCTTGCTTGCTTCGACGACACGCAATCGCACGGGTATCTCATTGATCGCTTCTGCCACCCAAATGCGCACCATAAGGTTCACGCTCGAGTCGCCGAGTTCCGCCACGACCACCGAGGGCTCCGGCTCGGACAGCACGCCGTCGACGCCGCGCATGGCGTCGAGAATCGCCTCGCGCGCCGCGTCGATCGACTCCTTGTACGCGATCCCGATGGGCACGTTGATCCGCGTCTCGCCGAACATCGAGTGATTGATGAGCAACTCGCCAATCACCTGCTTGTTGGGAATGACCACGTACGTGTTGTCGTGCGTGCGCAGCCGTGTGGTGCGCAGCGTGATGTCGCGCACCTCGCCGTAGCGGTCCTGCGTAGTGATCCAGTCGCCCACCCTGAAGGGCCGGTCCCAGAAAATCAGGAATCCCGCGATCATGTTCGCGATGGTCTCCTGAGCCGCGAAGCCTACGGCGATGCCCACGACGCCAAGCCCGGCGAGCGCGGCCCCGACGTTGATACCCAACTGGCTGGCCGCCATGACAAGCGCCACAATCCAGACGGCCCCTCGCACGACACCATCAACCAGCAGGTGAATCAGGGCATCGGCGATGCCGGCGCGACCAAGCACAGATCGCAGGGCCGGCTGCAAGACGCGCAGCAAGACATAGAACGCCAGCAACACCAGTGTGGCGGCGAGCAGCTTGGGCGCGACGGCCACCACGAACGCCAGCAACGCGTCGCGCGTCAGCCAGTCGAAGGAATCAAAGGAGAAGGGCAATAGTAAATCACCTGTCACCGCGACTGGATGCGCTATCGTCACGCGCGTCTGCGCACGACGTACTCGCGACAAAACTCACGCCACGGTGACGCCAAAGTGTGAATGCCACCAGCACCACGAGAAGCGTCAGCGCCGTGCTTGCAATCAACCCCCCGATCACCGTGCGCGCCATCGGCGCCCGGAATGCGACAAGGACACGCCCGTGAGGGCTTTTCGGTCCCATCGGCGTCCACCTGATACACGCGATCACGCGCGGGCCACGGCTGCAACTGAATGCCGGCGGCCCCCTGCTTTTGCATGACGATCCAGCGTCGATCGGGCGAGATGGAGGTGAAGAACGAGGAGAAACCCAGCGAGTCGACCGTGGGCGGCGTCGGCGTTGGATTGAGCAACATCGCTTGCGCGTCATTCATCCCGACGCCGACGAGGAGGAAATCTTCGGCGAGCCAGGACGAGGGTTGCGTGACCAATGGTGCGCTCTTCGGCAGCAACGCCTGCGGGGCCCCCGGCGCGTCGAGGCGCCGCATGAGCAGGCTCTCGGTGGCCGAGTCGGTGTTCCTCCGGTACACCAAGCGTGTGCCGTCGGGACTCCACGCGGGGGCGCTGATGTAGAACCCCTTGTCGTATGTCTGGTGCGTTCCGTCGTTGAGGTTGTACACGCGCAGTTCCTGCTGCTGCCCCCCTGCCATCACGGTCGCCATGCGGTGGCCATCGGGACTCGGCGCGAAGCGCAGATGCGCGGCCTCATCCACCGGCAACGTGGTGATGCGACCGTCACTCTCGAGTCGGACCAGGCTGCCGATTTCGCCGTTGAGTCCTGGCGCATACACCAGCGTGCCATTGTCCGTGAGGTCGTAGCTGCCCGCGCCGAGGTAGTTGCTGCGCCGCACGAACGGCACGAGCGACACCGACCGGCCAACCGTGAGCGAGTCGAGATCGGTAATCAGCGTGGCCATCAACGTGCCGTCGATGGACATGTACACCAGATAGCGGTTGTCCACGAGGCGGAAGTCTGATCCGAGCAGTAGCGAACCGGATTCTGTCGAGCGCACCGTTCGCATGAAGGGGCGCTTCACCAACGGATCACTGAGGAACCGCACGCTCGCGTACTTGTCCGCGCCACCGCCACACAGCAACCGGTCGCCGCCGGCAATCATCTGCGGCATCATGCAATACTCAAGGCGCACTTCGCGCACCGGCCCGGACTCGGGATCGATCCACCGGAGTCGTCGTCCATCTTCGTCGGACAGCAGGAGCTCTCCATTGCTCAGCCACCCGGCGCCGTTCCCGACGCCGGCGCTCGTCAGGGTAACCGCAGCGCCACCGGCCAGACGCACCACCTTCAGGGCGCCTCCTGACGTGAAGAGCACCCGCGTTCCGTCCGGAGAAACTTCAGGGGTTCCCACGGCGCCATCGGTCCCGGCAATCGCGCGGACACGCTGTCCTTCGAGATCGCGTTGCCAGAGTTGCGTGGTCTTGCCAACGAGGGCGACGTAGACCAGAAATGACCCGTCGGCCGAGACCGCGAATCCACGGGTCCACGTCGACATCGACATGGGTGCATCGGGAGGCAGGCCGATGTCGCGCACCGCGGCATCAGTGCGGGAGAACGCCCAACCCGCGAGTATTCCCGCTCCGGCGATCACCAGTGCCAGTGCCGCCAGACTCCACCGGCTACCGCCCCTGACGACCGTTTTCGTTGCGGAGGTTGAACGGCGAGTAGCTGCGCCATCCATGCCGAACGCCGGATTCGTCAACGCCTCCGCGAACAGCTTCGCGCTCGCAAAGCGATCGGCGGGGAGCCGCTCGAGCGCGCTTCCCAACGCGGCCGAGACGTGCGGTGGCACTGACTTGCGAAGCTTGGTGACCGGCGCCGCATCCTCGGTCACGATCTTCATGATGATCGCCTGCGCCGAACCACCCAGATGCGGCGGCTCGCCGGCCAGCATCTCGTAACACACAGTGTCCAGCGAATACACGTCACTGCGCGCGGTAATCTCCTTCTCCGCCGTGGCCTGTTCGGGACTCATGTAGTGCGGCGTGCCAAGACTATCGTTTCGCCCTCGATGTAGGGCACCACGTAGTACAGGAACCCGTCGACGGTGCCGCTGTCGAAGAGCGGCAGAATGTGCGGATGTTGCAGAGCCGCCGTGGTCTTGATTTCGACGATGAAGCGTTCGGCGCCGAGCACCGCGGCGAGTTCGGGCTTCAAGACCTTGATGGCGACCTTGCGGTCGTGCTTCAGGTCTTCGGCGAGATAGACGGTGGCCATGCCACCCGCGCCGAGCGCGCGCTCGATGCGGTAGCGGTCGGCGAGTGCCGCACTTAAACGCGCAAACACTTCGTCGCTCACGGCGTCGGCTTGGCCTTGAGTTCATCGAGCCAATGCTCGACGACGACAATCTGTCCGCTCGTGCTGCCGCTCGCGCGCTGCACCATCAGGAAACGTTGATCATCCGGCGACACGT
>JBBRFQ010000071.1:0-16755 GCA_038224035.1 Gemmatimonadales bacterium
TGAGTCGCGTCAACTGACGACGGCGCGTGACGGTGTATCGTCGTACGTGTGGTCGCCCGATGGCGCTCGCATTGCCGTGGTGACCACCGATACGCTCACACGCGAGCAGGAAGCGAAGGTCCGCCGGCGTGATGATCCCAAGGTGTACGAAGACGATTTCCGTCTCAACCACATTTGGGTCGTTGAGGTGGCGTCGGGCAAAGCCACCAAGGTGACGTCGGGAGCGTACACCGTGAGTGGCGTGCCGAACTGGTCGCCCGATAGCCGGAAACTGGGCTTCCGTGCGTCACCGACGCCGATGATCCGGGATGAACGCGGGAACGCCTACGTGGTGGATGTCGCGTCGCTCGCGCTCGATGCCATTACGTCGACGAACGATGCCGAATCGGCGCCGATGTTTTCGCCCGATGGCAAGACGTTGGCGTTCACGATGCTGCCGCACGAGATGGCGCCGCACAAAGACGGCATCATGCCGCGCACCCTGCGGAATGCCCGACTGGTCACGTTTGATATCGCCACGCGCACGGTGACCAATCATGCTCGGGCTGATTTCGATGTGAGCCCGGGCGCGCCGCGTTGGTCACCCGACGGCACGCAGCTCTGGTTCACGGCCAGCGATCGCGTGTGGAATTCGTTGTATGCCTACGATGTGGCCGGCAAGCGGTACAGCAAGCGCACGAAGGATGTGCTCGTACAGGGGCTCTCGCCGAGTCGCGATGGTTCAACGGTCGCGATGGTGCTCGATACGCCAAATATGCCCGGCGAGGTGTTCGTGCAGAACGGCGCCGCCGCGCCGACGCGCATCACTCATACGAATCCGTGGCTCAGCGAGCGCGCGCTTGGTGCGTCGCGCGTGATCACGTGGAAGTCAAAGGATGGTCGTGAGGTAGAAGGCGTGCTGTTGCTCCCGGTGGGTTACACCGAGGGGGCGCGCGTGCCACTGGTGGTGTCGGCACATGGCGGGCCAACCGCTGCACACACCAACGGCTTCAAAGCGGGCACCAGCCCGGGACAAACGTACGCGGCGCGCGGCTGGGCAGTGCTGTATCCGAATCCGCGTGGCTCGACCGGCTACGGTGCAAAGTTCATGCGTGGCAATATCCAGGATTGGGGTGGTGGTGACTATCGCGACATCATGAGCGGCGTTGACGACGTGATTCGACGCGGCATCGCGGATTCCACGCGCATGGCGTTCGAAGGCTGGAGTTACGGCGGGTACATGACGTCGTGGGTGGTGTCGCAGACTGGTCGCTTCAAGGCCGCCATGATGGGCGCCGGCCTTCCTTCGCTGCTGAGCATGGCTGGCACCACCGACATTCCGGGCTACATCAGCACGTTCTTCAACGGCATTCCCCAGTACGACGGCAGTCTGGTCAATCCGAACATCCGATTCTATCTGGAGCGCTCGGCGATCAGCTACTCCGACAAAATCACCACTCCGTTGCTCATCCTGCATGGCGCCAACGATGAGCGCGTGCCGATTGGTCAGCCGATGGAGTTCTATCGCGCGCTCAAGGACCGCGGCAAGACCACCGAACTCGTGTTCTATCCACGCGAAGGACACGGATTGTCGGAATACTATCACCAGCTCGATCGCATGAAGCGCGAGTATGCGTGGATGGCCAAGTTCACGCTTGGCACACAGGTGCTGCAATAATCCATGATCGCGTGCACTCGGGGCGATCATGCACCGAGTGCACGCACGAGGATCGCGCCCACTACGCAGCACACAACAGCCCAGAGAGATGATCGCTGCGTAAAGGTGAGCAGACTGAACGCTGCGATCACGATGAGCAGATCCGGCGCACCGAACACCGCGCTCGTAAAGACGGGATCGTAGAGTGCCGCCGCAAGTACGCCCACCACAGCAGCGTTCACACCGGCGAGTGCCGCGCCCGCGCGCGGCAGCGCTCGTACGCGCGACCACACCGGGACAGCGGCGACCAACAGCAGAAATCCCGGCGCGAAGACGGCGAGGATCGCGACGAGCGCAACGAGCGGTGCGGGCACACCGAGACTGAGCGCCGCGCCCAGATAACCCGCCAGTGAAAACAACGGTCCGGGGATCGCCTGCGCGGCACCGTAGCCAAGCAAAAACGTGTCGACCGACATCCATCCCGTTTCGACGAGCGACTGCTCGAGCAAGGGTAGCACAACGTGACCACCTCCGAACACGAGCGCACCGGCGCGGTAGAACGCCGCGGCGACGCTGCTCAGGGTGGGCGTTGACGCCGGCCAGAACAACGCCGCGAGAAGTCCCACGCAAAAAATGAGCGCGGCGATAACGGCCGACCGCGCGCCGATCGCGGGCACAGACCACGAGGACAGTGCGGATGGCGTATCTCGGCACCAGACCATCCCCGCCAGCGCGCCCATCGCGATCACGAGCACCTGCAGCGACGCCGAGCCGGCGAGCAACAGCGTGATCATGGATCCAAGTGCGATGATGAGCCGTGTCACATCGGGAGTCAGCTTCTGCCCCATGCGCAGCACACCGTGTGCAACAACGGCAACCGCCGTCAGCTTCAGTCCGTGGATCACGGGGATACCGAGTCCATCATCGAGTACTGGCGCGTAGCGAGCCAGGAGGATCAACAGGATCGCCGACGGCCCGGTAAAGCCGACAAACGCCGCGAGCGCGCCGCCCCAGCCCGCCCGCAGCATCCCGATCATGAAGCCAAGCTGGCTGCTGGCCGGGCCGGGCAGCATCTGACAGATGGCGAGCGACTGCGTAAACTGTTCGTCGGTCAACCATCGCCGACGAGCGACGAACTCGTCGTACAAGTAGCCGATGTGCGCAATCGGCCCGCCGAACGACCGCAGCCCCAGTCGCAGAAACACCGTGAACACCGAGGCGGTCGAGTCATTTTGGGAAAGGGGCATGCACAATGCTAGACGATTGGCGCAGCGTGGCGCGAGCGATAGCTTCCCGACACCTCTGCGCGCGAGTGTCATGCACTCGCCGTTCACCGGACCGACTCACACCCACGGTCGCATGTCCCGACGCAATCAGATCGCTGCGCTGCTTACGCTCCTCTCGCTCGGCCTGCTCATTCCGGGCCTCACGCGTCCCGTGCTCACCATCTCCGCGTCCATCTCGCTGCTCGGCAATACGCGAGAGATCTTTCGCGAGACGCAGAGTATCACCGAGAGCGTGCGCAATCTCTTCGAGTCCGGCAACAGCTTTGTGGCGTCGCTCATTCTCCTCTTCAGCATTCTGGTGCCGGTGCTCAAGGCGATGCTGCTCGGCGTAATCCTGTTTTCCCGCGATTCCGCCAACCGAACGCGCCTGGCGGGGTTCGTGCGTTCAATCAGCAAGTGGTCGATGGCCGACGTGTTTGTCGTTGGGGTGTTCATCGCGTTTCTCGCGGCCAATGCACTCGACAATCTCGACGCGCAGGCGGGCGTCGGACTTTACTACTTCGCCGCCTACTGCCTCGTATCGAATCTTGCGTTCCAGTTTCTCAGAGTGCCCGATGATTCGACGGCGAGCCGTTAGTGTGGGATTTGTCCGCGAGTTCAGGCTCGCCCGCAACACCGTGATCGGCACGCCCTTCGGGCCTGTCGTCCCCGTCGGATGGCAACTGTCCCTCGGCTGAATCTCCGCAGAATGGCGGGCGTATCTCACCGTGTGCGCAGAGTGTGCTGCGTACGATGGCACGACTCGCGGTTCATTCATCTTCAGGAGGTCAGCATGTTGCTCTTCACGCTCACGTCGGCGGCGCTCCTCGCCGCGACGCCCATGGCGCTCGTGGTCGCTACCGCGGCACCAGTCAGCTTCGAAATGTCCGTCCCGGTCGCGGCCAACCCGCACCTGCAGAACGCTCGCACTGCGCTTGAACAGGGTGACGTCGCGATGGCGCGACGCGAGTACCAGTTTGCGCAGGTAGTCGACCGCGATGCCGGCGTGATTCCGGTTGAAGCCACGAACGGTCTCGCCGCGTTGCTCTATGCACAGTCGAAGCCTCGCGAAGCCGCCGAGATCATGCAGCAGCTCGCGGACGAAGCAGCCCGCGCCGGCAAGATTGATCTCGAGGCGAGCGCTCTGGTGTCCGCCACATGGCTGCGGCTGGAGTGCGGCGATCGCATCATGGCCAAACAGGGTGTGCGTCGCCTGCGCGAAATCGCGCGCGACAAGAGCATCTCGGCCGAGACGCGCACTTTGCTCAAGCAGAGCATTGGATGACCTGTAAGTCCCCCGGTGCGGCGAGAGCACACGCTCGCCGCGCCGGGCAACTCGGCCCGAACCACCCGGCAGCACGATTTTCAGACACGCTTGCGAGCTGAGGAGGCTACTTGAAGCGCATCCCGTTCGCGGCAACAGATCCCTTCGTGGGTACAACCGCGGGCGGCGTCGGTGCCTTCTTCGGGGGCGCGCTCGGCTGACGGTTGCCGGACGCTCGTGCTGCCTCGCCTCGCCCGCTGCGGTCGCGCGGTGACGCAGCGCCCGATGCACTCGCGCCAGGCGCCGCGGCGGCGCTGCGCACGCCTCCACCGTCGGTTCGCATGCTGAGCGCAATGCGACCACGCGCCAGATCCACGCTTTGCACCGTGACCTTCACACGCTGACCAACACGCACGGCGTCATTCGGATCTTTCACAAAACGATCTGACAATTGACTCACGTGCACGAGTCCATCCTGATGCACGCCGATGTCCACAAACGCGCCGAAGGCGACGATGTTGGTCACCACGCCTTCCAGCACCATACCCTGCACCAGATCCTGCGGCTTTTGCACATCGTCGCGGAACGCGGGTGGCTCGAATGCTTCACGCGGGTCGCGCCCCGGCTTGCGCAGTTCGTCCGCAATGTCCACGAGTGTTGGCATGCCGACGTTCTCCGACACGTACTTCGAGAGCTGTAGCTGTGACACCAACGCTTCGTTACCAACGAGTGACGCGACATCGACGCTGAGGTCCTTCGCCATGCGCTCCACCAGCGTATAACGCTCGGGGTGCACGCCGCTGGCGTCGAGTGGATGCACACCACCGCGTACTCGCAGGAATCCCGCCGCCTGTTCGAAGGCCTTGGCACCGAGCCGTGGGACCTCCTTGAGTTCTGCACGCGAGCGCAAGCCACCACGCGCATCACGCAGCGACACAATTGCCTGCGCGAGCGACGGCCCGATACCGGCCACATACGAGAGCAGCGCCGCTGATGCCGTGTTCACCTCGACACCCACGCGGTTCACACACGACATCACCGTGTCGTCCAGACGCGACTTCAGCCTGGATTGGTTCACGTCGTGCTGATACTGCCCCACGCCGATGCTCTTGGGGTCGATCTTCACGAGCTCGGCGAGTGGGTCCTGCAACCGGCGCGCAATCGACACCGCGCCACGCAACGACACATCAAGTTCGGGAAACTCGGCGCGTGCCATGTCACTCGCCGAGTAGACACTCGCACCCGCCTCGCTCACCACCACAACTTGCGGAACCGGCGGATCAAGTTCGCGCAGCGCTGCCTTGATGAGCGTTTCCGTTTCGCGGCTGCCCGTGCCGTTGCCGATGGCGATCAGTTCCGGTGTGAAGCGCTGCACCAGCGTGCGGACGGCACCGGCAAATCGATCTTCCTGATGCAGGTACAGGGTGTCGGTATGCACAAGCGCGCCCGTGGCACTGACCACCGCCACCTTCACGCCCGTGCGAAAGCCCGGATCGAAGCCGATGACGCGCTTCTCGCCGGCCGGCGCCGAGAGCAACAGTTGCTCGAGGTTGCGCCCGAAAATCACGATCGCTTCATCGTCGGCGCGCGTCTTGAGTTCCACGCGCAGTTCCACTTCGATGGCGGACGCGAGCAGCCGCTTGTACGCATCGGCGCCCACGAGGGCCAGTTGGGCCGTCGCGCGGCGCAATTCACAGATTTCGCGCATCAGGCGCGCCACGATCTGCTCCGCGGGAGCGACGATCTGCCACTGCAGCTCCCCTTCGGCCTCACCGCGTCGAATGGCCAGCATGCGGTGACTGGGAATGGTGCCCAGCGCCTCCTCATACTCGAAATAGTCCTTGAAGCGCGACGTGTCGCTGGCCTTGCCGGTCATGACCACGCTCTTCACGCGCCCCTGAGCGCGCGTCATCTCGCGCACCCAGCCGCGTACCGTCGCGTCTTCGGCGACCTGCTCGGAGAGCACATCGCGGGCGCCCTGCAGCGCCGCCGACACATCGATGACCTCATCGTTCAGGTAGCCCGCGGCAGCGCCTCCCACGGCCGCGTCGTCCATCGTGCCAGCCCAGATGAGTTCCGCGAGGGGTCCGAGACCACGCTCCCGGGCAATCATCGCGCGCGTGCGCCGCTTCGGCTTGAACGGCAGATACAGGTCTTCGAGTGCCTGCTTGCTATCAGCGCGCAGGATCGTCTCGCGCAGCGTGTCGTCAAGCTTGCCCTGCTCGTCGATGCTCTTGAGGATCGCGGTGCGCCGATCCTCCATTTCGGTGAGGTACGCCGAACGTTCCTGCACATCGCGCAACTGCACTTCGTCAAGCCCACCCGTCGCTTCCTTGCGATAGCGGGCGATAAACGGGAGCGTATTGCCCGCCTCGAACAGTTCGAGTGTGTCCCGGACCTGCGCACTCGTGAGCGAGAGTTCACGGGCGACGCGCGCCACGATATCTGCGGCAGACGGTGAAGAAATGACAGCGGGCATAGGGCGGAGTGCGTAGGCAAGTCGGGAGCGGCGCAGGCGCGACAGCGCGCGAGGTGGCAAGCGCGCATATTGTGCCGAGCCGCCCGCGCGGGCAACGGCTTGACTTCGCCCGCGCACCCCTCCCGTCACTTCGCAGTCTTCCCGCGTCAGGAGAATCACCCGCATGTCGTCCCCGAGTTTCACGCGCGTTGTTGTCCCGTCGGTGCCGCGTTCGCGCTCACGTGCACCCGCCTGGCGGGCGCTAACCGGCGCGTTCGCGTTCTGCGCCCTCGCCGCGCTACCCGTCGCATCGTTGGCCGCACAATCGGCGCCAATGCCGCAGATCGAAATGCAGCCGGTCCGCGTGAATCGCGCCAACTGGAACCTCGCCGACCGGTTCAGCGCCGCCAACATGCGCAACATGGCGTTCAGCAGCTCGGTCGCGCCGCGCTGGATCGGTGAGACGGATTCGATGTTCTATAACTGGCGCGATCGTAACGGCGGCACGTTTTACCTCGTGGTGCCGCAAGCGCGGCTCAAGCGCCCGCTGTTCGATCATGTGAAGCTCGCGGAGGATCTCTCCCGGCTGCACCGGAAGCCGTATGAGCCGGGCAAGCTGCCGTTCACCGTGCTCAACTTCACGAAGGACCACAAGCGCATTCGTTTTCAGGTGGACTCGACGCGCTACGAGTGGAATCTCAGCGCGCAGACACTGACGAGTCTTGGCACGTGGCGCCGCGATTCCATCGCGGCCGATGAAGAGCGCGAACAAGGTGGTGGCGGCGGCGGTGGCGGCGCGCCGGGACGTCCGCCCGAGTGGCGCAACTTCTCACCAGACAGCACCGCCTTCGCGTTTGCACGCAACCATAATCTGTTTGTGGTTGAAGTCTCCTCGGGTGATACCGTCCAGGTGAGCACGGATGGCGTGAAGGACTACAGCTTCGGCTTTCGCGACACGGCCACGACAGATCTGCAGCGCCAGGACGACGAGCAGCAGGAGACCGAGACCACGCAGGGCGGACAGGATCGCAGCCGCGATCCGCGCGTGCGTGCGAGCGTCGGCTGGTCGCCGGACTCGCGTTCGTTCACCGTGCAGCGCAACGATGCGCGCAAAGTGAAAGAGCTCTACCTCGTGAACGTGCTCTCAAATCCGCGCCCCACGCTGAGTTCGTACAAGTACGCAATGCCGGGTGAGGCGGATGTCAATCAGCAGGAACTGTTTGCGTTCACGCGCGGCGAGCGCGCGATTCGCGAGGTGTCACTGGACAAGTGGAAAGATCAGCGGATCAGCAATGTGCACTGGCCCGTGAAGTCAGAGACGTTCCGCCTCGTGCGCCGCGATCGGCTGCAGCGCAATATGGAGCTGGTGGAAGTGAACACGGCCACGCTCACCATCAAAACGCTGCTCACCGAATCGGTGGAGAACGCGTTTCTTGAGATTCAGCCCGTGCGATACGTGACACGCGGTGGGGATTTTGTCTGGTTCTCCGAGCGCACCGGATGGGGGCACTACTATCTGTACGGCCACGACGGCTCGTTCAAGCGTGCGCTCACGAGTGGGATGTGGCGCGCTGAAACCATCGTAGACACCGACACCATCAAGGGCACGATGTTCGTGAGCGGTGTTGGTCGCGAGCCGGGGCCCAATCCGTATCTGCGTCACACCTACCGTATGAACGGCGACGGCTCAGGCTTCACGCACGTCACGCCGGGCACGTACGATCACGGCACGCGGGTGTCACCCACCAAGCGGTTTATCGTGGACAACTATTCGCGCGCCGACACGATTCCCGTGGCCGTGGTGCGGGACGCGATGACGGGCCGCGTCGTGATGCCGCTCGAGATCATGGACGATTCGCGCGTCAGGGAAATGGGATGGAGCCCGCCGATGCCGTTTACCACGAAGGCAGCCGACGGCACGACTGACATCTACGGCAACATGTGGAAGCCGGCTGACTTCGATTCCACGAAGAAATACCCGATCATCGCGTACGTGTATCCAGGTCCGCAAACAGAGCAGGTCACGAGCGGTTTCAGCACGGGCGGCGTGATGCAGCAGCTTGCGCAGCTTGGGTTTGTGGTGGTTCAGATCGGCAATCGTGGCGGCACGCCGCAGCGCTCCAACGCGTACCACAGCTTCGGGTATTACAACCTGCGCGACTACGCGTTGGCCGATAAAAAGACCGGCATTGAACAGCTGGCGGCGCGGCACCGCTTCATCGACCTGGATCGCGTGGGCATTTATGGTCACTCCGGTGGTGGCTTCCTCACCGCCGCCGCGTTGATGCTGCCGCCCTACAACGATTTTTTCAAAGTTGGCGTGTCGTCGGCGGGTAATCATGATAACAACATCTACAACCAGAACTGGAGCGAGCAGCACCACGGCTTGCGCGTCATCACGGAACGTCGGGATACTACGCAACGTCGTGACACCACACAACGCGGACGTGGCGGCGCAACGAACAATGCTAGCGGTGGCGCACGCACGCAGGCGCAGCAGGGACGCAACGGCGCGCGCGTGGTCGCGGTTGACGACAGCACGCGCTACGAAATTCATGTGCCAACCAACGCGGAGCTGGCCGCGAACCTCAAGGGCAAACTGTTGCTCGTGCACGGTGACATGGACAACAACGTGCACCCCGGCAACACGATTCGCCTCGTCGATGCACTCATCAAGGCGAACAAGCGCTTCGACATGATGATGCTGCCCGGCCAGGCCCACGGCTTCGGTCCCATGCAGCCGTACTTCAATCGCATGCTCATGGAGTACTTCGCCGAGCATCTCATGGGCGATTACTATCGTCACACGGCCGAGATTCGGTAACTCCAGCCGTAGCACACATGACAGCGGCCGGTCGTCCTCTCGGACGGCCGGCCGCTTTGTCGTGCGCGCTTCGCTCGTACTGCCATACTGCCGGGATAGCTGCCGTCACCCAGAAACGGATGCCGAGTCGGACAGGCCTTCATCAGGTACTCCAATATCAGACGGATGTGTCATCTGCCCGTCACACCGCAGTGTGATTTTGCGATTGTCGCCTGGCGGCCTGACAAGCTCAACAGCAGTCTGGCCGACGGCTATATTTGATATCGGGTTATCGTCGTGGTGACTGCTCAACCCGGACGCCAGCCCCGACGTAGTTTTGTTGCGTCCCCGAGCGTGATTGGCACGCTGCCCTCGGCCCCGCCCTTCCCTTCTCCGATCCGGAGCCCGCTGTGTTCTCTCGTTCTTCCCTCCGTTCGCCACTGTGCTGGTTGACCGTCGGACTTGGCGCCGCCGTTACGGTCGCTGACGCGCAGGACCGACTCCCGTCGATGCCGGGGTATGCGCAGTTCCAGAAGATGCGCGCGGAGCTGCCCAACGCCGTTCGTTCCGGCGCCATCACGCCGGTGTGGGAGGCGGACGGTCGCAGCTTCACCTACACGGCCGATGGCAAGCGCTGGCGCTACGACGTCAGCGCGCGCACGCTGGCCGACGCGCCCGCTGCCGGTGGACTGAACGGCGGTCGAGGCGCCGGCGGACCGCGCATCGAACGCGGACGTCAGGCCGAAGTGGCGTTCACCGCGGATAGCACGCGCCGCGCCGTACACCGCGATCGCAACCTCTACGTGAGCAATGTCAACGGCAGCGACGAACGCGCCGTGACCACCGATGGCAGCGCCGGGAAGCGCATCAAATACGGCACGGCGAGTTGGGTGTACGGTGAAGAACTGTCGCAAACCACCGCGATGTGGTGGTCACCTGATGGCAACAAACTGGCGTACTATCGTTTCGACGAATCGCCGGTGCAGGACTACCTGCTGCAGCTCGGACAAACAAAGATCCAGAGCGTGATGGATGTGGAAGCGTACCCCAAGGCGGGCAGCGCCAACCCACTCGTTGATTTGTTCGTGTATGACGTGGCCACCAACAAGAGCGTGCGCGTCGATGTGCGCAGCGGTGCGCCGTTCGCCGACAGCACGGTGGGTCAGTATGTGTATCGCGTTGGGTGGACGCCCGATGGCAGTGCGATCACGTTCAACCGCACGAATCGCCGGCAGAACGTGATGGAGTTCACCAGCTGCAATCCCACCAGCGGCGCGTGCCGCGTCATTGTGCGCGAAGAGTGGCTGCCCAGTTGGACCGAGAATCGACCGGACATCCGCTGGCTCGCCGACAATCAGCGCTTTATCTGGACGTCCGAGCGCAACGGATTCAAGAACTACTATTTGTATCACATCGACGGTCGTCTCCTGGAGACCCTCACATCGCATCAGTTTGAAGTGGGTGGCATCTCGCGCATCGACGAGAAGGCGGGACGGCTCTGGTACCTGGCGCGCAGCGGCGACAACTACATGAAGCTGCAGCTGCATCGGGTGTCGCTCACCGGCAAGGGAGATGTGCGCCTCACCGACCCGACGGTCAATCATGCGGTCAACATTGCGCCCGACGGCAAGCACTTTGTTGATGTCGCACAAACGCACAGCGCACCGCCGGTGTCGTCGCTGCGAGACGCGAATGGAAAACTGGTGAAGGAGCTGCAACAGAGCGATGTCAGTAAAGCCACCGCACTCGGACTCAAGCCAGTAGAGCTGTTCACGTTCAAAGCTGCCGATGGCGTTACAGAATTGCACGGCATGCTGCACAAGCCGAGCAACTTTGATCCGTCGCGTAAGTATCCGGTACTCGTGAGTGTGTACGGAGGACCCGCCACGAACGGCGCGCGCGAAACGTATGCCTCACCGAATGCACTCACGGAGTATGGATTCCTCGTGCTCACGCTCGATGCCCGCAGCGCCGCCGGTCGCGGCAAACACTTCCTCGACGCGATTTATGAGAAGCTCGGCACCGTGGAGATCGACGACTTCGCAGCCGGCGTACGCGAAATCGCCAAGCGCCCATATGTGGATGGATCGCGCGTTGGAGTCTTCGGCACGTCGTACGGCGGATACGCGTCGGCGTTGGCGTTGCTGCGTCACCCCGATGTGTTCCACGCCGCCGCCGCGAGCAGCTCGGTCACCGATTGGCGCCACTACGATACGATCTACACGGAACGCTACATGTACACACCGCAAGTGAATGCGGTGGGGTACGACGCAGGCTCGGCCATGACCTACGCCGACAAACTCAAGGGCCGCCTCATGATTTTTTACGGCACGGCCGACAACAATGTGCACCCGTCCAACAGCATGCAGCTCATTCAGGCGCTGCAGCGGGCCGGCAAAAGCTTCGATGTGCAGGTGGGACCGGACGTGGGCCACGCCGGCCTGTCGCAGCCGCGCATGATGGAGTTCTTCATCGAGCACCTGGTCCTGGCGCGCACCGGCAATACCGCCGGCCACTGACCCGTTTGAGACCCAGTGTGACCGCCGACCGATCTCAGGGGTTATCAGCATCATGACCCTCTCCGATGCCCTGATCGTTCGGCGCGTCCTGGGCGGTGACACGGAGGCCTTCCGCGCTCTCGTGGACCGCTACCACGATGACGCCGTGCGGTACGCCACCCACCTGCTGGGCTGCCACGCCGAGGCGGAAGACGCCGTGCAGGATACGTTCCTGCGTGCGTATCGCTACCTCGCCAGCTATCAGGAGCAGGACAAGTTTCGCGCCTGGCTCTGGCGCATTCTGGTCAACCGCTGCCGCACTCGGTTGGGTGAGCGGACCCGTCGACCCGAACCCTGCGATGTATCGGTCATCACGCAGCTGGCTGACGCCAATGCCGCGGCGCCCGACGACGACCTCGACCGAACCTTCCTCCGAGAGGAACTCGCGCAGGCGCTCGCCGCCCTTCCCGCCGACCAGCGGGAGGCCGTGGTCTTGCACTTCACTGAAGG
The DNA here is from genome assembly GCA_038224035.1 of Gemmatimonadales bacterium. Taxonomy (GTDB): domain Bacteria; phylum Gemmatimonadota; class Gemmatimonadetes; order Gemmatimonadales; family Gemmatimonadaceae; genus JAABRT01. The sequence continues at coordinate 12,435 of JBBRFQ010000071.1, forward strand.
GCTCTCCTATCCCGAGATGTCCGCCGTGACCGGCACGGGCGTCTCGGCGCTCAAGATGCGCGTGCACCGCGCCTGCGATCGACTGCGCACTCTGCTTACGGATGTGATCCATGGCTGATACCCCGACTCCCCTGCTTCCCGCCGAGCTGCAGGACCGGCTGCGTGAGCCCTTGCCGGTAGACGCGGCGCGACGCGCCCGCTCCATGGGCGCAATCATGGCGGCCGTGCAGGTCCTGCCCGTGCCGCGCCGCTGGTCGCTGCCGCCGTCGATCACGCGCTGGCGTCGCCGCGGGGTGCTCGCGCCGGCCGGTGTCTTGGCATTCGGGCTGCTGGTTACCCTCTGGACCGGCGTCACGTCGCTAACGGATGTCTTCAGCCGCAGTTCGTCGGCGGTGTTGGCGAAGGCGGAGATTATCGGCGATACGGTGATTCCGCGGCTGGTGCCCGTGGCCGACGAGACGCGACTCGTGACGGCGGGGGGCATGCGGCGCGCCCTGCATGATACTTTATACGACACCATGCGCATCGTCAGGTTCGCACTACGCGCGCCTGCGGCCTCGCGGGTGATGCTGGTAGAATCAGCGTCAACCACGCTGCCGGGTGCGCAGGGGACCCGGTTCGCGGTGGCGCGGGATCTGGCCAGCGGGCTTTGGGAGATGCGTGCCGTGGTACCGCGCCATGCGGTGGCCGACGCGTTCGCCTTCGTCGTGGACGATGCGCAGCGAGTTCCGGTGCGCACGCCAATGTCTGAACAATCCTTTGGGCCGAGAGAGCAGGCGTTGGCCGATACGTCACTCTGATCCGTCCTTCATTACGTCTTTCTGTCCAACAACATGTCAGCACTTACATCAACCGGTCAGGGGCGCACGACGCTCCTGGCCGCGCTCACAACGCTCGCCCTCGTGGTGGGTTACGCCGATCTGTGGCGCGGTGGCACCACGATTTCTGCGCTCTGCCTGGCGATCGCGTATGCAGGACTCATTCCCGCCACCTTGTTGTCGTTTGGCAAGGGTGACAAGACAGCCGTGGGTGCCGACGAGCGCTTTGCCAACGCCCCGTGGCTCGCTGCGGGAGTCGTTGCGCTCGCGCTCTTCGCACTCTACGTGTTCACGCTGGCGCCCAGCACGGCCATGTGGGACACGAGCGAGTACATCACGGCCGCCAAGGTGTTTGGTGTGCCGCATCCGCCGGGCAATCCGGTGTTCGTAATCTTCGCGCACGCCTTTGGTCTGTTGCCGCTGCCGCTCGAGTATGGCGGTCGCATCAATCTGCTTGCCGCGGTGACGAGCGCGCTGTCGGCCGGACTGTGGTTCCTGGTGGCGGAAGGTGTGATGCGCAAGTGGATCACGATTCGCTGGGCGCGACTGATGGCGGCGGCGACATGCGTGATCATCGGCGGAACCGCATTCACGGTGTGGAATCAGAGCGTGGTGAATGAAAAAGTGTACACCGTGGCGCTGCTCGGACTCGCGAGTGTGAGCTGGTTGATGCTGCGCTGGAGCGATGCGCCGGAGAAGTCGAGTTCCGACCGGTATCTGCTCACGGCTGCGTATCTCGTGGGACTGGGCTATGCAAATCACCCGGCGGGCTTCCTGCCGTTGCCGGCCATCGGGTTACTCGTACTCATGCGTCAGCCGTCGGTGTTGCTGCGCTGGCGTCTGCTGCTCGGCACGCTGGCGGTGGCGATCATTGGCATCACACCGTTCGTGGTGATGCCGATTCGGGCCGCACATGAGCCATATCTCAACAGTGGCGGTGTGTCGGCGTGCACCGATGGCATCACGGTGTCCTGCACATTCAGCGCCGAAACATGGCGCCGAGTGAAGGCGCACATTGATCGCGAGCAGTACTCTGGGCACAACGTGGCCGATCGCAAAGCGCCGATCACCGCGCAGTACGGCATGTTCTGGTTGTACTTCAAGTGGCAGTGGTTCCGCGATGCATACAATCAGGCACCGCAGGCGCAATCCTTGCTGGCGCTCCTGTTCTTTACGCTTGGCATTGTGGGCGGCGTGACGCACTTCACGCGGGACCGGCGAACATTCTGGTACGTGGGTGGGCTCATGTTCACGCTCACGATCGCGCTGGTGGTGTACCTCAACTTCAAGTACGGACACTCACAGGCACCGGAGCTCGGTGGCAGCGTGGATCGTGAGGTCCGCGACCGCGACTACTTCTATTTGTGGACGTTCTCGCTGTGGGGCGTGTGGGCCGGACTTGGTCTCACCACGTTGTGGACGTGGCTGAGTTCCAAACTCGGCGGCACCGGAACGATCTCCGATCGCGGACTGCGACTCGCCGCACCAATCCTGGCCATCGCACTGATTCCGCTCGTGACGAACGCGATTGATGCGCCGCGCAGCAAGCACACGTTCACCCGCGAATGGGCACGCGATCTGCTGAACTCGGTGGAACCGTACGGCATTCTCATCACGAACGGCGACAACGACTCGTTCCCGCTCTGGTATGCGCAGGCGGTCGAGGGCATTCGGCTGGACGTGACGGTGGCCGTCGTCCCGTATCTCGGCACCGAGTGGTACGCGCACCAGTTGCAGAATCGCAAGCTCGAGCCGTACGACAAGGCAGCAGGACCGGCCCTCTATCGCGACCGCGAATGGACGATGCCGAGCAAGCCGTTGTTCCCGCTGACGCGCGCTGAGATCGATGCCATTCCACCGATCGTTGGCCTTTCGCAACCGCAGCGATTTGTGCATGACGGGATGGATGTCACAATCAGCACCGACATGCTGCTGCGCGATCAGCAGTTTGTGTTGTACATGATCAAACACGCGTATCCCGAGCGCGGCCTGTTCTTCTCCTACGGTGGTTACGCCGCCGCGCTGGGCTTCGGTAGCAACCTGCTCAACCACGGTCTCGCGCAGAAACTGGTGAGCTCGCGTCCGGAGCCGTCGATGCAGTTCATTCCGCTGCGGGGCAACGAACAACTCGATGTGGCGTCCACCCGATCGCTCTGGAACGAGTACGGCGGCATCAACGCGCTGATCAAGGAGAACGGCTGGGTGGACGACGCATCCGCCGGCATTCCGGTGCTCTATCTCATCACCGGTCAGTATCTCGCGGGCTCACTGGAAGCGGCGGGTGACACCGCAGCGGGCACCAAAGTCATCACGCAGGTGGACGAGATGATGACGAAGGCGCGGGTGAAGTAGTTCGCTGTTGCTGTGGCAGGCCACTTGGCGATCTGTCCTCGCGTCAGCCATACTAATGGTATGCAACCCGATTTCGACCACCTGCCCAGCGACCGTCGCTGCACGTTCTCCTCGGTGCGCGGTGGGTGTGTCAGCATGCGCGTGATTGGAGCCGTGGGCGCCTCCGTGAGCACCTCGTGAAGGGCGGCAAGGGCGGCAAGGGTGGCGCGGGACGAAAGCGTCCGCCCACCAAACCTGATCCGAAGGACAAGAACACGCAGAGCGCGAGCCGCGGCTCACGCAAACGGGATTGGGGCGCCAATGAGCGCGAAGTCCCCGTGCGCCCGCCCGATTCCAAACCAACCAAGCGATAGCCACATGTCACGCGCCTTCCTTCGCGATGACGCCGAAGGAGAGATGCCTCGGCGCAACTACGATCTGCCTCCGCGCGACGATCCCGGTTTTGATCGGGCCGCCGCGCGCGCGCTGCTCGAGGGGGCGCGTGTGGGCGAGACGCAGCTCGCCGAGCGCGCGACGGGTTACTACTGGGGCGAGCCGGCGCTGCGGTCGTATGTCGAAGAGATGCTCGTGGCCGCGGAGACGGCGGGTGACGACCGGCTTGAGCAGGTGGCGCGGCGGTTTCTGGCGTAGGCGGGGTGCGAGAGACTCGAGATCACAGCGGGCGCCGGGCGTGGTGCTTCAACCACGGCGCCCTGGCTGGCAGACTAGCGAGCGCTTGTCATTCGGTCGCTGGCCGCGATTCGGGCCGTGTCGAGCGCGCGACGTAACAACGTCGCGCGCTCGCGTGCATTCGGACGTGACTCGCGCAGCGCACTGCTGAGTGCGCGCTGCGCATCCGCTGAAAGCGAACTACGCTCCGAGGTGAGCAGTGCGGTAATTGCCACCTCGTACACCGCGACCGTCGCACTCGGCTGCCCGTCGTTGTAGAGCGGTGCGCCACGGTCAATCGCGTAGTCGATGAGTGCCGTCGCGCTGTTGGCATTCGACGACGGCGCGTCGGTGGGCAGAAGCACTCGGTCAATCACGTGCACAATGCCATTGCTCGCTGGCACATCGGCAATGCGCACCGTTGCGTCATTGATGCGCAGTTCGCCGTTTGATTCCGAAATGCGCAGTGCCTGGCCGGCAACCGTATTCGCCGAGCGCACCGT
>JBBRFQ010000072.1:0-16504 GCA_038224035.1 Gemmatimonadales bacterium
TCAATCTGGTTGATCTGATTCAGGCACGCACCGATTTCGAACGCGCCGAAACCGATCGCATCAATGCCATCTTTGATTTTCAGCGTGCGTTCACGCAGCTCGAAGCGGCCGTTGGACGTCCGCTCCGGTAACCCAGGAACTTCTAAATGACCAAAGCCGTCAAGATCGGCATCGCAGGAGTTGTTGTCGTTGGGCTCGCAGGCTTGGCGTACGTTGGCGCCAAACGCAGCGGACCCAAGTCGACCGAAGTCCGCATCGAGGCGGTCGAGGCACGTGACCTCGTCGCGTCGGTCACGGCCAGTGGCAAGATCCAGCCGCGCACGAAGGTGGATGTCAGCGCGGATGTCACCGGCAAGATTGTTCGCCTGGCGGTGAAAGAGGGCGACATGGTCGAGCGTGGCCAGTTCCTGCTCCAGATTGATCCCGAACAGCCAGCCGCTGCAGTACAGCGCGCGGAAGCGGCGCTTGCGTCGGCCAAGGCGCAGGAAGCGCAGGTGCGCGCCAACAGCATTCAGGCCACGCGCAACTACGAGCGGCTGATCCAGATCCAGAAAGCCACCCCGACACTGATCTCCGTCGAGCAGGTGGAACAAGCGAAGACGCAGACCGAAGTCAACGCCGCACTGCTCGAATCGGCGCGCTTCTCGGTGGAGCAGTCCAACGCCAACGTGCGCGACGCGAATCAGGCGCTGAGTCGTACACGAATCGTTGCGCCGATGAGTGGCCGCATCACCCGCCTGCGTGTGCAGGAAGGGGAAACGGCCATCATGGGCACGCTCAACAGAGCCGAGGCGACGCTGCTCACGATCTCCGACCTGAGCGTGTACGAAACGAAAGTGCGCGTCGACGAAACCGACGTGGCACGCGTGAAGATCGGCGACTCGGCCGTCGTGCAGATCGACGCGTTCAACGACACGACCTTCTACGGCCGCGTGGTCGAGATCTCCAACAGCTCGGTCTCGGCGACGACGGGAACCGCGGCGTCGGCGGATCAGGCGGTGGATTTCGAGGTGAGGATCGAGCTCGTCAATCCGCCGATTGACACGCGTCCTGACTTTTCGGCCACGGCCAAGATCATCACCGACACGCGCGTCAAAGTGCTGTCGATCCCGATTATCGCACTCACGGTGCGTGAGAACGAAGCGCTCAAGACCGAGGACACTGCTGTCACCGTCGGGCGCAACGCGCCGACCAAGCAGGTCGGCCGCACCGATGTCGAGGGAGTGTTCGTGGTCGGCACCGACAACAAGGTGACCTTCCGCCCCGTAAAAGTCGGGATCGCCGGCGAGCGACACTTCGAGGTGCTGTCGGGACTCAAGGCGGGTGACAGCATCGTTGCCGGCACGTACCAGGCTATCCGGGACCTCAAGGACGGCATGGTGGTGCGTACCGCTCCCCCCGTCACCGCGGACGCCAAGCCAAAGGGGCAGACCTCGTGAGCAATACCATCGACGATATCGGGATCAGTACCACTGGCGAGCGCCAGGCGATCGTTTCCATTCCGGGCAGCACGCCCGACAAGGACTGGGTGATCGTGGCGCGCGGCCTCAAGCGCGAGTACGACATGGGCGGCGAAATCGTGCGCGCGCTGCGAGGCGTCGATCTCGCCATTCGTCGCAACGAGTACGTGGCCATCATGGGTCCGTCGGGCTCGGGCAAGTCCACGCTCATGAATCTCATCGGCTGCCTCGACTCCCCCAATGGCGGTGAGTATTGGCTCAACGGCATGCTCGTGTCCGCGATGAGCGATGACCAACTGGCCCGCGTGCGTAACAAGGAAATCGGCTTCGTCTTTCAGACGTTCAACCTCCTGCCCCGCGCCACCGCGCTGCAGAACGTCGAACTACCGCTCGTGTACGCCGGCATTCCGGCGGATGAACGCAAGAAGCGCGCAACCGAAGCGCTCGAATCCGTGCAGCTCGGTCCGCGTTTGCATCATCGTCCCAACGAGTTGTCCGGCGGTCAGCGTCAGCGCGTGGCCATTGCGCGCGCGCTCGTCAACCGTCCGTCCATCCTGCTCGCCGACGAACCCACCGGCAACCTCGACTCCACCACGTCGCAGGAAATCATGCGTGTGTTCGAGAGTTTGTCATCGCAGGGACAAACGGTGGTCATGGTGACGCACGAGCCCGACATCGCCGCGCACGCACGCCGGGTCGTGGTGCTGCGTGACGGACTGGTTGAAAGCGATGAACGGCGCGAACGGTTCGTGGACCGCGTCGGCATCGCGCACTCCACTACGAAAGTCGCGCACGACTGATCGTTCGCCGTCCCTGAGCGTTCTGGTCGACTGATTGTTCACTCGGACGGGCCCATGGGGCCCGTCCCCAGCTCCGCTCGTCGTGAACCCACTGGAAGCAGTCCGTCTCGCCCTCGACACCATTCGCACGCAGAAGCTCAAGAGTGCGTTCACACTCATGGGCGTGTGCATCGGCGTCATGTTTCTCATCGCCGTGGTGAGCATCGTCAACGGCATGGGTATTCATCTCAAGGATGATCTCGTCGGCAAGTTGATCGCGATCAACAGCTTTGAGTTGCGCCATCGTCCCAACATCAATATGGGCGACATCGACGAGGAAACCTGGCGGGAGTATCAGCGGCGCAAGCGGCTGCGCTATAACGAGGTGGCGCCTGTGGCCGCTGCACTGCCGGAGGGAACGCGCTACGCCGTCGTCGCCGACGCGCAGCTCACCTTCACGTCGCCGTTCGGCCGCGGACCGCGTGCCGTGCGTACCAGCGGCGTAGAAGGCGCGTTCTTCGAGATCAAAAACCTCGCGGTCACCGATGGCCGGCTTTTCACCCCGCAGGAGTACGTACTCGGCACACCGGTGGTGGTGATCGGGCCGGATGTCGTCGAGCGTCTGTTCCCGGGGTTGAATCCGATCGATCGCGAAGTGCGCATTGCCGGCATTCCATACAGGGTGATCGGCGTGACGGAAACGCAAGGCAGCGCGTTCGGCATGTCGTTTGACAACGTGGCGTATGTGCCGCTGAAAGCGCCGGCTCGGCGATTGTTCAATGCGGAGCCGAGCATGATTGACGCGGTGATCATTCAGTCGCCCAGCGAAGGCGAGATGACAGAGACGATGGAAGCCGTGCGTCAGGTCATGCGCGTGCAACATCAGCTTCGACCCGCGCAGAAGGATGATTTTGCATTGCAGACAGCGGACAGTGCGCTCGCCTTCTGGGACAAGCTCCAGGGCTATCTGGTGCTGGCGGGTGTGGCGTTGCCCGCGTTCGGCCTGGTGGTTGGCGCCATCGTGATCATGAACATCATGCTCGTGGCCGTCGCCGAGCGCACGGCTGAAATCGGACTGCGCAAGGCACTCGGTGCACGTCGTCAGGATATTCTCGCGCAGTTCCTGGTCGAAGCGTCGACGCTTGGCGCCGTGGGCGCCATGGCCGGCGTGGCCCTCGGTGTGCTGCTCGCGTTCGTGATGCGCGCGGTGACTCCGCTGCCCACCGTGGTGGCTGGCTGGTCGGTGGTGGTCGGCGTGCTCGTCGGCGCGGGCGTCGGCATCATCTCCGGCGTGTATCCGGCGAGTCGCGCCTCGCGGCTGGATCCCATCACCGCGCTGCGGCAGGAGTAGTCCGTGTTCTCTACGATTGCAGAAGGCGTGCTGATTGCATTGAGCTCGCTGCGCGCCAATCGCGTTCGCGCGGCGCTCACCATCATGGGTGTCGCCATCGGCGTATTCGTGGTGGTGTTGATCGCCGCCGCGGTGCACGGCATCAACATGAGCGTGGCCAAAGAGTTCGAGTCGGCCGGCCCCACCACGTTTTTTGTCTCGCGCTATCCGATTTCGTTCGAGAACTGCGACGGCAGCGGCGATACATGTAAATGGCTCTCCAATCCGCCCATTCGTGTCGCCGAAGTGGAGGCGCTGCGACAACTGCCCGAGGCGCTGGCCGTCGGGATGCGCATCGATTGGAGTGCCGACGCGAACTACGGCAATACGCGACTGAAGTCCACGTCGATCGAAGCGGTCTCCGCCGAGTGGCCTGAGCTGAATGCGCCGGAGGTGTGGCCGGGCCGTGCGTTCACCGATGCCGAAGCACGCGCCGGTGCGCGCGTGGTGGTCATCAACACGCTGATGGCGGAGCGACTGTTCGGCGACGCCGATCCGCTCGAGCGTGAAGTCGGATTCAACGGCAAGCCGTTTCGCGTGATCGGTGTCTACAAGGACAATGCGTCGTTCCTGAGCGGCGGTGACCGACCCAAGGCCGTGATGCCGGTGCAATCCGCGGTGCGCCATCTGCGCGCCCGCATGAGCAACCTGGGGCTCGCCGTGAAGCCGCGTGTCGGTGTCGACCGCGACGTCATGGTCGACCAGGTCACCGCGACCCTGCGCGGCCTGCGCGGACAGCGGCCGGCCGAAGAGTCGTCGTTTGCCATCATCACGCAGGACAAGCTGCTCGATACATACAACAGCATTTTCGGGGTGTTCTTCCTGGTGATGATCGCGCTGTCGGCCGTTGGCTTGCTGGTGGGCGGCGTGGGCGTGGTGGCCATCATGATGATCTCGGTGACGGAGCGAACACGCGAGATCGGTGTGCGCAAAGCGCTCGGCGCGACACGAGCCACGATTTTGTGGCAGTTCCTCGTGGAAGCGATCACCCTCACGGGCATTGGTGTCACGATCGGCCTGGTCACCGGTTGGCTCGGCGCCCTGGGCATTCGGGCCGCGACACCCATCGCGGCCTCGGTGCCGCCGATGGCGGTGGTGGCAGCCCTTGCGGCCAGCGTCATTACTGGCGTGCTTTTCGGGATGCTTCCCGCTTTGCGCGCTTCACGGCTCGACCCCGTGGTGGCGCTCCGTCACGAATAGCCCTCACGCGTGTCTCTTCTCGAAGCTGTCCGGCTGGCGTTCAATCAAATCAGGGTACAGAAGCTCAAGAGTGTGTTCACCCTCCTGGGCGTGATGATCGGCGTCATGTTCCTCATCGCGGTCGTGTCGATCGTGGAGGGCATGGCGAAGTACGTCGAAGAAGACTTTGCCGGCGCGCTCATCGGTACGAACACCTTCACGCTGCGTCGTTTTGCGTCCACCGGTCCGCAGGGACGCGGTCGCGACGTGCGCGATCAGCTGCGCAGCCCACCGCTCACGGCGATCGACGCCGAGGTGGTGCGTAGCGCGATGCCCGAAGGCGTGCGCTCGGCGATTGTGTCCGAGTCGTTTCTGTATGCCACGACGCCAATGGCGAGGCCCCGTCAGGTGCAGGCCGTCGCCACCGACGCGTCGTACTTCGACATCAAGGCGTTCGTGATCGAGCAGGGGCGCGCGTTCGTCGATCAGGAGTCGCGCGCCGGTTCGCGCGTTGTCGTGATCGGCACCGAAGTCGCCAATCACTTTTTTCAGGGGCTCGACCCACTCGGACGCGAGCTGCGTATTGCCGGCACGCCGTACACGGTGGTTGGTGTGCTCGAAGAACAAGGCAGTGTGTTCGGTTTTTCCCTCGACCGGTACGCCATCGCGCCGCGAACCTCGCCGATGCAGCGCGTGCTACGCCCTCGCGGTGACATCGGCTCGCTCATCGTGGAAGGACGAACCCAGGAGGAGATCTCGGCGTACATGGAGCTGGCGCGAGAGGCGCTGCGCCCCGCGCGTCGACTTGGTCCGGCCGATACCGACAACTTCGGATTGGTCACGCAGGACGCGGCGTTTGCATTTCTCGAACAACTGAAGGGTCGACTGATCATTTTCGCGACCGCGCTGCCCGGCATCAGTCTCGTGGTGGGCGCCATGGTCATCATGAACATCATGCTCGTGGCCGTGGCTGAGCGAACACGCGAGATTGGCGTGCGCAAAGCGCTTGGCGCGCGGCGTCGTGACATCATGTCGCAGTTCCTGGCCGAAGCCGCCACGCTCAGTATTCTCGGTGCCGCGATCGGCATCGGTCTCGGCCTGGGACTGGCACAACTCATCTCCGTCTTTACGCCACTTCCCGCGGCGGTCGCGCCGTGGGCCATCGGTGTCGCGTTGGTGATGGGTGCCGGTGTCGGAATCGCCGCCGGTGCGTATCCGGCCAGTCGGGCATCGCGACTCGATCCCATCACCGCGCTGCGGCAGGAGTAACGCGGTGCGACTGTCGACTCGCCTCTTCACCGCCTTCGAAGGCGTGGGCATTGCGCTCGAATCACTGCGCACGAACAAAGTGCGTGCGTTTCTCACGATTGCCGGTGTCGCCATCGGTGTGTTCGTGGTGGTGACCATGGCTGCCACGGTCAACGGCATCCGCCGCTCGTTCGAGCAGGATCTGGAAAACATCGGCGCCGACACGTTTCAGGTATTTCGTCGTGGCATCGGATTTCAGGGATGCGACGGCACCGACGATACCTGCCCCGATCGCAAGAACCCGCCCATCACGTTTGGCGAGTGGCAGACGTTGCGCCGGCTCTCCTCGGTGGAGACGGTGATCGGGACGATCGGCAGCGGGAGTACGTTCGAGTATCGCGATCAGAAACTCACCAGCATCGCCTACGACGCGCAGAGCCCCGATTGGCTGAGTATTTCGGCGGCTGATATTGCGCCCGGGCGCAACTTCACGGCCAACGAACACGACGCAGGGCGACCGGTGGTATTGCTGAACGACACGCTGCGCGCCCAGCTGTTCGGCACACTCGATCCGATCGGCAAACAGGTTCGCATTGGTGGCGCGCCGTTTACCGTTATTGGCATTTACAACCTCAAGGCTGGCTTCATTCGCTCGCTCGAGGGCCGCGGTCCCGATGTGCCGCGCGCGATTATTCCGCTCAACTCCGCCGTGCGGAATCTCGACCTGTTCCGCTCCGGGCTCACGTTGGCGGTGCGTCCCAGGATCGGCATCGCCCGCGACGTGGTCATGGATGACGTGACCGCCTCGCTGCGATCGCAGCGCGGCCTGAAGCCGTCGCAGCCCAACAACTTCGAGCTCATTCCGCAGGAGCGACTGCTCGAAACTTTCGACAATCTGTTCAGCGCGATCTTTGCGGTTGGGCTGGCGTTGTCCGCCGTCGCGCTCTTGGTAGGCGGCGTGGGCGTGGTGGGCATCATGATGATCTCCGTGACCGAGCGCACGCGGGAGATCGGTGTGCGCAAAGCACTCGGCGCGACACGCGTGACGATTCTGTGGCAGTTCCTGGTGGAAGCCGCCACGCTCACCCTCATTGGCGCGGCGTCCGGCTTGTTGGTGGGTGCCGGCCTCACGTGGGTCATCCGTACAGCGACGTCACTACCGGCGGAGTTGCCAATGAGTGCGGTGTTTCTGGCGCTCGGGGCGAGTGCGGTGACGGGCGTGGCGTTCGGCATGTTGCCGGCGCTCAAGGCGTCCAAGCTTGATCCGGTAGAGGCGTTGCGGCACGAGTAGGCGAGTCTCTCACTGGCCATGCGGCAGCTGGCAACAAAGGCGCTTCGGGAGACGTTACCTTACACTTATGATGCGTCCCGAAGACGTCCTGCGTTCTGCGTTCGGACAATTGCGTGCGAACCTGCTGCGTTCGTTCTTCACCCTGCTCGGCATCATCGTATCCGTCGGCTTTCTCGTGGCCGTGGTGGCGATCATTCAGGGCATGAATTCGTACGTGAAGGAGAATATCGCCGACGCGTTGATCGGGATGAACGCGTTTCAGGTGCGCAAATCGCCGCTCTCCATCGGCCTCTTCGATGACGAAGCGCTGAGGCGCACCGTGCGCTTCCCACGCATCACGACGGACGACGCAGCGGCAGTACGCGAAGCCCTGCCCGACGCGCTCGCGATTTCGTTGCAAAGTGGTTGGCCGACGCCGCAGTCCGACGTGATCTGGCGCGACCGGACACTCGGCAGCGCACTCATGTTCGGGGTCACACCCGATTACCAGATCGTGCAGGACTATCGCTTCACCCGCGGACGGCCGCTGCAGGAACTCGATGTTCGTGAACGCCGTCACGTGGTGGTGATTGGCCCGGACATCGCGGAGAAACTGTTCGAAGGCGTGGACCCGATCGGTCAGGAGGTGCGCATCAAGGGCCGACCGTTCGAGGTGGTCGGCGTCACCGGGCGCAAAGGACGCGTGCTCGGGCAGTCGTTCGATGGTTTTGTCCTGATGCCGATTACGAGCTTTGAAGCCATCTGGGGACGACGCAACACGACCACCATTTCCGTGAAGCTCGCCACCGCCGAAGACGTCGCGCCGGCGATGGACCGCGCTGAGGAGGCGATGCGAATGTCGCGTCAGCTCCGACCGTGGGAAGCGAACAACTTTTCGCTCGACACGGCCGATGCGCTGGTGAGTTTCTGGAAGCAACTGACGAAGGTGCTGTTCGCCGTCATTCCGGCGGTCGTTGGCATCGGCATCGTGGTGGGCGGCATCGTGATCATGAACATCATGCTGATGTCGGTGAGTGAACGCACGAACGAGATTGGGATTCGCAAGGCGCTCGGCGCGACCTCGGGGGACGTGCGCAAACAGTTCCTTGCGGAATCCGTCATGCTCGCCATCACGGGCGGATTGCTCGGTGTGCTGGGCGGATGGTCGCTCGCATGGCTGATTGCCACGCTGTCACCGTTGCCGGCACGTGTGAGCACATGGTCGGTGGCGCTCGCGCTCGCGCTCGGTGCGGGCGTGGGCGTGCTCTTCGGCGTCTACCCAGCCGCACGCGCGGCGCGGCTCGATCCGATCGCGGCCATGAAGCCCGACTGATCATGCGCGGATGGCACCCCCGGGCACTTCGGCACAACATCGGCATCGCACTGAGCGCGATCGTTGGCGCACGCCTGCGCTCCGCATTGACGGTGCTGGGCGTCGTCATCGGCGTGGCGACGGTGATGACGATGGCGTCGATCGTGCAGGGCATTCGCGATCAGATTGTCAACACGATCGAGGTGGCTGGGCCGAGCACGTTTTACGTACTCAAGATTTTCTCGCAGACGCCGATCAATCCCGAGAACCCGCCGGAGTACGTGCGCGTGCGGCCGGATCTCACTGAAGCGGACGCCGAGCGCATACGTCGATTGCCGGAAGTGTCGTATGCATCGTTGTGGGGACAGACGCTTGCGCGCGTGGAGTTCGAGGGCACGCGCACGCAGGGTGTGGCGGTGTTTGGCGCAGATGAAGGCTTCCCGGTCGTACAGGGCGGCGAGCTGGTGCAAGGCCGCTGGTTCTTGCGCAACGAGATCACGAGCGGCGCGCCGGTGGTGGTCCTTCAGGAAAACGTGGTGGATCGTGCGTTCGGCGAAGTCACACCGCTCGGCAAATGGATTCGTCTCGGTGGGCGACCCGTTCAGGTGATCGGCGTATGGCAGGAACCGGGCAACATCTTTGCGCCCCCCGGTCAGGAGACGGGCGCGATCGTGCCGTTCCGCTATCTCGAACGCTCGTTCCGTATCGACAAGACAAATGCGCTGTGGATTCCGGTGAAGCCCCGGGAAGCGGTGAGCGTGGCGGACGCGCAGGAAGCGGTCACAATCGAGCTGCGGGCGAGTCGTGGATTGCGGCCAGCCAACCGCAACACGTTCGACCTGGTGACGCAGGACCAGATTCTCGACACGTTCAACAATGTGACCGGCGTGTTTTTTCTGGTGATGCTCGTGTTGTCGGGAGTGGCACTGATGGTGGGCGGCATCGGTGTGATGGCAATCATGATGGTGTCGGTCACCAGTCGTACCCGTGAGATCGGTCTGCGTAAAGCGGTTGGTGCGACGCGACGGGATATTCTGTCGCAGTTCCTCGTCGAGGCTGCGACGCTCACCGGCATTGGCGGCGTGCTGGGCGTGCTGGTCGGTCTGGCGGCAGGATGGGCGCTGACCACATTGCTCGACGTGGACACCGGCGTGCCATTTTTGTACACGGCGATCGCGGTGGCGGTGTCGGTGGGGATCGGGATCCTGTTCGGGATGGTGCCGGCGCGGCGCGCGGCGGGGATGGACCCGGTCGAGGCTCTGCGGCACGAATGAACTGCAGTTAACGGTGAACTCCCTCGCTACGCACGTCGCGCGGGCCGTGGGGATCGCGACTTTGGTTCACGGTTTGGGTCAACAGTTGACGGTGATTGGTTGAACTGACAACCGTAAACCGTAAACCCTCACCGTAAACGGAAAGCGCGATCCCGACGGTACGCGCGACGTGCGTAGCGAGGGAGTGCACCGTGAACCGTTGACAGTCAGTACCCCCGAAACTCCAGAAACGCATCCCAAAGATTCATCTCCACCGCCAGCCCCAGTACCAGCAACTCCAGCACGCCGAGCGTCCCCAGCACCGTCAACAGCGTGAGCGCCTGTCGCCGCATCGGCATCGAGCTGCGCAGGGCCTTGATCGCAAACGTCAGCGTCAGCACCAGGAGCAACGCCACCGAGGCGATCAGAAACAACGAGTTGCGCGCCGGCCCGAAATACGATTCCAGGAACACCAGATCCTGCGGAAAGAACCCGCGCCCCGGATTCTCCACCCCAAGAAAAATGCTCACGCAGGCGAGTTGGTGCGTTGTGTAGAATACCGCCAGCGCCCACCAGCCAGTGCGATTCACGCGGTCCCACGTGATCACCCACGCGCTCCAAAGCGTCGCGAGCATCGCGAGTTGATACCACAGCATGCTGATCACCGCTTGCGTGGCGAACCGAAGCGACGGCTCGGCGCCTGGCACATGCACGTTGAGCCAGGTCGGACCCACCAACCAGCCGCCGTAAAACGACACCTGCACCAGGCTCCACAAAAACGCGCCGCCCAGAAATGAGCGTCGTGCGCCAGCCGGTGACGCATCGTCGCGTGCGCGTGACAGCAGCAGCACGCCCACACCGCCCAGAGCCAACGCCAGCAACAAACCCAGACCACGCGTGGCCGAACTGCGCTCAAGCGCAAAGATCGCGCCGGTCGCCAGCCACCAGTACAGCACGACAAACGTCACCGAGCGTAGAAACACGCGCAGCGGTGTTTCGCGCACCGCGATGACCTGCGACGCCGACACGCGCGGCAGCCAGCGGTCGAGCACCGAGGCAAACCGCGACGGACGCGCGCCAACCGGCGACTCGTCAACAGCCGCGCCGCTCAAGTCCCGGGTGACCGTCGCGAGATCGTTCACGGCGCACCTCCCGCCGCCTGCTGCTGCACCGTACGCACCAGGCCACGCAGCGCTTCGCTGTTCGCCGCCGGCAGCGGGATATACTTCGCGCGCATCGCGTCGGCGATCGCACGAATCGACGCATCGGGTCGCAGCGACGTATCCACAAACAGCGCCGACACGCGTTGCTGTGCAAACACGCGCGCGCCGGCCAGCGCGTCTTCGGCCGCACGCGGTCGTCCCGGTGTGCCGTCGCGCGCAATGTTTGCACGCCCATCGGTGAGAAACACCACCAGCGGCGAGGTGCCCGCGCGCTGCGCCGCCATGGCCGCGCCGATACTCGCATCGATGGCGGTGGCCAGCGGTGTGCCGCCGCCGCCCGGCATCGACGCCAGCACGCGTCGGGCCCGCGCCAACGCGCGCGTGGGCGGCAACAGCGTTTCCGCCGTCGTGCCGCGAAACGCGATCAGGCTCACACGATCGCGTCGTGCGTAGCTCTCCGCGAGCAGCATTTCAATCGCGCCCTTCGCTTCAGACAGTCGGGCCAGCGCCGACGAACCACTCGCATCCACCACGAAGATCACCGTGGTGCCGTTGCGCTCGATGAAGCGGCGAATGCGGAAGTCATCCTTGCGCAACGCGACGCGCTGCGTGCGATCGGTGCGGCCGCGCACGCGCTGCCACGGTGCCGCCACGCGAAGGGTCTCGAGCAAGTGTAGCCGTGCACCGCCACGCGGCATGCCGTGCCGGGAACCACGCGGCCGGCCGCGTAGCAGGCTCACCGATTCTTCGCCAACGCGCCCCTGCACACCGCGCACCGCGCCGGCGCGGGCGAGCAGCTGCTCCAGCACGCCCGGCGGCAACGCGCTCTGCACCGCGTCACGCAGAATGTCGGCCGGCGGACGCGGATCGTCGCTTGCGTCTTCCGTCTCGTCAGGCGGTGTATCCGGCTCGTCGCTCGACGCATCGCGCTCTGGTGGCGGCGGTGGTGGATCCTCGGCCGAATCTTGCGGTGGCTCGGGCGGCGGCTCCGGCGGCGTCTCTGCAGGCGGCCCGTCCGCGGCGGGCTCCGGCGGTGGCGCCGGCATGCGCACCGCGCGCGGCAACAACACCAGACGTGCCGCCGCGGCGGCATCTTCTTCCGTCACTTCCGAGCGCCCATGCAACGCCGCGTGCGCACGCGCGGCGCGCCACGCAAACAACGGCGCGCGCAAGGAGTCGATGCCGTACGCATCGGCCAGTTCGCACAACCCCGCCAGCCACGAACCGCCGTCCGTCACGTGCCGCGCGAGCTCCCGCGCGCCCTCCACCGCCTGCGCCAGGGCGCCGCAGGTGCGTGGCGAGGCGTCAAACCCGCTCATGCCAGTCACGCGAAACGCCAGTCGGTCAACGAGCGCCACCGACATCGCTTCGTCATCGGCGCTCTCGTCACAACACACCAGCGCCAGACGCGCGCTGTGTTCCGCCGCAATGCCCTCGCGTTCCACGCGCACCGTGTGTGTATCGAGCACACCGACCAGCGCCGCAATCACCGATGCACTCGCCCGTTCAGCCATGGGCAAGACCACCGCACCACCGTTGCTCGCGGCCAACACGCCCTGCTCCACCACCAGTCGTCCCGACGACAACGTCGCCGCGAGGTCAACGCCGCCGAGCAGTCGATCATCGGTAACGCTGCCGGGCACCCGCCGCATCGGCGCGCCGGGCGGGAAACACGCCGCGAGCAGCCGCACCCACTCACGCGCGGCCTCGTGCGATGCGTGATCAAGCACGATACCGCCCAGACCGGTTGGATCGATGGCCAGCAATGCCGCCGGCAACTCCGCGTCATTCCACGCGCGCGCAGGTGCAGCAGGGTTGGCAGGACGGGTGACAGTCATGACAGCGTTGTGTGGTTCACGTCACGGCGTACAGTTCATCAAGCGCCCGCTCCACCCGTGTGGTGCTGCTCGCTTCATCGAGCACGTTGCGACGTAAACGATGCCGCAGACAAAGCGGTGCAACACGGCGCAAATCATCGAGCGTCGCGTCGCCGTGTCCCTCGAGGGCCGCGTACGCGCGCACCGTGCGCAACAATGTCAACTCGCCGCGCAATCCGTCAGTCCCCAGTTTGGCGCACAGCTCCGTTGCACGTACCAGGACGTTGTCGGGAACGGAAGCCGTCGACAACCGCTCTTGCCCCTTCACGATGCGGCGACGCACGGCGCGTTCGGCCTTCTCCCAATGTGCCACGAACGTGTCCGGGTCACGGTCGAATGCGTCGCGGCGCTTGATCACATCGATGCGAAGCGCCAGATCCGTGGGCGTTTTGACGTCGACCGCCAATCCAAAACGATCGAGCAGTTGCGGACGCAGCTCGCCCTCTTCGGGGTTGCCGCTGCCCACCAGAACAAAACGCGCCGGATGCCGGATACTCACCCCTTCGCGCTCGACCACATTCTCGCCCGTCGCCGCGGCGTCGAGCAGCAAATCCACGAGATGGTCTTCGAGCAGATTCACTTCGTCAACATACAGGAATCCGCGGTGTGCCCGCGCCAGCAAACCGGGCTCAAACGCTTTTTCGCCCGTCGTCAGCGCGCGCTCCAGGTCGAGTGCGCCTACCACACGATCTTCGGTGGCACCGAGTGGCAGGTCGACCACCGGGACCGGCGCCTTGGCGCTGCGCGCCTTCTCATGTCCCGGATGCCCTCGGTCACAGTAGCTGCAGCCGCGCTCGTCACTGGGCAGCGCGCAGCCGTAGCGGCACCCCGCCACGACGGTCATCGGGGGCAAGAGGCCGGCGAGGCCGCGCACGGCGGTACTCTTGCCGGTGCCGCGGTCGCCGAACACCATCACCCCGCCGATGGTGGGGTCGACAGCCGTGAGCAGCAGGGCGAGTTTCATCTCGTCCTGACCAACGATCGCACTAAATGGGTAGACATGGCGCATGCGCCGGTAATTAAGCGCTCACACGTCACGTGTACACTTCGCTTGACACTTTTCGGGGCGCACACTATCGTCGCCTCATACGCCACACGGTCCGCTTGCGCACCCAGCGCATCCGTCCCTCGGCTCCCCACGCCTGTCCGTTGCCAGCTCGCCCTACACACGGGTGTCTGTTTTGACGCCCCCCGATCGCTCGCTGGCGGAAGCCCTCCCCAGCGTCGCCTCCGCTACCAGCGTTGCTTCCACGCACGTCGCGCCGACCGCGCTGGCGCATTCGCCACCGCAGTCAGTGGCGGTACCGGGCCCTCGTTCAAGTGGCGACGCACCATTCTGGGAGCGATGGCGAGACCGCTGGAACGCCTTCGTTGCAACTGATGGATTCCAGAGTTGGGCCGCGCGCTTTCCCCTCACCCGCCCGCTGGCGCTGAGGCGCAGTCGAGCGCTGTTCGACCTGATGGCCGGTTTCGTCTACACACAGATCCTCTACGCGTGCGTCGAGCTGGGCCTCTTCGACCTGCTGGCGAAGGGACCGCTCACGGCCGATCAGATCGCCAAGCACACGGGACTTTCTCTCGTCGCCACCGAAACGCTCATTCGGGCGGCCACCTCGCTCCAACTCCTCGCCAAGCGTCGCGGCGGTCGCATTGCCCTCGGCCCGCTGAGCGCCCCGATGGCTGGCAATGCCGGGCTCGTGGCCCTGATACGCCACCACGCCATGGCCTACGGCGATCTCGCCGATCCGGTCGCGTTGCTGCGCAGCGGCAGCGATTTCCACACCGAGCTCAGCCGCTACTGGCCCTACGCCGACGCGCCGCGTCCTCAGGCCATCGACGACGCCCGGGTGGCGTCGTACTCCGAAATGATGGCGGCCACCCTGCCGCCGCTTGCGTCCGACGTGCTGGACGCGTTCGACCTGTCCAAGCATGAGTGCCTGCTCGATATCGGCGGTGGTGAGGGCGTTTTCCTTACCCACGCCGGGCTTCGGCACCCGAACCTCAAGCTGATGCTGTTCGACTTGCCAGCCGTGACCTCCCGCGCGCAGGCAAGACTTGCCAACGCCGGCCTCGGCCATCGCTTCAGCTCAGTGGGCGGGAACTTTCACACTGAGGCGCTGCCCACCGGCGCCAATGTGGCCTCGCTGGTTCGTGTCTTGCTCGACCACGACGACGACGCAGTCGACCGCTTGCTCCGCAAGGTGCACGCCGCCCTGCCCAAGGGTGGCACCCTGCTGGTGGCCGAGGCGATGGCGGGGGTGCGAGGCGCAGAGCCCGTGGGTGACGCCTACTTCAATTTTTACCTCATGGCCATGGGGAAAGGTCGCGCTCGCCGCCCAGAGGAGCTGCGCGCGATGCTCGCGGCGGCCGGTTTCCGGAAGTCGCGCCAGATCGCCACGCGCTACCCGATTCATACCGGTTTGATAGTCGCCGAGGCCTGATTCGCACCGGAAAAGTTTTTTCCGACCATTTTTGTCGGCTTTTATTGACAGACCCGGGTGTAACGTTCAGTTTACACCTCGTCTGTCCCCGCGCTGCGGGACCCCGTTTTTCGTCCGCCCACTCGAGGTTCTGTGGACACGCTAGCTGTTGTCTTCGAGCAGCCTGAGACTCTCACGCTGCGTCGATTGATGCTCGTTTCGCCCGCCGACGATGATGTGGTGGTGGCCATGAGGTGGTCGGGTATCAGTACCGGCACCGAACGGCTGCTCTACACTGGCTTGATGCCCCCGTTTCCCGGACTCGGCTACCCGCTGGTGCCGGGCTACGAGGGCGTGGGCGAGATTGTCGAGGCCGGTCCCACCTCTGGTCGCTCGGTTGGCCAGCAGGTGTTTATTGCCGGCTCCAAGGGCTTTGAAGGAGCCCGTGGGTTGTTCGGTGGACAGGCGGCCCGTGTGGTGGTGCCCGGCGCTCGCACCGTGCTGCTCAACGAATCGGTCGGCGAACGCGGGGTGTTGTTGGCGCTCGCCGCGACGGCGTATCACGCGCTTGGTGTTGGCAAGCGTCCGCTGCCCGACCTGATCGTGGGCCATGGGGCGCTCGGTCGGCTCATCGCGCGCCTCACGGTAGTGCTCGGCGGTGCGCCCCCGACGGTGTGGGAGATCAATCCCGTCCGCAGCCACGATGCCCGTGGCTACACGGTGGTGCACCCCGACGAAGACACCACGACGACCTACTCTTGCATCCAGGAAGTCAGCGGTGCCAACGGGTTGCTCGACACACTGATCGGCCGGCTCAAGCCCGGCGGCACGATCGTGTTGACCGGTTTTTACCATGAACCACTCAGTTTCGTATTTCCGCCGGCGTTCCTGCGTGAAGCCACATTGACGGTGGCCGCACAGTGGGCACCCGGCGATCTCGCCGCCGTTGCCGAGTTGGCCAACACAGGCACACTCGATCTCGACGGCCTCATCACGCATCGGTTCCACGCGGAACAGGCCGAACTCGCCTACACCACTGCGTTCACCGACGCACACTGCGTCAAGATGATCCTCGACTGGAGCTCCGTCGCATGAGTGACAACGCCACTGCCCTGCACCAACTCCACAACAACGTGCGCGCCGAAGCCGAGAG
>JBBRFQ010000073.1:0-16263 GCA_038224035.1 Gemmatimonadales bacterium
GGTACCCCGCGACGCCAGATCCTCGCCTCCACCACGACCGTGTCCGACGTGGGCGCGCCGACGGGAAACAGAATGCCCGGCCGCATGCGTAGCCGCCGGGACGCCAGCCCCGCCGCGTCGGTGGTATCGAGCGACGTCGGACGCGCGTTGTCGTTCATGAAAAACGCCGCCTTCGTGGTGTCATTGGTGGGATTGGCCGGCCGCACCACGACAAACCGCACGAGCCAGTCGCCCACGTTCTGTACAGCGTCGGCATCATCGCGGTACTGCACGCGCACCGACACCGCCGCACTGTTCTCGTCCGCACCGCGACGGCCGGTGTCGGGCACAAACCCGACAATACGCGTGCTATCCGTGCGAAACACCGTGTCCGGCTCGTTGGTGATGCGCAGTGGGATCAGCACCTGCAATGCGGATTCAAAGCGCGCCGCAATCTGCACGGGGCCTGATGCGGGTCGCTTGAGTACGCGCACGTGCCCGGAAATCGAGTCAACCTCAAGCGCGGTGTCACGCGCCGCCTGCACGTAGAGATAGCGGATCGGCGCGTCTTCGATCACATCACCCTGAATGTTGCGCACCACCGCCCGCACGGGATACGCGACGCCGAGTGTGTCGCGCAATGAGTCGCCCACGGCGATGGACGGAAACGCCAGAAGTGTTGCTTCGATCGATGCGGGCACCGACGGATCCGTACCGATGTCCGCACAGGCGGCCGCGACCACGCAGGCACTCATCACACCCAACAACCAACCGCGTGACATCAACCGAGCCGGTCGGCAAGGATCGTGGCGAGATTCACGTACGCTTGACTGGCGGCATCCGACGGCGCACGCAAGACCACCGGCTGCCCGGCCGCGAACGCATCGGCCGTCGCGGGCGTACGCGGGATGCGCGTGTCGAACACCAGATGCTGCGGCAAATGTTCGCGCACGTAGTGCACCACGCGTTCGGTCGACGGACTGCCCGCTTCGTACATCGTGAGCAGCAATCCCTCGAGCACGAGCTCCTCGTTCTCGCCCACGACGTCTTGTATCGCGCGCAGAATCTGTGGCGTCGTTTGCAACGCCAATGGCTCGCACTGCAGCGGCACGATGACATGCTGACTCGACGCGAGCACCCGGCGCGTAATCGAGCCCAGTCCGGGTGGCGTATCCACCACCACCACGTGACATCGCTCGCGCGCCGTCTCGAGTAAATCGGCGAGCACGCGCGAAGAACCCACACGCGCCTGAAACTCACTGTGATCGGCCTGATCACTCACCGAGCCGGCGAGAATCACGCGCAACCATGGCAGCGCCGTAGGCAGAATGACTTCGCGCAGTGAACGCTCGCCGCGCAGATAGTCGTCAAAGCCCACCGTGGGATGTCCACGCCGCAGGCCTACGCCATAGCGCACCGCACCCTGCGGATCGGTATCCACCAGCAAGGTTTTGAGCCCGCGACGCGCAAATGCCGCGGCAAGATTCACCGCGGTGGTTGTCTTGCCGACTCCGCCTTTCTGACTGACGACCGAAAGAACGCGACCCACGCTAACGTCCGGGTTCCGGCTCAGCCGGGCCCGTGTCATGTTCGCGCAGCGAGCCCTTCGTGTCCGCGTGGTCGTCGCTCCACCCGCTGCGGTCTTGCCCGCCGTTCATGTCGTCGGGGCCGGGCGCGGCACCGCTCAGCGAGGCGAGCGTGCGCTCGGCGTGCGCGACGAAACGAGCCGCATCTCCGTCGCGCCGCGTGGTGCGCAGGAACGCCTCCAGATGCGCCGCGCAGCCCGCCGTATCGGATCGCTTGAGCAGGAGAAAGGCGAGCCCGTAATGCGCGCCGGACAACGCCGGTTCGAGTTCCAGTGCCCGACGATAGTGACGGATCGCTTCTTCCGGCTGCGCGGTCCTGGAAAACGCAATCGCAATGTTCTGGAGCACCTTGGGATCGTCGGGCCGCTGACGCAGCGCCAGACGATACGAAGTGAGCGCGTTGGCAAAATCGCCACGCGCTTCGAGGTCGATAGCCTCGGCTAAATAATCCGTGACGCGGGCTGAGCCGTCGCGCTCGGAAGAGCCGCCGGTGAGGCGGTGCCACCAGGACATGCGCTCGCGCGGGGTCGAGAGAATGAAGAACAAAGGCCGGATCGGCGCGGAAGCAAAAGCTACGCAGCGGTTCGCGCGCCTACAAGCGTCAAGGCACGCGGTGCCGAATACTGTCGCGTGCCGCGCGTCACGAATCGGCTGCCGCGACTGGCCGCCCGCGCCCGGCGTGTGTACACTCCGTGTTCCGATGGCGCTGACGCTCGTGTCTGTCCCGATTCAGGTAATCTGTCATGCCGCTGGATGCCTATCGTGCCGACTCCGCTCGCGGAGTGCTCATCGTGGATTGGCCGCTCTTCGGCGAGCTGTCGCGTGCCCTCGCACTCAAAGTCGCCCGCACGTATGAGCCCGATCTTGTGGTGGGCATTGCCACGGCCGGCGTTGTGCCCGGAGCGGCCATCGCGGCCATTCTCGATCGGCCGTTTTACTCAATCCTGGTGAGCCGTCGGTTCAGCGCGGAGCGTATCCGCGAGACCCCCGCGGTCTTTGGCGCGGCGCCACCGGAAGTGCGGAGCAAACGCGCCCTTATCGTGGACGAGACCTGCGGGTCAGGCGACACGCTGCGTCTGGCGGTGGGCGCGCTCGTCAACGCTGGCGCCAAGGAGGTCCGCACGGCGGTGAGCTTCAAGACGGGGACGTACGAGCCGGACTATCACGGGCTCGCCACCGAAAGCGCCATCATCCTGCCTTGGGACCGGGAAATTCTGGTCGGGCGCGATCTGGTGCCCAACCCCAAGTACGCAGGACTGTTACCCGAATAGACCAACCGGCCGGCCGAGCGGACGGCGCCCGCCGACGGCGAGACGGCGTGGTCAGCCGGTTGCGGAGCTGACCGCGGCGCGTTCGTACGACACGCCCCGCTCCATGGCCTCGTACACATACTGCAAAACGTCCACGCTGCCGATCAGGAACCGGCAACGCTCGTGTCCCATCGACCGGCACTCAACCTCGAGCACCGCCAACGGTGCGTCGGCCACGCGGCCAAAGAAACCAGCCAACAATCCGGTGCCCGCGTGACACATCGGCGACGTGGCGTCGGTGTCGGTCACTTCGGCCCAGTCGTCGGCATCGAGCGCGACGACCGCGTCACTCAGCGGCACAACCTGCAGTCCACCCCAGCCGCTGATCGTGAGGAACTCGGCCATCAACCCGCCGAATTTGTCCTCTGACAGATACTCGGCGGACGATTCGCCACGTTCCGCGAGCCACTGGCCGAACGAGTCGTACAACGAGACGCCCGCGGCGTAGCCGGCGTCGCGCAGCGCCGTGACGGTATCGTCATGGCGAGCGGCCGACGCACGCAGCGCGCCGAAGAACTCAGCCGGTACGGAAACCGAGCGGGTGGTCAGAGTTGGAGCGAAGCTGGTCATGACAGGGTCATCACACTGGCGGGCAGAAAAGGGCCTCGCGCACGAGGCGTTCGATAGGGGGACGCTCGCGGCGCGGCGCCGTCACGTCAAGCGCGGAAGCGTTGCGGCCCGGACTGACACCCATTGCCCGCAACGTAACGCTCGGGCGCACGATCGGGGATCATCCGGCCGCACGCCGTAGCAACTCCGCTTCGTCAATGACCTCAACGCCGAGCTCGACGGCTTTGTCGAGCTTGCTGCCAGCCTCCTCGCCTGCCACCACGAAGGAGGTCTTCTTCGACACGGAGCTCGTGACGCGCCCGCCCGCGCGCTCCACGACGGCCGTGGCCTCGGTGCGCGAGAGCGTCGGCAGCGTCCCGGTAATCACCACCACGGCACCGGTGAGCGCGCCCGTGGATTGTTGTGCCTGCGGTTCGTCAAGGCGCACGCCGAGCTCGCGCAAACGCCCCACGAGTGCCGCCGACGTGGCGTCGTCAAAAAACGCCCGAACCGACCGCGCAATCACTTCGCCAATGCCGCGCACCGCGCTGATCTCTTCGACACTCGCCCGCGCCACCGTATCCAGCGTGCCGAAACGACGCGCGAGCAGTTGGGCTGCCTGAGCGCCCACGTGTCGGATGCCCAGGGCGAACAGCAATCGTGATAGCGGCTGTGATTTGGACACCGCAATCGCGCCGATCAGATTCTCCGCGCTTTTGTCGGCGAATCGTTCAAGCGCGACCACCTGCGCCACCGTCAGCGTGTAGAGATCGGCCGCGTCATGTACGAGATCGGCGTCGAGCAACTGTTTGATGCGCTGATA
This sequence comes from Gemmatimonadales bacterium, assembly GCA_038224035.1. Taxonomy (GTDB): domain Bacteria; phylum Gemmatimonadota; class Gemmatimonadetes; order Gemmatimonadales; family Gemmatimonadaceae; genus JAABRT01. The sequence continues at coordinate 4,248 of JBBRFQ010000073.1, forward strand.
CGACAAGCCGTCGATATCCATGCAGTCACGGGCGGCGAAATGCACCAGCCCTTCGAGCTGACGACCGGCACAGGCGACGTTCGGACAGTACAAGCCGACGCCGTCCTCCTCGCGCGCGACCGCCGTGTTGCACGAAGGGCAATGCGTCGGGGCGTGCCACGGCTGCTGTGTGCCATCGCGCCGTTCCGGGATCGGACCGATCACCTGGGGGATGACATCGCCGGCGCGCTTGATCTGCACGATGTCGCCGATGCGCAAATCCTTCGTGGTGATGAGATCCGCGTTGTGCAGCGTCGCGAATGTGACCGTGGTTCCACCGACCGACACCGGTTCGAGCACGGCGTACGGCGTGAGCACACCCGTGCGGCCCGTGTTCACGTTGATACTGTTGAGCTGGGTCTCGGCGATGTCGGCCGCGAACTTTCGCGCGATCGACCAGCGTGGTTCGCGTCCGCCCACGACGCCGAGATCCTGCTGCACTGACACGCGATCCACCTTCACCACAGCACCGTCGATCGCGAAGTTGAGTTCGGCGCGCACGGCGTGTTCGACGTTGAAGGCCCACGCGTTGACCTCGGCGACGGTGGCGCAACGCGCGCGATGAGGCGCGACAGGAATGCCCCACGCCGCGAGTCGGTCGAGCAACTCCCACTGTGAGTCCGCCGGCGGAAGACCGTTCGGTAGCACGGCCGTATATCCGAAAAATCGCAGAGGTCGCGACGCCGTGATGGCCGGGTCGAGTTGTCGCAGCGCACCGGCCGCGGCGTTTCGGGGATTGGCAAATACCGGCTCGCCCGCTTTGACACGCGCTTCGTTCAGGCGCTCGAACAAATCGAATGGTAGATACAGTTCACCGCGCACTTCGAGCTTGGGCGGCGCGTCGCCGTGCAGGCGGAGCGGGATACCACGCACGGTGCGGATGTTGGCAATGACATCCTCACCGATGGTGCCATCACCGCGTGTGGCGCCGCGTGTGAGCACGCCTAATTCGTAGGTGAGCGCGATCGCGGCCCCGTCGATCTTGAGTTCCACGATATAACCGCTCGCGGTCACGTCGCGCCCGGCGAGTCGCACCAGCTTCGCTTCCCACTCGATGAGCTCGTCATCGGAGAAGGCGTTGCCGAGGGAGAGCATGGGCACCAGATGCGCGTGGCGAGCAAAGCCGCTCTGCACGGGTGCACCGACGCGCAGCGTGGGCGAGTCTGGCGTCCGCAGGTCGGGGTAGTCAAGTTCCAGCAGCTGTAGCTCGCGAAAGAGTCGATCGTACTCGGTATCTGCGAGCGACGGCCGGTCAACGACGTAATACTCGTGCGACGCTCGGGTAAGTTCGTCGCGCAGGGTGGCGGCTCGGCTGGCGGCCTCGGGCGGCGCCACGGAAGGCTTGATTGTCACGAACGGGAGTCCTGACGTATCCGTCGACCGGCAGTGGCTGGACGTGGCACAAATCGGTGAGGGAAGGGTAATAGTCGAGGTCATGTCGCGTGTGTGGCGCCGTCGAGCTGTGGCGAGCCTTCCGGCGCTCTGCCCCACCACGGCACATCCTGCGTGATCATAAACGTTGTTCATCCCCGGCGCCGCTCGGCCCGACAGCTGACTGCGGATCGTCCGCAGCGCGGGTCCTTTTCGAAGTAGCGCCCCCCGATTGGAGGAGATTGTCCATGCTTGAATCATTCCGCCGCGAACGCAATCGCGAATCCGAGAAGTTGCAGATCCTCGGGATCGGACTTCTCGTTGGTGCAGTGCTCGGTGCCGCGTCGGCGCTGCTGCTCGCCCCAGCCTCCGGAGAGGAAACCCGGCGCGCCCTGGCGAAGCGTGCCCGCCGCGCGTACAGCGAGGGGCAGGAGCTTGTGGAAGACTCGTGGGAAGATGCCGAGCGCGCCGCGCGCCGGGCTGCTCGCGCTGGCATGAAGCGGGCCCGCCAGCAGGCCGCCCGACTGCGGTCGCTCGGCGAAGAGGCGGTGGAGAACGGTCGCAAGCGCATGCGCGTATAACCGCAACCGCAAACCCAGAAGCTCAAAGCACAGCGCGAAAACCGAGAGGGCGCGAGAACTGCGACGGTTACACACCTGGACTTGTTTTGTCCGTTGCATTTTTCGCGCCTTCGCATGTTCCTCGCCTTCTTTATTCTCGGTTGGAGTTGCAGTTGCAGACGCAGTTCCGTTACCGACGCCCTACCGCAGCTCCCCCAACTCCTTGACCGCCTCTCGTTTGTACGCTTCGTCGTTCGCGTCATACAGCGGCGACTTGATCGCGGCCTCATACATCGTCCGGGCCTTGTCCTTGCGCCCCGTGTCTCGATAAATCTGCGCCAGCGCGAGCTGATGCACCGTACGGTTCGGCTCAATCGCGTTCGACCGCTCCAGCAGCGATACCGCACTCGCCCAGTTCGCTTCGCCGAAAACTTTACCGCCCATGAACGTGCGAGCGATCATGCGCGTCACGCTATTGAGCCGCATCACCTCGGCGTGCCAACGTCCCATCACATGCATCGCACCCGCATGTGACGAGTCAATTGAAAGCGCCCGCAGCGCAGACGTTCGCACATCGAGCGCGTACTTTGTACGTTCGCGCGCACTCACCGAGAGCGCCTCCCGCCCCAACGCGCGCGCGAGGTGAAAATGTCCCGCGGCGTCGTTGGGCGTCACGGCGATGGCCTGGCGCGCCAACTCTGCGGCCCGCGAGAACGCGGCTCTGCGGCGCTCCGCATTCGTGTCAAACTCTGACACGTCGATCAGCGCGGCTGACACGCGCCACAACACGTTATAGTCTTCAGGTGCTGCGGCGAGCGCCTTTTCGTAGTGCACAAGCGCCGCCGCCGGCCGACGGGCGCGCACCTCGCGGTCGCCCGCGTCAATGGCACTGGCGACAATCGGTTGCGCGTGCATGTTTGTGGCAACACTACTCAACAGCGCGAGCGCCACGAGCCACATCTTCGACTTCACCATCACTCCCATGTTGGCTCGACCTCTCATAGAAACGAAGCGCGACGGAGGGCGCATCACATCCGCCCAATGGCGACAGCTGATGAACGCCTATGCCGCCGGCGGGATCCCTGATTACCAGATGGCCGCGCTCACCATGGCCATTTACTTTCGCGGACTCGACCGCCAGGAAACCCGCGCACTTACCGACGCGATGTTGCACTCCGGCGCAACACTGGACCTGTCGCATCTGCGGCAGCCGCGCATCGACAAACACTCAACGGGCGGCGTTGGCGATAAGGTTTCGCTCATCCTCGCGCCGCTCGTCGCCTCGCTGGGCGTCACTGTACCCATGATGTCCGGCCGAGGACTCGGTCACACCGGTGGTACCCTCGACAAACTCGAGTCGATCCCTGGTTTCCGTACGACGCTCAGCTTGCCGGAAATTGTTCGACAACTCGAGGCGATCGGATGCGCGCTCATCGGGGCCAGCGGCGACATCGCACCGGCCGACCGACGGTTGTACGCGCTGCGCGATGCCACGGCCACCGTGGAATCGATTCCGCTGATCGCCGCGAGCATCATGAGCAAGAAACTCGCGGAAGGGCTCACCGGTCTGGTGATCGACGTGAAGGTGGGCTCGGGTGCGTTCCTGCCCGAGCTCGATCGGGGATTGGAACTCGCGCGTACCATGATCGAGCTCGGCGCCGACCACGGATGCCCCGTCATCGCGCTGCTCACCGCCATGGACCGGCCTCTCGGTCGCGCTTGCGGTAACTCTCTCGAAGTCGAAGAATCCATCATGGCGCTGCGCGGTGAGGGGCCACCCGATCTCATGCGCGTGACCTACGCGCTCGGCGCCGAGATGCTGCTGCTGGCGGGGGTGGTTCGCGATCGAGATGAAGCTCGTCGCCGCATGGAAGTGTCGATCTCAAGTGGCAAGGCGGCCGCCTGCTTTCAGCGCATCATTGAGGCGCAGGGGGGCAATCCAGCCGTGGTGGACGATCCCGGCCTTCTCCCCGAGGCCCCCGAATGCGAAATCTTCAACGCCCCCCGCAGCGGAGTGGTGTCCCGCGTTGATCCTCGCACGGTCGGGCACGGCGTCACGTCACTCGGTGGCGGACGAACGCTCGTTGACGATGCCATAGACCCCGCTGTCGGTTTCGTCATCACAGCCCGACCGGGCGATGTCGTGCGCTCCGGAGAGCCGCTGGCCACCATCTATGCACGTGATGCGGCGGGCGTGGCGGCCGGGCGCCGGGCACTCTCAGCCGCGATCGTCATTGCCGACGAAGCCGAACCGCCGCTCCCGCTCGTGTCACATCGTGTGACCGAGGCGGGTGTGGAGGAGTATCTGGAGGGCTGAGCCGCTTCTCATTCGTGAGTCCGGGAACAGTGACCGCACCCTCCCGCCTTGACCTGCAGCGGTGTAAACTGCCTGTCATCGATCGCGAGCCGTTCCAGGCGCGCGCCCCAATCTTCAGATCGGATGTCATGTCGCCTTCCATCCTCCGCCTGCTCAGCTTCGTCGCGCTCGGCGCCGTCCTGCCCTTGATCGGCCTCTACGCGCTGCTCATCTGGATTTCGATCCCGAGCGCCACGGGTGGAATCGAACCGATCATGGCCACCATCTGTTACGTCGCCTTTACCTGCATTTTCGGTGCGATGATCATTGTCGCCATCAACTTCTCGCGCCAGCTCTCCCGCGAAGCCAAGGGCGCGTACACGCTGCCATAAGGCGATTTACTTCGCGACCGGCTCCAGGCGCACCACCGTGCCCGGGCCACCGTTCTTGTCGATGGCGAGATAGATGAAGCCGTCAGGGCCCTGACGCACGTCACGAATGCGACCCACCACATCCTTGAGCAGCGTCTCTTCGCTCTTGAACGTGTTGCCGTCGAGTGTGACACGAGCGAGCTGCTGCCCCGCCAAGCCGCCCACGAAGGCGTTCCCCTTCCACATCGGAAACTTGTTTCCGGTGTAGATCATCAGCCCAGACGTCGCAATCGAGGGCACCCAATACTTCACGGGCTGCTCCATGCCGGCGCGTGACCGCTCTTCGGTGATGGGCGTGCCGCTGTAGTTGATGCCGTACGTGATCACCGGCCAGCCGTAGTTCCTGCCTTTCTGCACGAGGTTCAACTCGTCGCCACCGCGTGGGCCGTGCTCCGCGTCGAAGATGACATCAGTGGTCGGGTGCACCACCAACCCCTGCGGATTGCGATGGCCGTACGACCAGATCTCCGGCAACTTGCCCGCCTGGCCGACAAACGGATTGTCGGCGGGCACACGGCCATCATCGTGCAGACGAATGATCGTGCCCTGATGATTGCCCGGGTTCTGCGCCGGATGCGCTTCCAGATCGCCCGAGGGCGGCGCGCCGCGGTCGCCCACCGACAGGTACAGGTAGCCAGCCTTGTCGAACGCGATGCGTCCACCGAAGTGCTGACCGGCCGTGCTGTTCGTTTGCGCGACAAAGATCTCCTTGAGATCCACGAGCGCGTTGCCTTCAAGACGGGCCCTCGCCAGGACCGTGGTGGCTTTGCCACCGTCCATCATCTTCGCGTAGGCGAGGTAGATGAGCTTGTTGGTCGCGAACTGCGGATGCACGGAGACTTCGTGCAGGCCACCTTGACCGCGGCTGTGCACGGTGGGCACGCCATCGATCGACGCGGGATTGACCACGCCATTTTTCACTCGGCGAATCTGGCCCGCCTTTTCCGTGATGAGCATTTCACCGTCGGGCAGGAACGCGATTGACAACGGAAACGCAATGTTGTCGGCGACGCTCACGACCTTGAACGACACATTACCGGCGTGCTGTGTAGGGATCGACTGCGCGGGCAATGACGGGGCAGCACAGGCGGTCAGCAAGACCACCGCGGCGAGGAACTTCGGCATCGAAGCAAGCATGGAGTTGGCCATGACGGGGACTGAAGGGGGAAATCACACACTCTATCTGAAAAACCTTCGCGCAAGCGGTGTTCCTGCGACTACGGGAAAATGCCCCGTTCGTTGTACGACGTCGCCACCTTGCGAATGGCCGTCGCCAGTGCCGCACTCCGGAAATCGGCACCCTTGAGCAGCGCAAACTCGCGCATCTGGTGAAAGCCCGAGACCATCGTTTCCTCGAGTCCGGAGTTCACGATGTCCAGTTCGGACGCGCCGACGGCCACCTGTTCGAAAACGCGTTGATTGAACTGCGATCCCGTCAGCTCCTCCACCGCCCGTAGCAGTCGCGCATTCGACGACGCCTCAAAGCGCTGCTCCATCCGTCCGAATCGCACGTGCGAGAGATTCTTCAGCCACTCAAAGTACGAAACCGTCACGCCACCCGAGTTGAGAAACAAGTCGGGCAGTTGAACGATGCCGCGCGCGTCGAGTACCGAGCCGCCGTCGGCGGTGGTGGGTCCGTTGGCGCCCTCGGCGATGATGCGGGCTTTGATTCGTGCGGCGTTGTCGGCCGTGATCACATTCTCCACGGCCGCCGGCACCAGAATATCGCACTCCCACTCCAGCCCGGCGATCCCGTCGCTGCCGGTCAGCTTGACCTCAGCGTCCAGGTCGAGCAGCGAACCGCCGTTCACGCGATGCTGATACGCGTGTTCGATATCGAGGCCTTTGGAGTCGTAGATCGCGCCTTCACGTTCCACGAGTCCCACGATTTTCGCGCCATCCTCGCTGAGGTATTTCGCGGAGAAATACCCGACGTTACCAAGTCCCTGGACCACCACCGTCTTGCCGGCCAGTCCGGTGGATAGACCCAGTCGCTTCATGTCCTCCGTCTGTGCGAGCGCCTCGCGCACACCGAAGTAGACACCGCGTCCCGTTGCCTCGAGACGACCGCGCACACCGCCGAGCGACAGCGGCTTGCCCGTGATGCAACCCGCGGCGGCAATCTCACCCGCCTTCAGTGCGATGTACGTATCGGCAATCCACGCCACTTCGCGCGGCCCGACACCCATGTCCGGTCCCGGCACATCCACGCCCGGGCCGATGCAGTTGCGCTGCACCAATTCGAAGGTGTACCGGCGCACAATGCGCTCAAGCTCGCCATCGGAGTACTTGCTCTTGTCCACCTTGATCGCACCCTTGGCGCCGCCAAAGGGCACGTCAACCAGAGCACACTTGTACGTCATCAGCGCGGCCAGCGCCGTGACCTCGTCTTCGTTGGCGCGCGCGGCCAGCCGAATTCCGCCTTTCATCGGTAGACGGTGCTGCGAGTGATGCGCGCGCCACCCGTGAATCACTTCGAGGGTGCCGTCATCCCGACGCAGCGGGAAACTGACGTGATAGACGGCATTGCACGCCTTGATCTGCTGGAGCAACCCATCAGGCAAGTCGAGTAGCCGTGCGGCACGATCGACGTACCGGTTGACCTGCTCAAAGAACTTCGGAGTGTCCGACATGTCCTGGGGAGTCGGGGGTGAGTCGCGCCGCAGGGGTGCGACGCCTGCGCGCAATCTCGGCGCGGTGTACGAGCTGGGCAAGCATTTTTTTCGCAGTCCCGGTAGAGCAGCCCGTGGCGATCCCATCAGCCTCGCGCGCGGTCCACGCGCGCATCTTCACCCAGCCGCCCGCCGGTTGCGGGGAGCCCGGCCCCCTGTGCGAACGCGGCTGTCAGCGAAGCCGTTGAGCCGTGTCCGCACAGGGGGTGGGGCGACCCCTGGCACCGATCTACGCGTTACACATCCAGATTCGACACGAACCGCGCGTTCGTCTCGATGAACAAACGACGCGGCTCCACCTCGTCGCCCATCAGCATCTGGAACGTCTGATCGGCCAGCACTGCGTCTTCCATGGTGACACGCCACATGCTGCGCGTCTCCGGATCCATGGTGGTCTTCCACAACTGCTCGGGATTCATTTCCCCGAGACCCTTGTAGCGCTGCACGTTCAGATTAGTCTTGCCGTCGCCGAAGCGCTCCGAAATCATGTCGCGCTCCTTCTCGGTGTACGCGTAATACTCTTCCTTGCCCTTGGCCACGCGATACAGCGGCGGCTGGGCGATGTACATGTAGCCCGCATCGATCAGCTGCGGCATCTGGCGGAAGAAGAACGTGAGCAGCAGCGTGCGAATGTGCGCTCCGTCCACGTCGGCGTCGGTCATGATGATGACCTTGTGGTAGCGCGCCTTCGCGATGTCGAACTCTTCGCGGATGCCCGTACCGAGCGCCGTGATGATGGTGCGGATTTCTTCGTTGCTGAGCACCTTGTCAATGCGGGCTTTTTCCACGTTGATGATCTTGCCGCGCAGCGGCAGGATCGCCTGGAAGTCGCGCTTGCGACCCTGCTTCGCCGAGCCACCGGCAGAGTCACCCTCGACCAGATAGATCTCGCACAGCGACGGATCGCTGAGTGAGCAGTCGGCGAGCTTGCCTGGCAGGTTGCCCACGTCGAGCGCCGACTTCTTGCGCGTGAGGTCGCGGGCCTTGCGCGCGGCTTCGCGGGCGCGCGCCGCCGACACGGCCTTCTCGATGATGATGTTGGCGGTTTTCGGGTGCTCTTCGAGATAGGTGGTCAGCAGGTCATTCACCACGCTGCGCACCGCGCCTTCCACCTCGGAGTTGCCGAGCTTGGTTTTGGTCTGCCCTTCAAACTGCGGCTCGCGCACCTTGACCGACAATACCGCGACGATGCCCTCGCGTACGTCATCGCCGCTGAGCCGGATATCCTTGTCCTTCTTGTTCAACGCCGTGGACTTCTCGATGTACTTGTTGATCACTGACGTGAGCGCACTCTTGAAGCCCGTGAGGTGCGTCCCGCCTTCGTGCGTGCTGATGTTGTTCACGAACGAGAACACCGATTCCGTGTAGCCGTCGTTGTACTGCAGCGCGAGGTCGATCGCGATGTCGTCACGCTCGGTTTCGATGGCAATGACATCGGCGTGCAGCGGCTTGCGATGGGCGTTGAGGAAGGCTACAAACTCACGCAGGCCGCCCTGCGCATGAAACGTTTCTGATTTTTCATCGCCCTCGCGCTCATCAGTGAGCGAAATGGTAATGCCCTTGTTCAGGTAGGCGAGCTCGCGCAGGCGCAGCGCCAGCGTGGACCAGTCGTAGCGCAATGTCTCCGTGAAAATCGCGCTGTCCGGTTTGAACCACACTTTGGTGCCGCGTTCCGTCGCGCCGACGTCACGTGTGACCTTGAGCTTGGTGGTGGTGATACCACACGCGAAGTCCATGTAGTACTCCTTGCCCTCGCGCTTCACCCACACCTTCAGCTGCGACGACAGCGCATTCACGACCGATACACCAACGCCGTGCAAACCGCCGGACACCTTGTACGTGTTCTTGTCGAACTTGCCACCGGCATGCAGCACCGTCATCGCCAGCTCAAGGCCCGGGAGCTTCTCCACGGGATGCATGTCCACCGGGATACCGCGACCATCGTCTTCGACGGTGATGGAATCGTCGGCGTGAATGATCACCGTCACACGCGTGGCGTGGCCGGCCAACGCTTCGTCGATGGAGTTGTCGACCACCTCATATACGAGGTGATGCAGACCGCGCGCCGAAGTGCTTCCGATGTACATGCCCGGGCGCATGCGAACAGCTTCGAGACCCTTGAGGACCTGAATACTGTCGGCGCCGTAGCCGTTGTTCGGCTGTTCTTGCTCGTTGGCCATGTCGATGGTGTGGCGGGGATGACACGCGCGCCGGAGGCGATCCTGAAGACCGAAACACGGGACGCACCAGAAAACGGAGGTAACCCCGAAAACTAACCGATCGCGGGGCCAAATGCAACTCGGCGGCAGTCGGCTAAGTCGTTGTTAAACAACAACTTGCCTTTCCGTTGCCGACGCTCCCGGACTCAGCGCTGCAGCACCAGCCTCAGGCGGGCCACCGGCGGTCGCGACGTGTCCGCGTTCAGTGCGCGCAAAAGGTCCGGCTCCATCATCGACAGCTCCGTCATCCAGCCGTTCGTGCGCACCGCCACCACCAGCGTGCCGTCCCGCTGCAGCGCGACGGGTTCCGTGACTTCGGCGATCTGAGGCCCCACGATCGACGGCCATTCCGGAATCACCCGCGCCTGCGCCATGCGATCGGTGAGGCCCGCCCTATCAATCACCGACGCCAGCACGTCACTCAGCTTCGCCGGCTTTCGCTTCGCGTCACCTTCTCTCATGACAACGCACCCGCCTGCATACGCGTCCGTGGCAACGCGGTGAACGCGAGCGGGATGTCCTCGTCTCTCGGCACGACGAGTATGACCTGACCCACGCCCGTGACGGCGAGCAATGACAGAATCGCTGTTGATCGCTGTACGTCGAGCTCGGCGAACGGATCATCCAGCAACAACAGCGGCGGCGCGCCCAGCACAGTGTGTACCGTCGCGGATTCGCGCATCCGAAGAGCGATGGCGGCGGTGCGTTGCTGCCCGGCCGATCCGAACGTACGCAGGTCGCGACCGCCGAGCAGCAGTTGCAGATCGTCGCGATGCGGACCCACGAGTGTGACACCGCGGCGCAGCTCCTGCGACCGCTGGGCCTCGAACATGGTGGCGAGCATCGCCGACAGTCCCTCGTTGTCGCCCTCCGCCGCCGCACTGTGATAGAGCATCGTGCTCGGCAGCGTTTCGCCGATTGCGGCGCATAACGTCGCGTACGGTTCGGCGTGATGCGCGGTCCATGTGCGACGCGCCGCGATGAGCACGGCGCCGTGTTCGCACAAGGCCGGCTCCCACACGGCGGCATTCGCCGCGGCGCTGGCGGTGGTGCGACCGGCCCGCTGCAGCTCTCGCAACGTCGCATTGCGTCGCAACAACGCCGCGCGGTATTGCTGCAGCGCGTTCAGGTACTGGCGCGACGTGAGCGCGAGCGCGACGTCAAGGAAACGACGACGTTCGCCAGGGCCACCGGCGATGAGACTCACATCCGCGGGAGAGAAACACACGCTTGGCAGCGCGCCAAGTGCATCCGACAGTCGCGGCTGTTCAACGCCGTCCAGCGTGGCGCGTTTGCGTTTCCCGGCGCGCTCGTAGCCAACGCTCACGGCTTGGGCAGCGGCCGGCGCACAGAGTCGAGCGCGTACATGAAACGCCGGGGCTCCGAACCGCACGACATCGGCGTCACGGGCGCCACGCCACGAGCGCAACAATCGCAAATACGCGATCGCTTCGAGCAAATTGGTTTTGCCGTGGCCATTGTTGCCAACCACCGCGAGGCCAGCCGGCTCGATGTCGAGATCGAGTGCGGCCAGATTACGAAAATCGCGAATGGTGAGTTGCTCGAGCATGCGTGCCGAGCGAACTCAGCGACCGGTGAAGGTGGCGGGTCGCTTTTCGAGAAACGCCTGCATGCCTTCTTTCACATCGTCCGTGGCGGACAGCACACCGAACCAGTCGCTTTCGGCGAGGCACCCTTCGTCGAGCGTACTGTCGAGACCACGATTCATCGCATCAATGCAACCGGCCAGCGCGAGCGGTGCGTTGGCGATCATGCTCGTGGCCAAGGCGCGCGCACGTTCCATCAGTTGCTCGGCCGGGACCACTTCGTCGGCCAGTCCCAATCGATGTGCTTCGGTGGCGTCGATCATATCGCCCGTGAGCAGCAGCTTGAGTGCCGCGCCGCGTCCGATCAAGCGCGGCAATCGCTGCGAGCCGCCAAATCCGGGCACAATGCCAAGTTTGACTTCGGGCTGTCCAAACCTGGCTTTCTCGCTCGCAACGCGAACATGACACGACATTGCGAGTTCGCACCCACCGCCGAGTGAGAATCCGTTCACGACGGCGATGGTGGGCTTGGGACTTGTTTCGAAACGACGGAAGACGCGCTGCCCCGCCCGCGCCCGCTGCTGTGCTTCGAGCGGACTCTGGCTGGCCAGTTCCGAGATGTCAGCGCCCGCGACAAACGCTCGACCGGCTCCCGTGAGCAACACTGCCGCGATGTCCGCGCGCGCGTTGGCCTCATCGATGGCGAGACCAAGCTCGGCGATGGTCTCGTCGTTGAGAGCGTTGAGTTTGTCCGGCCGGTTCACGGTGATCGTGGCAATCCGGTCGGCGACGTCGAAGGTCAGATTCGAGTAGGACATGGATTCGGTGTGGGGTAGACCGAGAAATCTAGGCGGTGGGGAAAGCGAGGGGTCGCTGGGTTC
>JBBRFQ010000074.1:0-16159 GCA_038224035.1 Gemmatimonadales bacterium
GTCCGCTCGATTCTTTGCATCATTGCGTAGTTGCTTTGTGGTTGCTTGCTGCCAGAAAAGAAATCGCGCGGGTGGCAGCATGCCCCCGCGCGATCGGTCCTGCGAACGACCTCAGTAGCGGAGGCCGAGTTCCTGCACCAGCGAGCGATAACCTTCGACGTTGGTGCGCTTGATGTAGTCGAGAAGGCGGCGACGCTTGCCAACCATTTTGAGCAGGCCGCGCCGGCTATGATGGTCCTTGTGATGCGCCCGGAAGTGCGCCGTCAGATAGTTGATCCGGTCGGTGAGCACCGCGACTTGAACGCGGGCGGATCCGGTATCTTCTTGATGCGTGCGGTACTTCTCGATCGTGGGTGCCTTGTCGAACGCCATCGTCGTAATATTCTCCGCGCTAGCTGGATCAGCGCCCAAATCGGGGGCCATTCCGGAAGCGGTGCCTGGGGTGCGATATCTCGTGCGATACCGCAAATGATGTTAGCCTAATACGTTAACGCTTCAGGTCCGGCCTGTAAAGGACCCTCGGAGCACTCCTTTCCGCCTCTGACCCCCATCCGTGCCAGAGCGCTACCTCGGTCAGACCCTCGGCGGACGGTATCGTCTCACGCGCCTGCTCGGCGTGGGGGCCTACGCTTGGGTATACGAGGCGATCGATGTTGAGCTGGAGATCTCCGTCGCGGTCAAGGTGCTGCGACCGGAGCACACGGGCAACGAGACCGCCGAGGCGCGCTTCCGACGAGAGGCGACCACCGCGGCCAGGCTGCGTCACCCCAACATCATCACCGTGCGCGACGTCGGGCGGGGCGACGGCGTCACGTGGGTCGCCATGGACCTCGTCCCGCACACGCTGTCGCGGCGCTTGCAGGTCATGCCATATCTGCCCGAATCCGATGTGGTCCGGCTCGGCCTCGACATCGCGAGCGCGCTTTCAGTCGCGCACGCTGAGGACATCATCCACCGGGATATCAAGCCCGACAACATCCTGATCGGGACGAGCGGGGAGGCGATTGTTTGCGACTTTGGATTGGCGCGCGCGCTCACGTCGGGCGCCGATCTGAGCGCAACCAATCAGGTGCTCGGTACGCCTCACTATTTCAGCCCCGAGCAGGCCAAGGGCGAGACGCTCGACGGACGCAGTGATCTGTATGCATTGGGCGTGACGCTGTATCGGGCGGCCACCGGCAAACTCCCGTTTGAGGGCGAAGACTGGTACGCGGTGGCGCGCCAGCATGTAGACGTGCCGCCGGCCTCGCCACGAACGCATGTGCCGGCCATTTCGGGCGCATTTGAGAAGGTCATTCTGCGGTTGCTCGCCAAGCGTCCCGAGGACCGCTACACGTCAGCGACGGCGTTATCCGACGCGCTCTCACGCCTCCCGTCGGCTCCTGCGACTGGATCGCGACTGGCGCTGACGCCGGGCGGCACGACCACGACGCACACCATCATGGGTGCAGCGTCGCCGCGCTCCCGCGCGCTGTTGTTGACGTCGCTCGTCGCCGTGATCGGACTCGTCGTCCTCTGGAGCGCACGTGAGCAGCCGTTCGTGCAGCAGGCGTGGGCGCGGTTGACGGGTGCTCCTCCGGTCGTCGACGGTATGTCGCCGGATAGTCTGATGGCGCAGGACTCCAGTTCGACGCTCGGTGACTCGCTGTTCGGGGCGGTGCCGATCCCGTTGACCAACGATACCGCGGGCAAGCCGCTGGTCGTGCGCAATCCCGACTGGCGGCCCGCCGCTCGCACGGCGCGACTCTCGATTGTGTCCAGCGCGGATTCCACGTTGCTCTCAGTCAACGGAAAACGCGTAGACTATGCGCCGTGGCGCGACGACCGACTCGCGCCAGGTCAGTACATCATCGGCTCCGCACTCATGGGTGGACCGGGCGTATCAGGATGTCGGTATAGCGAACGCACGGACACCATTGTGCTCAAGTCGGGAGAGCAGCGCGCGCATACTGTGCAGCTCGCACGATGCAGTCGGGTCGTGCTCGACGTCACACCCCCCGACGCCGAAGTGTCCTTCATCGACGCGCGTGGCGATGTCGTGCTGACAGGAGACGCCAGGAGTCTGTCGCCAGCCGTCGTACGCGCCGGCACCTGGCGCCTGCACGGGACCGCGCCACGCTGCGCGCAGTACGATGCGCCGCACAATCTGCGCCCAGGCTCGGACACCGTGCGCTTCAAGCTGATCTGCTAGTCGTTATAGCAGGAGCGCGAGCGTGCCGGCGAATGCTCCACCGCTGAGGGCGCCGAGCCAGTACAGACGCTGTCGCCACCACCCGACCGTCGGCTTCACCAGCAGCACCACATGGCCGGGCGCCACGCGCGTCGTTTGCCCCGTCACCAGCGCTTCCACGCGCCCGTTGTTCACATGTATGACCCGTAGCTTGGCGATCAGCGCGTCACCACGCGCGGGATCAACCGCAATACCGAGCATGCCGGTCGCGACCCACCGCGCGTCCTCGGCCGCGAACGAAAGTGTGCTGTCGGAAAGCGGCTCAGCCGCAAATCGGGCCGCGTCACGCGGGTATCGCAGTGACTGATCGGCCGTCACGCCGGACGCAGCCCGTGCTCCCCCGCAGGCGGCAAGCGCCGCACCGGGCAACAACGCCGCAACCAGCATGAGCGATCGCACACGCTGGCGAGTCGTCAGGCCGGTTGCGGAACCGTCACGCATCATCAGGAAGTGAACAGTCGCTTGATGTCATTGAACGTCACCAACACGATGAGCAGAAGTACGAAGAGCACGCCGGCTCTGGCCAACCATTCCCGCGTGCCCGCACCGAGCGGACTGCCCTTGATGCCCTCGGCGATGGCAACCAGCATCTGTCCGCCGTCCAGCACCGGCACCGGCAGCAGATTGACAATTGCGATATTCAGACTGAGGAACGCGATCAACGACCACAACACTTCCGCGCCGCCGCTGGCAGCTTCGACAGAGATTTTCGCAATCCCGATCGGACCGGCAAGATTACTCACCGCCACATCGCGCGAGATCAGTCCTTTGAGCACTTCCACGACGCGCGTACTCATGACCCACGTAGTGCGAAATCCCGCCGAGACAGACTCGCCGAGGCCCATGTCTTCGTGCTGCACCTCGTTGCGAACGGCAATTCCGATACGACCAACCTTCACGGCCACACCAGTTGCCGGATTCACACCATCTGCCTGCGTCGGCGACACGGAGAGCGTCCGTCGGCCTTCAGGGCGCGCGACCTCAACCGAGAGCGTGCCCGAGGTGACGGCGGAAACTCGATCAAGGACATCGTTCCAGCCACGGATCGCAGCGCCATTTACCGTGACGATCGTGTCGCCCGCCAGCACACCCGCCGCCTGTGCCGGTCCACCCGTGACAACCGAGTCGACGACCGCCGGCACGAACGAACGACCATACCCGAGGTTCACGCCGCTCGTCACGACAATCGCCAACAGAATATTGGCGATGACACCGGCCGACATGATCCACAGGCGCTGCAGCATGGGCTTGGACTCAACCCAACGCTGTGAGGGCACTGGCTGCGGGCCAAACGGGACCATGGCATTGTCATTCCACAACGCGCCGGCCGACTTCTTCGCGTCGGCCAGCACGGACGGATCGGCGGCTGCAGTGGCATCCATGTTACCACCACCTTCGATGCCCGCCATGGACTCATCTTCGCGCGACGCCATCCGCACGAAACCGCCGAGTGGAAACATCGAAATGCGGTAGTCGGTTTCGCCGCGCTTCACCCCAAACAGTCGACGGCCCCAGCCCAGCGAAAAGATTGGCGCGTACACGCCCACCGATTTCGCGGCCAGAAAATGTCCGAGCTCGTGGACAAATACCACGATCCCGAACACAAACAACGGTGCAGCAATGGAACTCAGCGTATTCAACACGAGAGCCTGGAATTGACGTGACGTCGCGCCTCGGCATCGGCCTCGAGGAGTTCCTCGAGCGCGTGACCGGGACGATGCGACAGATCGTCGAGCGCATGCCGTATGCGATCAGCAATCTGACCGAATGTGAGACGGCCCGCGAGGAACGCCGCAACGGCTTCTTCGTTGGCCGCATTGAACACCGCCGGAGCGGCACCACCCGTCCGGCCAGCCGTCACTCCCAGCGAGAGCGCCGGGAAGTCAGCGTGCCGTACGGGCTCGAACGTGAGTGATCCGATCGAGACCGGATCGAATCGTGGAACGCCATCGTCCGGAAGGCGCTCCGGGTGCGTCAGCGCATACAAAATGGGCAGTTCCATGCTGGGTACACCGAGTTGGGCCAGCATGCTCCCATCGATAAACTCGACAAACGAGTGCACAATGCTCTGCGGGTGCACCACCACATCAATCCGGTCGTACGGCACACCAAAGAGATAATGCGCCTCGATCACTTCCAGTGCCTTGTTGGCCAGCGTGGCGCTGTCGACGGTGATCTTGCTGCCCATGCGCCACGTGGGGTGGTTGAGCGCGTCCGCGATGGTGGCCGACGAAATGCGCTCCGACGGCCACGTGCGGAATGGGCCTCCCGACGCGGTGATCACAAGTCGACGAATCTCGTCCGTCCGTCGCCCGGCGAGACACTGCAAGATCGCGGAGTGCTCACTGTCGACCGGGACCAGAGACCCCTTTCCGTCTCTGGCCGCAGCCATGATCACGGGTCCGGCCACCACCAGCGTTTCCTTGTTCGCGAGCGCCACCCGTTTGCCAGCGGCGAGCGCGGCCAGCGTGGCCTGCAAGCCCGCAGCGCCCACCACCGCGTTCAGCACAATGTCCACCTCCGGATGCGAGGCGGCCTCGAGGAGGCACGCCGCGCCGGTGCGCCAGTGCGGGCTGTCGGCGGGTGGGACACCGCTCACCACCCCCACGTACGACGGAGCCCAGGCGTCGACCTGCGCCTTCAGCGCCAAGACGTTGCCATTGGCGGTCAGGGCAACGGCGCGAAAGCGTTCGGGATGCCGCGCGAGCACGCGCAACGCACTGGTCCCGATGGAGCCGGTGGAGCCGAGCAATGCGACGCCGAGAGGAGAGGCCATGTCGCGTCAGCCGGTAACAGGAAGAACGAGCCAGCGCAGCAATACAAAAGCCACGGGGAACGTGAACAACAGCGAATCAACGCGATCGAGCACGCCGCCGTGACCCGGCAAGAGATGAGAGGAATCCTTCACGTTGCCTTCGCGCTTGAGTTGCGACTCCACGAGATCGCCGATCTGACCGACGACACTCATCGTGATCGCGACGCCCACCAGCGCCACCGGCGTGAGCGCCAGACGCGCCACGGGAATCATGGCGTAACGCTGATACAGCCACGCGACGATAACGGTGGTCGCAATGCCGCCGACCGCACCGGAGATCGTTTTGCCAGGGCTGATCGACGGCATGAGCTTGCGCCCACCAATCAAACGTCCGGTGAAGTAGGCACCCACATCGGAAGCCCACGTCAGCAGCAGTGGAAACACCACCACGACGGTGCCGGCGGCTTGCCCGACCGCATAATCGAAGTAGCGAAGCGCATACGCGAAGCTCAGCAGGCCGCCGGTGTACGCCACGCCGAACAGCGTGATCGCGGCGGCGCCGAGTGGCTTCGATGATGGGGCGCGCAGGAACAACGCGACAGCCATCGTTGCCAGTACCACGATTGGCAGTACCGAAAACGGCACGCGAATGAGGCCCAGATACTCCGCGTGCACCACAAGCGGCAGAACGGCAGCCATCACGATGCCGAGCGGCGCGATCGGCGTGTGCCCGCCGGATTCCGCAATGCGAAACAACTCCCACGCCGCGATCGCCGACAGCACACTGATGAGTGTCGCCATCGCCGCGCCCCCGTACCACAACGTCACGATCGCGAGCGGCGCACCGATCAACGCGACGATGACACGTCGCGCCAGTTCACTCATGCGGCCTGCAAACGCCGGACACAACGTGGCAGCGCGTCACTTGTCCACCTTGCCGAAGCGACGGTCGCGCCGCTGAAAATCAAGAATGGCTTCGAACAGCGCCAGGCGATCGAAGTCGGGCCACAATACACCTGAGATATACAACTCGGCGTACGCGACCTGCCACAGCATGAAGTTCGACAGCCGCTGTTCTCCCGACGTGCGAATCAGCAGGTCGGGGTCAGGACACCCCTGCGTGTACAGCCGTGCACGGATCGCGTCTTCATCGATCTGCCCGGGCGTCAGCACGCCGGCCTGTACATCGGTCGCCATCGCGCGCATGGCGCGCACGAGTTCCGCCCGACCGCCGTACGAGATGAAGAGATTGAGTCCGAGTTTCGTGCAGTGCGCCGTTTCCGCGACGGCGCGCTCGACCGCTCGCGCGGCCGCACCATTCAACCGCGACAAATCGCCGTGCACGCGGATGCGCACACCCTGCTCGAGCAACTCGCGCAACTCGGAGTTGATGTACTCCTCAAGCAGTGACATGAGCGCACTGATTTCCGGCTGCGGGCGCTGCCAGTTCTCCTGAGAGAACGCAAACAACGACAACCACTCCACACCGGCCGCGATGGACGCCTCGACCACGGCACGCACCGCCTTCATTCCGGCCCGATGCCCGAACGGCCGCGGCATGTGGCGCTCGCGAGCCCAACGCCCATTGCCATCCATGATGATCGCGATGTGCCGAGGCACCGGCGCGCGCTGCAACTGCGGCAGCAAGGCGTCGGTGCCCGGGTGCGTTCCCGCGTCGACGGACCCGCGGCCTGCGGTCGTGTCGGAGGAAGGGCTCACAGCGTGATTCACAGCGGACCTTGGTCTCATGAAAAGCGAACGACGTCCGAGCGAAAACTCAGACCGCCATCACCTCGGCTTCCTTGCTCTTCAGTGCCGACTCGATATGACCGATGAACTCGTCGTGCACCTTCTGCAAGTCCTTCTCACCATGCTTCTTGTCGTCTTCCGACACCCCATCGAGCTTCTTGAGCTTGTCACGGGTATCCGTACGTGCGTGACGCACGGCAATGCGCCCCTCTTCGGCCAGCTTGTGCAACACCTTGACCAGATCCTTGCGACGCTCTTCCGTCATCTGCGGCAGCGGCACACGAATCACACCGCCCTGATTCGATGGTTCAAGTCCGAGATCGGATTCACGAATCGCCTTCTCGATAATCTTGGCCTGTCCCTTGTCGAACGGCTGGACCATGAGGATGCGCGGTTCCGGCGCCGAGACGCTGGCCACCTGATTGAGTGCCATCATCGAGCCGTACACTTCGACCCGCACGGTGTCGAGCATGCTCGGCGAGGCTTTGCCGGAACGAATGCCGGAGAAGTCGCGCTTGCACGCCTCAACCGCCTTCTCCATTCCCGAACGGCAATCTTTGAGAATCTGGGCAACAGTGCTCATGATACGAGAGTCCCTATGCGCGTGCCACGGACGGCCGCCGCGACCGCGCCTGGTTGGTTGATGTTCAGAACGATCAGCGGGAGCGAGTTTTCCTTGCACAGCGTGATGGCGGTTTGGTCCATCACACGCAACTCGCCCATCATGACGTCACGGTAACTGATGGTCTCGTACATCTTCGCATTCGGATCCTTCTTGGGATCCGCGTTGTACACGCCGTCCACACTGGTGGCCTTGATGATGATATCAGCCTTCATCTGGATGGCGCGCAGCACCGCCGCTGTATCGGTGGAAAAGTACGGATTTCCGGTACCGGCGGCAAAGATCACGATGCGTCCCTTCTCGAAGTGTCGCATGGCGCGCCGCCGAATATACGGCTCAGCCAGCTCCTCCATGCGAATGGCCGTCATCACGCGCGTGTCGAGGCCGCGCTTCTCGAGCACGTCCTGCAGCGCCAGCGCATTGATGACGGTACCCAGCATGCCCATGTAATCGGCCGACACACGATCCATGCCGAGCGGTGCGAGTTGTGAACCGCGCACAATGTTGCCGCCGCCAATTACCAACCCCAGCTGCACGCCCATCGACACCACACCGGCGATCTGCTCGGCGAAGAACGCCATGCGATCAAAATCAAAGCCGAGACCACGCTCGCCGGCGAGCGCTTCCCCCGACAGCTTGAGCAGCACGCGGGGGTACCGCACCGACTCCGCAGCCTCAGCTACGGAGTCGGTTGATGTTTGGTCATCGGCCACGGGTTATTCGACGCCGAGCTGGAAGCGCACGAAGCGCGTGACTGTGAGGTCGCCGCCGGCGGTCTTGCCATGTTCCTTGAGCACGTCGGCGATCGTCTTGGACGGATCGCGCACCCACCCCTGCGGCAGCAGCGTGACCTCCTTAAGGAACGACTCCACCTTGCCCTTGGCGATTTTCTCGATCATCGCGTCGGGCTTGCCCGTCTGACGCGCCTGATCTTCGGCAATACGCATTTCGCTCTCGAGCTTCTCGACCGGCACGCCGTCGCGATCGATCGCGATCGGTGCAGCCGCGGCAATGTGCTCGGCGACAAACTTGGCCGCTTCGAGTGTGGCCGGGTGCCTGGCCGCTTCAGCATTCGACGCCGAGACGCCCACGAGCGTGGCGAGCTTGCCATTGTGGTGGCGATATACACCGATCTGACCGTTGTCGCCTGCATCAATCCGCGCCACGCGACGCACGGCCACGGCTTCACCCGTCTTGCCCGACACGAGCTTCACGAACTCATCCACCGACTTGCCATCGATCGATGACGTAAGAAATGCGGCGGTATCGTCGGCACCTGAAGTGGCCATTGCTTCGACGAGCTGCGTGAGCACCGCACCGAAATCATCGTTGCGCGCCACGAAGTCGGTTTCACAACCCAATTCAACCAGCACGCCGACCGTGCCTTCGGCGCGCACGTCGGAGCCGATCAGTCCTTCGGATGTGCTGCGATCCGCGCGCTTCTCGGCCTTGGCGATACCACGCTTGCGCAGCCATTCCACGGCCGCGTCGATGTCGCCCGCGTTTTCTTCGAGCGCCTTCTTGCAATCCATCATGCCGGCGCCGGTGCGCGCGCGAAGCGCGGCGACGTCCTTGGCGGTGATCGTAGTGCTCATCTGCGTAACCTGTCTCCTGAGCGAGTCAATCGTGATATCGGTTTGGGCCGAGTCTGCGCACGAACGCGCCTGCCCGGTTTCTTCTGAGGAAGTATGGCGATCGCACCAGAGCCACGCGACCACCGGCTTCTGCTTACGCGAACGCCGCCGGCGAGAAGGCCGGCGGCGTCGCACCACGAGGCCCGACGGGGTTGCCCGTTCCAGTGCGGAACGAGCTGATCCGTCAGCCGGCGTTACTCTTCGCCGGCTGCGCCTTCGTCTGCTCCGGCATCGTCGGCGCCTTCGGCCCCTTCCACTCCTTCAGCGCCGACTTCTCCACCCGTACGCAGACGGGCGATGGCTTCGGGCTTGGCACGGCGGCGACGCGGACGGCGACGCTTACGGCTTTCGTCATCGCTCTTGGCAGCTGGTTCGGCGCCACGATCGGTGCTGTACACGTAGCTCTCCGCTTCGTCTTCCTGCGGACGGGCGGGCGCCTCGCGCCGGGCTTCGTCGATGGTATCGGCGATGGCCCTGGTGATCAGCTCCACCGAGCGGATGGCGTCGTCGTTGCCCGCGATGGGCACCGTGATGAGATCGGGATCGGCGTTTGTATCGCAGATGGAGACAATCGGGATACCGAGCTTGTTGGCTTCAGTGACCGCGATGCGTTCCTTCTTGGAATCGACAATGAACAGCAGGCCCGGCACGCGTGTCATGGTTTTGATTCCCTCGAGATACTTCGAGAGCTTCTCGCGCTGACGCGACATCATGAGCTGTTCTTTTTTCGTGTAGTTCGCGAGCGATCCGTCTTCGGTGCCGGCTTCGAGGTCTTTGAGCTTGCGGACCTGCTTCTTGACCGTCTGGAAGTTGGTGAGCATGCCGCCCAACCAACGCTCGGTCACGAACATGGCATTGCAGCGATCGGCTTCATCGCGCACGATAGCGGCGAGCTGCCGCTTGGTGCACACGAAGAGCACATTCTCGCCGCGCAGTACGACTTCCCGCACGAGCTTTTGCGCCAGTTCAATCTGACGGAGCGTCTTCTGCAGGTCGATAATGTGGATGCCGTTGCGCTCGGCGAAAATGAACCGGCGCATTTTCGGATTCCAACGGCGCGTCTGGTGCCCGAAATGGACACCGGCGGCCAACAGCTGTTCAAGTGACGGATTAGCCATGATGTAGTACGTGTGGTTATGCGTCCGCCGTCGTCACCGTTCGGAGTGACCAGTAGCCGGTTGGGCACTGGCACCCACTCCGAACTCGGACGGCGTGAGTGGTTGACGTGATCAGTGCCGCGAGTTGATCAACGCTTGGAGAACTGGAACTTCTTGCGGGCGCCAGGCTGACCCGGCTTCTTGCGCTCAACCGCGCGCGCATCACGCGTCAGCAGGCCGAGGGGGCGAAGCTTGGGCTTGTTGGTTTCGTCGATTTTGACGAGCGCGCGGGCGATCGCGAGGCGGACTGCACCAGCCTGTCCGGCCACACCACCACCGTTGCACGTGGCGCGCACGTCATACTGACCGAGCGTATCCGTGGCCGTGAACGGCTGCTGGATGGACGAGACGAGCGCCGGACGCGGGAAGAACTCCCCGAGACCACGACCGTTGATTTCCCACTTACCCGAGCCGGGCGTGAGGTAGATGCGGCAGACGGCTTCCTTGCGGCGACCGATGGCATGCGTAGTCGACATTACTTGGCCTCGAGCGTCGGGAAGGTCAGCGGCGTGGGCTGCTGCGCCGAATGCGGGTGCTCCGTGCTGGCATACACACGCAACTTGCGGCGCACGGTGCCACGCGACAGCGCGTTCTTGGGCAGCATGCCAAAGATGGCGCGCTCAATCACGCGGTCGGGGTGTTTGGCCAGCACAGACGCAAAAGGCGTGTGCGACTCATGACCCATGTAGCCCGTGTGCTTGAAGTATGTTTTCTGGGTGGCCTTGTTCCCCGTGACGCGCACCTTGGCGGCGTTGATCACGATGACGAAGTCACCGGTATCCATATGGGGCGTGAACATCGGCTTGTGCTTGCCGCGAAGAATCTTCGCGACTTCGGACGCCAGGCGGCCAAGGACCATGCCCTCCGCGTCTACCACGTACCACCGGTGGTCAAAATCCTTCGGCGTAGCGCTGTAAGTCTTCATGCGAGCATCAACAGGGGGCCGCGAGCGGTCCCAGTGGGTGGAACCCGCAGGGGCTCCGAGGGCAGGCAACGTACCGGTGTTGCCTTGGGGTAACTGCCAACGCGCAAGCCCGAGCCGCGACGTGCGGCGCGGGGAAACGCGCTGGCAGAGTAGTCTGGTTGGGAACGCGGGCACACCAGCCACTCGCGGGAGTACCCGAAACAAGACAGACCTATAGCATACGCACGTTTGCGGTGGGTGTCAATCGGGAGAGTGGGCCTGGCGGGACGCCTCTCAGGCCTTCGCGGGCAATCAAGGAGGCCCGCTGCTGCCCATTCCACGTCCCTCACGGATGTGATCGAGGCCCCCGACCGGGCGCACACATGCACACGGCCACTCGATCCGGGTACGTCGAGGGCTGGATCACCCAGCTCGGCGACTTGCTCACGTTGCAAGTGCCGGGGGCGCAACTCGCGGTCGCACTGGCAGATGCATGCGGGTGGCAACTGCTCGAGCTCCGCGCTCCGACACAACCCGAAACGGTCGTGCAGCTTGACCGCGGGGCAGTAGCGGTCGTGTTGGACGCCGGCGACGAACCGGTTCGTGTCGAGCTAAGGGTCCACGCGTAGCCACGCTCCCGAGCTGCGAAGTACAAACCTGCGTGCGTGATCCTTGTGATGCCATCAGGCACAAGTGACCCGCACGCGCACGCGCGAACATTTGCGACGCCGGTGTTCGCTTTCAACGCGCACACGATCGCGATCTCGCGAACAGAATCGCCGAGGTGCCGTTGGTCATTCATTCCATGATTTGTACGCGGAATCGCGTCACGTTGCACTGCGCTGACAGTCGTGGCTGCCGAGACATGCGCGCAAGAAGTATGACTGAATGTTGAGCGCAAAATCCTCCTTTCGGTCGATTTCGCGCATGTGTTTGTGAGCGCATTCTGCTTCATAACGTGAGAACGTGCCGCGAGTCCACGGAAACGCGCGCCAACCAACTCATCGAGTGTGATCATGCAGTGTGTGATTGACTGTGCGCCCGTTTGCGTAAGCGGGTCCGCATTTATGGGTGCTTCTCGTAGAGGGGAGCTGCGCGCGCCACGGTGTCGAGCGCCGCCATGAGAGGTTTGATGCGGCGCTTCCTATAGACACATCTCGCGTGATCGATGAGCGATCATCGCGACGCTCACACTTCAGTGCACAGGCCCACGCAAATGACTTTGACTCTGAATCCCAGAATGCGGCATCTTGTCGTTGCTGTGGCTGCGTTGAGCATTTCGGTCTCCGCGGCTCAGCTCGGCGCGCAAGCAGCCACGCTCAATTTCAATACGCTTACCGAAGTTCCTCCTGGCTCTGGCATCAGGTTCGTCAACAACTGCTATCAGGAAAGCGCCTTCGTGCTCATCGCCGTCGGCGTGTCGTGTACTGGTCCGACAGCTGCGAATGCGTTCCTCGCCAATAGCGCAAACAGCCCGAGTTTTGGCGGTAACGGTACTCCCTCGCTCCTTCTCAACACGCCGGACGCGTCCGAAATCGACCTCAGGCGAGTCGACGGCGGAACATTCGCGATATCCTCGATCGGCCTGTCCGGAGTTCTGGCCGCCTCCCAGACTTCCGTCCTGTTTACCGGCTTCGGATCAGGCGCGCCAATCATGCAGACCTTTATGGTCGGTGCCATGTACGCGGATTTCATGTTCGGCAGCCAGTTCACAAACCTGACATCGGTGCGCATTACGGCACGCAATGAATTTGACGAACCGCTGGTGAACTTTGACAACATTCAGCTCGTCCGCATAAGCCCGGCCGTTGTCGTGCCCGAGCCGAGCAGTCTTGCACTGGTGTTTGGTGGCTTGGTCCTCCTCGCGGCCGCATCACGCCGACACCTTCGCGCCTGAGTGCGTGATTCTCACGCATTTACCTTGATCACTGCAGCACTGCTTAATGCAGGAGTGCACATGCAAACGGAATACAACGACGTGCCGGCAGCGCTCGGCGGCACCAGTCGGCGCGATATGCTCCGAGCCGCAGGGCTCGGGAGCGTCGCGTTGCTGCTGGCGGGTTGCCGACAGGGTGGGACTGATCTGTTCGCACCCACAGATCCCTCGCTGGCGATCGTAAGCGGCAACAACATCACGCTCGACTTTTCGACCGACACCGACGTGCTCAACTACGCCTATGCGTTGGAGCAACTCGAGGCAGCGTTCTACATCCGGGTCGTGACCGACCCTGCCTTTACCACCACATTTGCGGCAAACGAGCAACGCGTGCTCTCCGACTTACGCGATCATGAAGTCGTGCATCGCGATTTTCTCGCGGCTGCACTTGGAGCGGCGCGCATTCCCGATCTGACGGTGGACTTCTCGGCAATCACGTTCAACAGCCGCACGAGCGTGCTGCAAACGGCCCGAACGTTCGAGGATCTCGGCGTGAGTGCCTATAACGGGGCTGCTCGGTATCTCGCGAGTGCCACGCTGCTCGGGGTCGCGGGCAAGATCGTGTCCGTCGAAGCGCGGCATGCGTCGGCGATTCGCAGCTTGCTCGAGCCGCGCACGGGCGCGTTCGCGCCGATGGCATTCGACGCCGCCAACACGCCGCAGACGGTGCTCAGCGCCGCTGATCCGTTCATCGTCCAGAATATCACTGCTATCAACACCTGACCGGAACCTCACATGACCTTACAGTCAGCTTCCATCCTGCAGACGCTGGATGAAGACCTCATGAAGCAGCTTGTGACCCGGCGCGATGCGATCGTTCGCGGCGGCGCGTCGGGCGCGGTTGCCATGGCTGGGCTCAAAATGGCGTCGATTCCAGTGGCCATCGCCGCGCTGGCGCAGAACGCTTTTGCGCAGGGGCGACTTCCCACCGCCGTTAACGGCGTGCTCAACTTCGCATTGACGCTCGAATACCTCGAGGCTGAGTTCTACAATCTCGGTGTAGCCAGGGCCGGGCTCATTCCGGCAGCGGATCGCCCAATCTTCTTGACCATTCAGGAGCATGAGAACGCTCACGTGGCGTACCTGCGGAACGCCCTCGGCCGATCGGCACGACCCAAGCCGACGTTTGATTTTACGGCCGGCAACGGGTCCGGTGCGGGTCCATTCGCCGACGTGTTCACCAACTATGCCACCTTCACTGCGGTGGCGCAGGCGTTTGAAGACACCGGTGTGCGCGCCTACAAGGGCCAGGCGCCTACCCTGCAGCCGTACAAGGATGTGCTGCAGGCCGCGCTGACGATTCATTCCGTTGAGGGGCGTCATGCGGCCGAAGTGCGTCGGCTCCGCGGCAACTTCTCGGACCTGGTGCCAAACAAGGGCTGGATCACGAGGGCGATCACGGACATTCCGGGCACAGAGGCCACTTACGCCGGTGAGGACAATGTGATCCAGGGTGGCGTTGACGTCACGACGGTCACCGCCGTGTCGAGAGACGGGGTTACTGAAGCGTTCGACGAACCCCTGACAATGGCGGCCGTGCTGGCCATCGTCGATCCATTCATCGTCTGATCGAGACACACAGCGGGGTGAGAAGAGTGACCGGCTTCAAGCCCCGTTCGTGTGATCTTGCATGCCCTGAGGAGCAGATATGCATACGTACGTTGACAAACCACTTGCCCGCGTCGTTGGACTTCCACCAGTTCGTGCTGTTCTCCTGCTACTGGCAGTTGCCGTACTGCAGACGTCTTGCACCGGTCGACCAGATCGCGACGGCAGGACCGTAACGGCCGATGGCACGCTCGGCGATCCGCTGACAAGCAGCGCTGCCGCAGTGGATTCGGAAACCGCTGGAGGAAGGAGCATGGAAACCGTTGCGGCCAGTCCCCTTCCTGCACAGCAGGCGGTGCTCGATCAACTCGCACAACTCGGTGGCAAGCCGATGCAGACCCTCACGCCGGCCGTGGCGCGGTTGCAACCCACACCGGCCGACGCAGTCGCGGCGTGGTTGAAGCGCGAAGGGCTTCCGACAACGCCCGAGGCAGTAGGAAAAGTCTCCAATCGCACGTTTCCGGGACCGGCGGGCGATATCCCCATCCGCGTGTATGCGCCAGCTGGCGACGGACCGTTTCCGGTCGTGGTGTACTTTCACGGCGGCGGCTTCGTCATCGCCGATCTCGATACCTATGATGCGTCCGCTCGCGCCCTCACAAACGCTGCGAACGCGATTGTCGTCTCCGTGCAGTACCGGAAAGCGCCGGAGCACAAGTTTCCGGCGGCACATGATGACGCGTATGCCGCGTACGAATGGGTGGTTGCAAACGCGGTGATGCTGGGAGGCGATGCGTCGCGTGTGGCGCTGGCGGGCGAGAGCGCCGGCGGGAATCTGGCGCTCGCCACGGCGATTGCAGCGCGTGACAAGGGAGTGCAGGCACCGTCTGCCGTGCTGGCCGTGTATCCGATCGCCGGTACAGATACCAACACGGACAGCTATCGCGTCTACGCCGACGCCAAGCCACTCAGTCGGCCGCTCATGCAGTGGTTTTTCGGTCACTATATGCGGACACCTGCTGATGCACAGGATGCACGCCTGAACCTCGTGGCGGCCAACCTCACCGGGCTACCGCCGACCACGATCATCAGTGCGCAAATCGATCCGTTGCGCTCAGAGGGTGAGTTGATCGCCGCGCGATTGAGCGCTGCCGGCGTCACCGTTCGATCACGGACGTTCGACGGTGTTGCGCACGAGTTCTTCGGTCAGGGAGCCGCCGTTCCGCTCGCCAAGGAAGCGGTGCGTTTCGGCGCCGACGGTCTCACCGGCGCGTTTTCCCGCAACGATTGAACAAACGCGCGGGGCGATGAGAGCGTGAGCAACGGACTGTAGCGGTTACCGCACCCTTGCCCCGCCCTATGCCTTCTTCCATTGTGTGCAGGCGACACCGGTCACCTGCAGGCCGATCATGGCCTGCCGCCGGTTCCGTCGTTCTGGCGACCGGACGCCAGTACCTGCTCCCTCTCGGAGACACGCAATGGGCATGATGTCGGAGTTCAAGGAGTTCGCGGTCAAAGGCAATGTGATGGATCTG
The DNA here is from genome assembly GCA_038224035.1 of Gemmatimonadales bacterium. Classification (GTDB taxonomy): domain Bacteria; phylum Gemmatimonadota; class Gemmatimonadetes; order Gemmatimonadales; family Gemmatimonadaceae; genus JAABRT01. The sequence goes on from JBBRFQ010000074.1 coordinate 16,071, forward strand.
GCGGTTGGCGTCGTTATCGGTGTGGCGTTCAACAAGATCGTCGCGTCGCTCGTGGACGACGTCATCATGCCGGTGGTCGGCCTGGCGCT